>QZKO01000040.1 GCA_003599505.1 Nitrospiraceae bacterium | reverse complement strand
ATGGAATGGGCTTCTGTAATCGCCAGGTCAGGGATATTGAATGTTATATGAGCTTCCGGGCCTTTTATGGAAATGTCGCCGGAAACATATCCATCACTTTTAATGCCGAGAGCGGAAAGATACGGAATGGCATTGAAATCAGCCCGGTCTACATTTATTTCAGCTTCAGCCGGATATGTCAGCAGGCCGCTTATATCACCGCTTCCGATTTTACCTTTTATGGAAAGTGTAACTTTTCCTTCAAGGAGCTTCCGGAGATTAAATGAGCACTCAAGTCCGGTTATTGTCAGGGCAGGCATTCCATCAAGCGCTACTTCAAGGGACTCCATGTAAGCACTGAAAAAGAGTCCTTTTTTAAAACCTGTTATGCTCCCGCTTATATTGTTGGTCCGGTCTGCGCCGGATATCGATTCCACTATCTTGTCCTGAAGGAGATTATCCGGTACGGCAAAGAGCCAGACGAGGATGATGAACAGCGGGATGGAAGCAAGCAGAAAAAAAATATTGCGGAATATTTTCATCCTTTTCCAATCAGTGACACGGTCATCTTCAGAATGAACCTGTCCGGATTATCAAAGGCGGTTCTTATCATGACATTCTTTATCTTGAACGGCGCCGGCGCGTTGTCGATTTTATATAACAGGTTGACGACGCTGTTCAGGTCGGCGTCCTGTATCTCAAGCTCCGCGTCTTCTTCAATATAATCTTTAACCTTGTTTTTATCCAGCGGCTTGATCACCTTTGCCTTCATGCCGAGGGAGGCGAGGATTTGCTCCAGCGCCGGGACAATGCCGCCGGTTTTGGCCAGGCCGATTTTCTTTTCCTTTGATTCGACAAAGCCTTTTATTCCCGCGAGCTCTTCCTTGAGCGAGTGCATATCAGCAACGCGGGATTTCAGGGCGCTGTTTGTTTTTTCAAGGTTGCCCGCGTAAATGGACAACATGACAGTCAGGGCAACGGTCAATATGACAAGGACCGATAATATTAATATGGTCCTGTCGAACGACAATATTTTTTGCACCGGTCTTATCATAACTTCTTTTCCTGCATGAGGATGGTGAAATTGACTTTTTTGTCTATAGTGGCGTCTGAACTTACAACCTTGACGCCTTCAAATTTCGCTGATAACGCGTTTCTGAGTATATCAACTTCTTCAAAAGAAGAAGCGGTGCCTTTGATGATCAGATTTTTCCCGTCGGCGCTGAATTCGTTCAGCGTGCTGTCCCGGCTTTTCAGGACCGCGATGTTATTAAGAATATCGAGCGCGGGCATTCCGCCGAGCAGGGATTTCTTCTCCCGCAGCACGGACAGGTTGCCCTGAAACTGTTTCACAGGGTCGACTATCTTTTTGTCTTCAGGGAAGGCGCCGCGATAGATGGAATGCAACTCACCTGCAAGGTCCTTGTTCACTTTTTTCTGGAGCACGAATTTAAAAGCCGAGTGCGCGCCGAGAATGAGCGTCAGGGCCAGCAAGAGAGATGCCGTTACCCGGAGGACTTTTTTCATACGCTCGATATCGCCTGTATAAGCAAGCTCATCCTGCCTGAGGTTTATTGAAGGGTCCAGGATTTCCTTTTCCGCGGCCTCCTCACGTTCCGCGGCCTCCTCACGCGTTTCCCTGTCAGGGAATCCGCCTTCGGCAAGCTTTCCGATGTCCCCTCCGGAAATACGCAGGTCTAATGAGGTAATTACCTTCGGTTCAAGTCCGGCGGAGAGAAAAGAATTTATGATGGCGCGCAGCCTTGTTTTTTCAATACAGGCTGCCAGGACCCTGCTACCGCTGACAAGGGTTTCAGCAATAATATGGTCGATCGCGTAATCGCCTACGCTGCCGAGCAGCAGCCCCTCCAGCTCAAAGGGAAGGGTGTCGTTGATCTTGGCCTTGTCGGAAAACGGGAAGGTCAGCTCGCGCAGGGTCAGGAACTGCAGGGGGAGGCTTAAATACATCTGGTCCAGGCCGGACTTGAGGAGAGGCGTCAGCGCGGACGCGGTCAATTCACCCTCCACCGGAACGGACAATGTGTCGACGTGGTTTTGCTGATCAAAGACGTACAGATTTATCTGCCCTTCGGTCCAGTCAATAAACCCGGTCTTCATTATCCTTCTCTCCAGAAATAGATCTTGTTTGAGGTGTCTGTAACGCTCTCAACGATTCTTGTTATTTCGTTTACCGTGGCCCTGGAGGTAATTCTGAAGCTGGAGCTTTTTTCTGTAATTCTATCGTTAATCGTTATTCCTATTGATTCCATCCCTGAAACCCTTTGCACATACGTTCTGTTTTCAAACGGTGAGGACTCCCTGTAAGCGATAATCTGTTCTGCGAGCGTTTCCGTTATATCGCCGCTGAGACTCATTATCACAGGCAGCCTGGCCGTATTTATGTTTATCAAATTATCTCCAAAAACCGTTATGAACGGGCTGATTTTATCGAAGATGCTTTTTTCTATTCCAGGAACAGTTCTAAGCTCTTCAATATTCCAGAGATGACTGTTTTTCGCGTTGTCTTCCGAGTCCGGAAGCCTCGGCTCGCTGTCAGGGTCTATCCAGTCTGCGATCGACAAAGCAAGTTTTGTATCCATCTCAAGATATTCAAGCAGCCTTTGTAATGACAAAAGGGCCTTATCGTTTGTCTTGCCGTTCTCAGCATATATTATACTGTTGATGTTAAATTTTGCATTCTCATCTTCCAATCTTAGGATAAGTTGCGTGTTGGGGCCGAGGTCTTTTTCAACCGGCATGGTAAATTCTCCGATGTCGGTGTATTTCCTGTCTTTTAATTCCGCTAAATATCTCGCGCTGAGGGCCTGGCCTGATTTAGCGATGAGAGAGGCCTTTTGCGCGTTTTCCCAGTTACTCAGACTGGTGGTATCGATATACACTTCATACGCAAACTCCACAACAAGGGCCACAAGAATAGTTACAATCAGGAGCGTGATTATCAGGGCCGAGCCTGCATTGTCTGTGCTCTGTGCTCTGTGCTCTGTGTTCTGTGTGTTCACGGCTTCTCCCTGATTTTCGGCCGGGCGTATTCCACAAGCCTTACCTTTTTGCCGTTGTCGTCAAATTCTATGCTCAGCTTTACGACCTCGGGCAATTTGTCCGTATCCGAGGCGTTCCAGGTCCTGACCCATTGATTATTAAACAGGGTTTCAATGGTAAACCCTTCTATTCCCTCGATCAGGTCCATTGAGTATTCTCCGGACTGAATGCCGAAGGGGCCTTCTTTTTTTATCAGGTTCAGTTTGTTTTCTTTTTCCTCGACGGCGTATGAAATCGTATTTACCGAATTTCCTTTGAAGGAGAAAGCCGTCAGTTCGAGTTCCGAAGCGTCCTTTCCAAGAATGTCCCTGTCTTTTATTATGAACGAGGTCCTGTTCTTTACATCATAATTATCATCTTCGGAATCCGGGGGATTTTTCAGTACCGCGCCTTCAATCTCCCGCCTCATGATGTCGAGGGCCGTGCGCGCTTCATGGTATTTCAGGGACACGTTATCGAACCTGTCAAGCACGTTCCGGACCGAGAAGAATGAACTGTAAACCGCTCCCAGAACAATGGTCAGAAGAGTCAGGCTGATAAGTATTTCGATAAGAGTAAAACCGGCTCCCGCTTTGCGGGAATTCAAAATTAAAAATTCAAAATTCAAAATTGAGGACTTTTCCGGTCTTGAATCTTGAATCTTGAGTTTTGAATCTTGAATCTTGAACCCGGTAAGCATGTCAGTCAGCCTTCCTGATAACAAGTTCTCTAAGCGCGACTTCTTTACCTTGTCCTTTTACTGTGGTTTTCACTTCGACTATTCCAGGGATCTCTGTTTCGGTGATGACGTTTTCATAGGTAAAATCAGCGCCTTCAAAACTGCCTGAAGAGCTTGCGGGGTTTGTTTCAAGTTCAAACAGCTTCTCTTTCGCGAGCTGGGTCATCTGCGTTACGGCGGCGTTTTCGTTTGAGATGCTCGTGTGATAGTTGACCGTATGCAGGACCGTCACCAGGGTCATGCCGATAACCGCAAGGGCGATCATGATCTCAAGGAGGGTGAACCCGGCCCCCGCTTTGCGGGAATTCAAAATTGAAAATTCAAAATTCAAAATTATGGAATTTCCCGGTGTTGAACCTTGAATCCTGAGTTTTGAGTCTTGAATTTTGAATCTTGAATTTTTAAAGTACGTATCCTTCAAATATCTTTGCCCTGCCGTTTAGATGGTTAAAGATGACGGTATATTCCTTCTCGTCCTTCATAAGGTGTATGGTGAATGGTTCTTCAGGTCCGAGAGGCCCGAACTCAATAGTGACCTCGCCGCCCAGGATTTCGCCGTGTGACGGGATAAAGACGTCCTTGAATATGATGTCTTTTCCGGGATGAAATGTACGGGATTCATTCAGGCTTTCAAAGCCCCAGACGGTTTCATCGAGATTGATTTTGAAAGCGTAGGTCCGCTTTTTCCCCACGGCTTCGTCATAGACATATCTCAGGGCGCCGCCTATATGCCTTGCCTCGGATTTCAACGCCCTTTCGCCCGTGTCCCAGAAAGACGGCATTACCAGGGCGGTGGTGAGAGAGATGATGAAAATGACCACTGCAAGTTCAAAGAGTGTGAAGCCGGATTTTGATGTATGCGACTTATATGACTTATAGGTCATAATTTGTGATGTCCGCATCATATCCTTCTCCGCCCGGCTGTCCGTCATTTCCGTATGTTATAATTTCGTATTCACCCCTGTCGCCCGGCGAGATATAAATGTATTCACGGCCCCACGGATCTTTCGGGATAATTTTTTTCTCAAGGTATCCTCCCTGTTTATAGTTTTCAGGGATTTGACCTATGAGTGGCTGTGAGATTAGCGCATCGAGTCCCTGTTCCGTGGAAGGGTAGAAGCCGTTGTCGGCCCTGAAAAGCCTCAGTGCCGTTTCAAAATTTTTTATCTGGACCCTAACGTCGGTGACCTTTGCTTCATCGAGCCTTCCGATAAGGCGCGGCGCGATGAGGGCCGCGAGGACGCCGATTATAATCAGGACTACCATGAGCTCGACGAGGGTGAAGCCGGACTTTCCCGGTCTTGAATCTTGAATCTTGAATCTTTTTTGAAATATGCGCATATTCTCTCTATCAGCGAGTAATCAGAATTAGTCTAAAATACCCTTAAAGAATTATCAACTTTCATGCTGTTCCAATTGCTAATAGAGGAATGGATATGATAAAGTCTGTTAGCGCAACTCTTCTTCAACTATTATCTGTTAAAATCAAACAGCAACGCTTTCCGGGTTGTTGCCTTACAGCCGCGGGCTTCAGCCCGCGAATATTGAGTAACGGTATTAAAGAAAGGAAGCAAATCGCGAGATGAAATCTTTTGAAGATTTGGGATTGACCGAAGATACATTGAAAGTCCTGAAAAGGAAGGGGTATGAAGAACCCACTCCGATCCAGGCAAAGACTATACCGGTAATTCTCGCCGGAGAAAAGGATATCGTAGGACAGGCCCAGACCGGAACGGGCAAGACCGCCGCGTTCGGCCTGCCGATCCTCGAGCTCCTGAGGGAGAACGTTAAAAACGTCCAGGCGCTTGTTCTCGCTCCCACGAGGGAGCTTGCCATTCAGGTGGCGGAGGAAATCAATTCCCTGAAAGGGAAGAAAAAGCTGAGCATTGTCCCGATTTACGGCGGGCAGTCGATTGACATGCAGTTGAGAAGCCTGAAAAAAGGCGTTGATGTCGTGGTGGGCACCCCGGGCCGGATTATAGACCATCTTGAGCGGCGCACATTAAGACTGGGAGAGATATCTTTCCTGGTGCTGGACGAGGCTGATGAAATGCTGAATATGGGTTTTCTCGAAGATGTCACGAAGATACTGGAGAACACCAACCCTGATAAGAGGACCATGATGTTTTCAGCCACTATGCCCAGGGAAATAATGCGGATTGCCGAAAGGCACATGGGCGATTATGAGTTGATGGGTGTGCAAAAAGGAAATCTTACCGTCAGTCAGACAGACCAGATTTATTTCGAGGTGTCCCCGTCGGACAAATTCGAGGCCCTTTGCAGGATAATCGACATTGAAGAATCGTTTTACGGGCTCATCTTCTGCAGGACCAAGATCGACGCTGAGACCGTCGCTAACCATCTTATCGACCGCGGCTATGACGCCGACGCCCTTCACGGCGATCTGTCGCAGGGCCAGAGGGAGAAGATACTGAACAAGTTCAGGAAACGTCAGGTGAATATCCTTGTCGCGACGGACGTCGCCGCCAGGGGGATTGACGTCCGGGACCTGACGCATGTCATCAATTACGCGCTTCCGCAGGACCCTGAATCATACGTGCACCGGATCGGAAGGACCGGGCGCGCCGGCAAAGAGGGCACTGCCATCACGTTCGTCACGCCTGAAGAGTACAGGAAACTGCAGTACATAAAAAAGAGCGCGAAAACGGACATCCGCAGGGCGACCCTGCCGAAGGTGAAGGACGTTATCAACACGAAGAAGCAGAGGATCAAGTCGGAGCTTGCGGAAATCGTGAATTCGAAGCTCCAGGATAATTACCTTGAAATGTCAAGGGACCTGCTGTCTGGCAATTCTCCGGACGAGATACTCGCGGCCCTCCTTCAATACGCCTTTCACGGAGAATTTGATGAGAAGAGCTACACTGAAATCGAAGATGTTACGTCCGTCGACAACAAAGGCAGGACGCGGCTGTTTGTGGCAAAAGGGAAAAAGGACGGGTTGACGCCGAAGAAACTGGTGGATTTTATCCGGGAGAAATGCGGCGTCAGGGAAGATAAGATAAAGGGAATCCAGGTCCTTGAGAAATTTTCATTCGTGACGCTCCCTTTCCATGAGGCGGAGATGCTTCTGGAGCATTTCAGGAAGACTAAAAAAGGGAGATGGCCGCTTATTACCAGGGCCAAAGAGGGAAAGAAGAAATAAAAAAGGAATAAAAAAAGTATTGATTCACGGCTAAGAATGTATTATATTTTATGCAGGCGGCGACCACGGGTCCATATACCGGATTAGAGATTTCGACCGGGGCGTCAGGACATGTTCCTTAGTGAACGCTTAATCCTGGTTATCAGGAGCGCCGATCTCATTTGTGGCGCCGCCTCTATCCCGCTATCTGGTTCATCTCGAATATAGGCAGGAGCACCGCGACGACGATGAATCCCACAATCAGCCCCATAGTCAGGATGAGGACCGGCTCCAGCAGACTGATCGCCCTCTGGAGTTTTCTCTCAAACTCCGATTCGTAAGAGCCGGCGGTCTTGTTCAGGACTTCAGCGAGCTTCCCGGTCTGCTCTCCGGTGGCGATAATCTGCAGGAGAGTCGGAGGGAAGCCCTCGAGGCTGGATGAGAGTTTGGCCCCCTGTGAGACAAGGTCCCGCGCCGACAGGAGTTTATTTTCCAGGACCACATTGCCGGTCGCCCTTGACGTCAACTGAAGGGTTTTTAAAATCGGCAGGCCTCCTGAAAGGAGGAATGACATTGTCATGGTAAAGCGCAGCATGTAGAGTCCGGTCAATATGCCGGTCGGGTCTTTAAGCAGGATGCCGTCTATTATTTCTCTCTTGTTCTTCCGGACCCATCTGTAAGACGCGGCAGCGCCCGCGGTCAGCAGCAGCAGGAGCCACCAGAAATCCCTGAATACCGTGCTTATCCGGATGAGGACGACTGTAGCGAGGGGCAGGGCGGCCGAGGTCTCTTCAAACACCTTCGTTATCTTCGGAATGACGAACGTGAAGAGGAACATTACGATGAAGACGCTCACACAAGCCATGAAGACCGGATATACGAGGGCGGTCTGGACCTTGTTTTTAACGCCGGCTTCGGTCTCTAAAAAATCAGCGAGCTTCAGGAGGACTTCCGTCAGCGCTCCGCTGCTTTCTCCGGCGGATATCATGCCTGTGTAGAAATCCGGGAAGATTTCCGGATACGCCTGCATGGCGCGCGCAAGGGACGAGCCCCCTGAAACCCTGTCTTTGAGGTCTGTCAGGACGCCTCTCCACATGCCTTTCTGCTCGGATGATATCGCGCTTACGGCCTCCAGGAGAGGGACGCCTGAAGAGAGTAGTATCGACAGGCTTCTTGTGATGCCCGCGAGGACGAGAGGAGAAAATTTCCTGAACAGGCTTCTTTTGTATGCAGAGGCTTCTTCACTGATCTCTTTCGGAAGGATCCCCTTGGCCTTTATCTTTATGGCCGCGTCTCTGTGACCGTCCGCTTCTATAACGCCTTCGGTAGCGGAACCCCTGGGGTCGTAGCCTCTATATTTGAAAACAGGCATTACTCTTCAGCGTCCTTTTGCGTTACCCTTAAAACTTCCTCTACGGTTGTTACTCCTTTGATGATTTTATCGATCGCGTTTTTCTGCAGGGTCGTGAATCCTGATTTCAACGCCGCAGTCCTCCTTATGACCTGGGCGTCCTTCCTTTCCACGATCATGGCCCTGATGTCGGGAGTGATCTCAAGGAATTCGTAAATCCCGGTCCTCCCGCTGTAACCTTTTCCAAGACATTTATCACAGCCTTTTCCCCGGTAGAGAAGCGGCGGGGCGGGAGTAATCCCGAGGTAGTCTGTTTCCTGCCTGGACGGCGTATATGGTTCTTTGCAGAGGGGACAGATTACCCTCACCAGTCTTTGAGCGAGCACGCATACAAGGGATGACGCCACGAGAAACGGCTCTATCCCCATATCGATCAGCCTCGTCAAAGCGCTCGGCGCGTCGTTCGTGTGCAAAGTGCTCAGCACCAGATGTCCTGTCAAAGAGGCATGCACCGCGATTTCGGCGGTTTCAATATCTCGTATCTCTCCAACCATCATAATGTCGGGGTCCTGTCTCAGGATAGACCTCAGTCCCGCGGCGAAGGTCAGGCCTATTTTCGGATTGACCTGCATCTGCCCGATGCCGCTCAACTGGTACTCGACAGGGTCTTCAACGGTGATGATATTTCTTTCTTCAGTATTCAGTTTAAGAAGGGAGGCATAAAGCGTTGTGGTCTTTCCCGAACCGGTGGGGCCTGTTACCAGGATTATTCCGTTGGGTCTGGAAAGGGCATTTTTAAATGAAGTCAGGACCGAGTCCGAGAGCCCGAGCATCTCAAGGCTCAGGACGCCCGCCTGTCTGTCAAGCAGTCTCAGCACCGCTCTTTCGCCGAGGGAGGTCGGAATTATTGAGACCCTGATGTCGATGTCTTTGCCGCCCACGAGGAGTCTTATCCTCCCGTCCTGCGGGAGCCTTTTCTCGGCGATGTCGAGTCCGGCCAATATTTTAATCCTCGATACGAGGGCGTCCTGGATGATCTTGGGAGGGCTCAGCACCTTGCGCAGAATGCCGTCCACTCTTAACCTTACATCAAGCCCTTTCTCGTAAGGCTCAACGTGTATGTCGCTGGCCTTTTCCTTCACGGCCTCCATCAGCAGCGCGTTGAGCAGTCGTATTATCGGGGCCTCTTCGGTTAGCTCAAGCAGGTCCTGGGGCGACTCAAATTCGGTCGCGACCCTGGACAGGTCTTCCCCTTTGATATCGCCCATGACTTCAGTCATCCTGCTCGTCCTGCTGTAAACACGGTTTATGGCGTCAAGGATTGTTTTCTCTTCAGCGCGGACAGGGCGGGGCTTCAGATCGAGACTCCTCGCGAGGTCCCTGAGCGCAAAGACCCCCCGGTTGTCGGCAACAGCCGCTATCAATTCACCGTCTTCTCTCCGCAGCGGCAGGAACATATTGCCTTTTACAAAAGCAAGGGGCAGGTCCTGCAGAAGGGAAAACTCTATTTCATCATCTGCAATAACTTCAATAGCTTCCATAAGGTATTTTTTGTGCAATCAGGATGGGCTTCAGGTTAAACTTTCTCCTCAGCTCCCTGATAACGGATGAGCCCTGCTGTTTAGTCATAATGCCGGGTATCCTGACTTTGGCAAAGCGGCCTTCCTCAACGACATAAGTTTCCGGGTAGTCAACCCTGAGCTCCTCAAAAACTTTCTGCGCGTTCCCGGCGTTCTGCCAGGCCCCGACCTGAACAAGATATTTTCCGGCAGTTTCAGTTGAGGGCGCCGCAAGGACCTCCGCTGTGTTCTCAGTATGAACGGGCTGTGGTTCAGGCGCTTCATTTATGACAGGCGAAGGGATTTCATCAGGTATAACAACAGGAGGCGTAACAGCGGGAAGCGTAACAACAGGGGGAGGGGAGGCGCTATCATCATCAATTATCAAGGCGACCTGGAAATCTCCGGCACGGGAAGATGGTCCCTGGTCCGGGACCGGCGCCGTATCCTTAACCGGAGAAGGCGGGTTTTTATCTATTTTAATCCTGTAATTCGGCTCCGCGTAAAGGACTTCGGGAAGTGATGAAAATTCCGTTACGGCGTCTTCGACTTCCTGTTCCTGCCTGAGTTTTATATGATACGCGTTTATATCTTCATAATATTTTATGACGGCAGCGCCTTTCCCGGTGATAATTCCCACTGCCGCGTCTTTTGAAATGTCTTCCCTGAATTTCACCATCAGCTCTCCGGGGGCGTAAAATTTTTCCCGGTCGGAAAATTCCTTATGCTTTTTCTCGGTTATCGTAGATAAATGTTCCGACTCCTTGACTATATGCGGGGAAAGGAATACAAGGAGGTTTGTCTTGTTTTTTGACACGTTTTTGGTCTTGAAAAGCCAGCCCAAAATGGGTAAGTCTCCAAGCAGGGGCACCTTCGCGATATTTTCTTCATCCCTTTCCTGCATAAGGCCGCCGATAACGACGGTCCTGCCGTCCTTTACGATAACTGAAGTTTTTGTGGAGCGCTTGGTCGTTGTAGGACCTACCGTAGTCAGGACGCTTTCAGTCGTCTCTTTAACTGCCGAGATCTCCTGGTATATGTCAAGCCTTACGTAATCGCCTTCGGTTATCTGGGGGGTAAGCCTGAGCGTTATGCCCACATCTTTTCTTTCGATGGAGCTCAGCACGGTGTTGGTGGTTGTCACGTCGCGCTCCCTCTTGGAGATAAACGGGACGTTTTCACCAACGACTATTTCGGCTTCTTCGTTATCGGATGTGAGTATCTGCGGCGTGGAGAGGACATTGACGGCGTCCCTGAAATCGTTAAGGCTGAACAGCGCGGCAAAGCCGGGCGACGAGAGCGTCTGGCTTGAAATAGTGCCGGTCGGGGAAATGGACGTTAACGGGACATCAAAGAAATTCCCCATGCCCCCGGCCGTGAAGCCTGTGAGTCCGTTGACTATGGAAAGAAGGGTGGTTGTATCCAGGCTGCCGAAGCCGCCGACCAGGACGGGCTCATTGTTATGTCTCAGGGCTGCCCTCCATTTGGCCCCGAGCTCTTTCAGCTTGTCTATGGAAGCCTCGATAATCATCGCTTCCACATACACCTGTTTCCTCCTCTTGTCGAGTGTGCTGATGACTTCAGCGATGTTCGCGTAATCAGACGGCGGAGCGATTACGATAAGAGAGTTTGTGCTTTTGTCCGGGGTTATGCTGAGCTGGGTGGCGTCGGGCGGCGCTCCCGCGGCGCCTCTTTGCCTCGCGCCTGCCAGTTTATAAGAGGCCTGCATGGTCTTGATTATCCCTTCAAGTACCTTTGCGAGTTCGACGGCGTCTGCGTTTTCAAGGAAGTAGACGTTTATCTTCTCCTGTTCTTCCTGGGCGGAGGGCTGGTCAATCAGCTTCAGGATTGAAGCGACTTTTTCGATGTTGACTGCCGAATCGACCACGAGCAGCATATTGCCCGGACCGAAGGCGGACACATGTCCGTCCCGTGAAACAACAGGACGGAGAAAAGGTATGGTGTCTTCAGCCTTGATATGCTGAGTGGGAAAGAGTTTTGTTATATACGCTTCATTTACGGGGATGGTTTCTTCCGTTGATATTCTCCCTTCTTCCTTGGCCTGGGAAGACGGGATGATTTTATATGTCTTCGGCGCTAACGGGATGATGGTATAACCTTTCAGGCTGAGCACCGAGGTGAAGAGCGAGAAGGACCCGTCAACGGACAATTTTGCGGGAGCTATGATCGTTATTTTCCCCTTGATCCTTTCGTCGAAGATAAAATTGTTGCCGGTTATCTCACTTATGAATTTGATGACCGTCGGTATCTCGACGTCGATGAAATTAAAGGCGATGTTTTCAGCGGCTTTTTTCTCCTCTGAAAAAGTGGATGAAACATTTGCGACTGCAAGCAGGACAGCGAGACAGAAAGCCCCGGCGAATTTCATATGACAGCCCTTTCTTTTCAAGATTCTTTTAATCATATTATACTACTCGTCAATCCGACCGGCTTACTTTATACGGTAGTTCATGGACATGTTCTGTTTGTTCCTTATTATATCAAGGTCGACGTTATTCATCCCCTTCAATGCCGACATGGCCTGTATCGCGACTTCCGGGTTTGAGATTTCGAGGCCGTTTATCCGCAATAATATGTCTCCGTTCTTTAAACCGAGACTGTGATATATTCCCCCGGGCACAACTTCACTGATTGCGAATCCCTCCTGTTTACCGTTTGTCAGGTTCGGCAGAAGCCTTGCGTCGGTAAGTATCTGCTCGGGGTTTTCAAGGGACTTCTGTATTCTCTGGCCGTCGAGAAGGTACTCCCTCTCACCGATCTTTCTGGCAAAAGAGGTCCCGGACTGCGGAGTTCCCCCGAGCTGTGTCCTGTCTTTCCCTGACTCAATAGTTATATCCGGTATTGATACCGTGTAAGTCATCGAGTTGCGCTCTATTTCCACGTCTGAACGGCCTATCTTTTTCAGGACGCCGTAATTAAAGACATTGTCTCCCGGAGCGAATATCTCCTGCCCGCCCTGCGGCCGGGCACGGTCTTCGAAGATAGCGTAGCTTAGCTTTTCAGAGCCGACAGCGGTACCCATCAGAATAAGGTTTGAGAGTGAAATGTCGACGACTTCTTTGTCATCAGACTGAGCGCCTGTGATGGGATAAAGCTTTCCGGGGCGGCCGAAGGGGTTTTTTTCGAGAACAGACGAGTACTCTATCAAATTTTTCCTGGTGAAAGTTGTTTGCGAGGGGGACTCTGCTCTTTTCACAGGGGGCTGTCCTTTTTTTGCGAAAGGCGCGCTGATGACGTCACGGATAAGAAGAAGCATGGCCGCCAATACAAAAACGGCGAGCAAATAGTTTATTAACCGGAGCTTTTTAAGGGAAAATCCAAGCACTTTATTAGATTAAACTTTTGCCTGGTCTGTGTCAACAAGACGGACTATATCCTGGCCTCCTTCAGCGCCTCTCCGCACGGGCATTTTCTCATTTCAGGAATCAGATTGAAGGTTTCTTTCAGCAGCAGCTTTATCTTTTCTGTAGAGGCCTTCATTGCTTCCATGACTTCGGCAACGGTAAGTTTCTTTTTACTTATCCCCGCAGCATAATTCGCCACAACAGACAATCCGGCGTAGCATATCTCCAGTTCTCTTGCCAGGGAAGCCTCCGGCATGCCTGTCATTCCCACAACATCTCCGCCGAGCGCCGCGAATGATTTTATTTCCGAAGCGGTCTCAAGTCTCGGACCTTCGACCGCAACATATGTTCCGCCTTTTTTCAGGGGGACCTTGACGCTTTTCCCGGCCTTCAGGAGGACCCGTCTGAGTTCCGGACAGTAAGGCTCTGTGAAATCTATGTGCACGACCCCGTCCCTTCCATCATAAAACGTGGACTTCCTGTTCTTCGTCATGTCCAGTATCTGCTCGGGGATTACTATATCTCCCGGCTTTAAACCCTTTTTAATTCCGCCTGCCGCATTAATGGATAATATCCGCTCAACGCCGAGCTTCTTGAACCCCCATATATTTGCCCTGTAATTAATCATATGAGGCGGGATGTCATGACGCTTGCCGTGACGGGGCAGAAAAATAATTTCGGAGTTCCCCATTTCCCCTATGAGATATGGTCCTGAAGGCCTGCCGAAAGGCGTAGAGATATTTTTCGAGCCTTTTAATGCAAGACCTTTGATCTCATAAAGCCCGCTTCCCCCGATAACGCCTGTTTTTGACATATCATCCTCCTTTGGGGTTTAATAAATAACAATGAACAATGGACAATGAATAATGATAAATTAATGAAATTCTCCTTTATTACTCATTACTCATTATTCATTGAGAATTATCCGTTCTTATGATGTCAGATTGTCGGAAAGGATTCAAGTGATTAAAATACCCGGGGAACTTTTAGCGAAAATTATCAGGAAAGCCCTGTCGACCGGCGGGGATTACGCGGACGTTTATATCGAACATGAAAGACCTCTTTCAATTCAGCTTGAAGACGACAGGCTTGAAAAAGTTGTTTCGGGCGCCGATTCCGGGATAGGGGTCAGAGTGCTTTTCAAAAATAAATCATCATACGCGTACAGCAATGATTTTTCAGAAGAATCACTCCTGCGTATTGCTGAAGCCGCAAGCAGGGCTGTAAGGGAAGATAAAGCAAAGGACACGGTACTTGATCTGAGAAAGGTCAGGCCGCAGGTTGACTTCAGTATTAAATACAGACCGCATGACATCCGGATGGAGAAGAAGATCGCGCTTGTTGAAAACGCGAACAGGGCGGCAAAAGGCGTCAGCGGCAAGATAAAACAGGTCTCTGTGATTTACAGGGACACGGTCAAGAGTATCTGCATGGCAACGTCTGACGGGACGATCGCTGAAGATGAGCGCATTTATACGATCGCCATAGTCCAGGTTGTCGCTTCTGAAGGCGATGTATTACAGACTGGGTATGAGCCTGTGGGCGGCCTTACGGGTTTTGAGCTCTTCGATGAAAATCCTTTTGAAGAAACAGCGCTGAAAGCGGCCCGTAAGGCAGTGGCGCTGTTAAGCGCGAGGAAAGCCCCGGGGGGAAGGATGCCGGTTGTAATTTCCTCTGAGGCCGGCGGGACCATGATCCATGAAGCTGTGGGGCACGGGCTGGAAGCAGACCTTGCGCAGCAGGGCCTGTCCGTCTACACAAACAGGGTAGGGCAGCAGATCGCGTCACCCCTGGTTACCATTATAGATGATCCCACACTTCCGAATAAGAGGGGCTCTTACAGGTTTGATGACGAAGGTACGGCTTCTCAAAGGACGGTCCTGGTTGAAAAAGGAATTCTCAGGGAATATATGTATGACAGGCTGACAGCGATGAAAGAGGGCAGGTTGTCTACAGGAAACGGGAGACGGCAATCGTATAAAGACAGGCCTATTCCAAGGATGTCCAATACTTTTATCGCACCGGATAAGGGAGACCCTCGGGAGATAATCAGGTCCGTTGAAAAAGGTTTTTTTGTAAAGAATATGGGGGGAGGGCAGGTTAATACCGTGACAGGAGAATTTGTTTTTGAGGTTTCGGAGGGTTATATAATAGAAAAAGGACAGGTCGGCGAACCTGTCAGAGGAGCAACGCTTATCGGTAACGGACCGGATGTGCTTGAATCTATTGACATGGTCGGCAATGATCTGGGTTTTTCCATAGGCACATGCGGAAAGGATTCGCAGGGGGTGCCTGTTTCCGATGGGATGCCGACCCTCAGAATACCTGAAATCGTTGTCGGAGGGGAAGCCTGATTGTGCTGATTATTGACACAATAGATGTATTTATGATACAGATATCTTAACTAACTCCTCGTTTTATCAACATATTGCCATTGGTATCTAACTTGCTAAGTTTTACATGATTAATTTTTCAGAAATTACAGGATATATGAAGTTCAGTAAAAGGTAAAAGGGTTTTATCCGGCATGAGACTCCAGAATACATTAAAAAATGAGTTCGTTTTAACAGGCAAAGGTCTTCATTCGGGAAATGATATAAACCTGAGGATCAACCCCGCGCCGAGGGACGCAGGCATTGTCTTTATCAGGACCGATAAAAGGAATACCAGGATAAAGGCCGGCGTGAGCTCTGTTGTCGACACGACTTTTGCCACCACCCTGGCTTCTGAAGGGGTAAAGATCGGCACCGTCGAGCACCTTCTTGCGGCATTTTCCGGTTTAAATATCGATAATGCCTATGTTGAGCTTGACGGTCCTGAAGTCCCGATTATGGACGGGAGCGCGCTTCCCTTTGTCCATAAAATTATTGAAGCCGGGATAGCAAAACAGGCCAAACCGGTCTCATACCTGAAAATACTGGAGCCGATTGTGGTTTCCGAGGGGCAGAGCCAGATAGCGGTTACGCCCTATGAGGGCACAAGAATAACATACCGGCTTTTCTATACGCATCCCGCGTTTGGAGAGCAGAAACTTGCGACCGATATCACGACGGTAAAGTTTATCAAAGAGATTGCCCCGGCAAGGACCTTCGGGTTCCTCAGGGATGTCGAGATGTTGAGGTCCAGGGGACTGGCAAAAGGCGGATCGCTCGAAAACGCCATTGTGCTCGGTGAAAAGGAAGTTATAAACGGGAGCCAGTTGAGGTTCAAGGATGAATTTGTCAGACACAAGATTCTGGACGCGGTCGGCGATATTTCATTGCTGGGACTCCCTGTCTATGGACATATAATCGCGAACAAGTCCGGGCATACCCTCCATATTAAACTTCTGAAAAAAATACTTTCAAGCCGGGATTCGTGGGAGCTTGTTTCAGAGCCGGTTTCCATGCCGTTAGCTTCGGGCATGGTAGCGCAGGTTTAAGACCCCGCCTCCGTTCCTGTTTTATCCGGAGTATTCCAAAAAAAAAGGCTGTCCCACCATCTCAATGATGGGACAGCTTAGATACCAAGCGCTTACAGATGTTATTTCTTTTTCTTTGCTGTAGCTTTCTTTACAGGTTTCTTAGCAGTAGCCTTCTTCTTTGCAGCGGCTTTCTTTGTGGCGGCCATTCGTATTCACCCCCTTTCTTCTCCCTTTAGCGGGAGTAATTTTCAAAGTCTTCCCAACAACAGTATTTTCTTCGAATTTAACAGTTTCCGGAGATTGCGGTCTCCGCTTTTTTTCTTCATCTTGTACTCCGCCTGGCTCATTACCGCATAACGTATCTCCCTGCCGAAGCGTTTTTCGATATCGCTCACGATCTTATCGACATTATTTGAATCGGACACAACAAACAGCTCAAGATAATGAAGGTTGGTGTCGTCCACGTAGGGTCCGTATATAAAAGCGGTTTTTGTGTCGGAGGCTTTCAGGATGGATTTGAGCGCGCCCGGAAGGCCGAGAGACTTGGCAATCAGGCCTTTAAGCTCCGGGAAGAGAGCGGAGTTTCTGTTGACTCTGAAATATTTGAGATTGCCTTCTTTCTCACTCGTGACGAGCTCCATATTTTCGAGTTTATCAAGCTCTCTTTTTATGCCGGAAGCGTTTTTGTTCGTCAGCCGGGCGATCTCTCTCATGTAAAACTTCTCTTCAGGATTATTGAAAAGCAGCGACATGATGTCCGCTCTGATTCCCGATGTAAAAAGTTTTTCTAACATAAATTACATATAATTTATAAAACTGAAAAACATTTGTCAAGTAAAAAATACAAATAAGGAACATAAAGATACTTTTTGTAAACAGTATAATTGTTGCTCATTATAAAACTATTGTTGACGAATAGTAAACGATGGTAGTTTCCGGCGGGTCGGACGGACATGGAATTCCATATGAAGGACCCGGACCGGAGATTGCGGGAAAGCACACAAATGGTATAATACATCAGCCGTATAAAAACCGGAGGAACGGAGGTAAAAGAGTTATGGAAAACAGCAAGCTTCGGGACGAGATACTGGAACTTCTCTGGGCGATGAGGGAGAAAGGATCAAAAAATTATGCCGCGCTTGTTGAAGGCGTCAATGACAGCAAGGCTTCCGATGTTTTAAGGAAGATGGAAAAAGCAGGCCTGGTTGTGATAAATAACGATGAGGTGGAATTGACGAACAAGGGCGAAGTCCGTTCAAGGGACCTGATAAGGCGTCACCGTCTTGCCGAGAGGCTGTTCCATGACGTCCTCGATGTCGGTATGCAGGAGAGCGAGGAGACCGCCTGCGAAGTGGAACATTTCCTTTCCCCGTCAGTCACCGACAGTGTCTGTTCTTTTTTAGGACATCCCCCGACATGTCCCCACGGGAAGCCTATCCCGCGCGGCGAATGCTGTTCAAAATACAAAAATGAAATCAAACCGCTCGTCATGCAGCTCAAGGAGCTTGACGCCGGCGCAAGGGGAAGGATTGTATTCATCGTCCCCTCCGAGAATTCACGGCTTGAACGTCTTGCGTCCATGGGCATTATACCGGGGAGCGTCATACGGCTGAAGCAGAAGAGACCTTCGTTTGTGCTGGAGATAGACGAGACGACGCTTGCCGTCGACGGACTCATCGCGGAAGAGATTTATGTGAAGGAACAAAAATGAGGGACTCATTTTATTTTACCGCAGGCGCGAGGGCGGAGAGTCTCTTTCCGGCATACTGTCCCATTTCATTGTCGGGGGCGACTTTCAACTGGTTATTGTATTCGATGACCGCCGACCTGATATCGCCTGTTTTTTCGTAGCAGATCCCAAGCAGGCCGTGTACCTCCGGATGCCGCGGGGCCGCGTTTGCGAAATGCCTCAGATAAGGAATTGCTTCCGCGTACTGCCGCATCCTGAAGTAGCTTTTACCCAGACCTAAATGGGTCTGGGCGTGGTCCGGATACAGGTCCAGACTTTTTTTGAGCTCATGGACCGCCTGACTGTAATTCTCCTGAAAATATCCGACGAGGCCTGATCCATAATAAGAAGGCTGATATCCGTTATCAATGGACAGCGCCCTCCGGAACGCGTTTTCCGCGTCAGGGTATTTTTTCTGCTGGAGTTTTATGAAGCCGAGCAGATTGTGAAAAGGGGCCTGTGAACCATCGGCATTAAGCGCCTTCATTATACTTGCCTCTGCCGCGCTGAAATCTTCTTTATGGTAATAAGCTTCCGCTTCGTCATAGATAAAATAAATCCTGTTCGTTTCACGCAGTCTTCCGGTTTCGGACTGGAAACGCTCTGCGGACCTGCCGTCCCCCTGGATGATATACGGGGGCAGTTCGTTTATCATGGCCTGGATTTCACCAATCCTTACCTCCGTCCTCGGGTGGGTTGAGAGCATCCCGGAAATGAAGTTGTCCTCATTCCCTGATTTGCCCGTCCGTTTCAAATAATCGTCCACTGTTTTTTCGAGGACGGTATGGGCGTATATTGCCTGGCGCGGGTCGTATCCCAGCAGCGCCATGTATTTCACGCCGAGCCGGTCCGCCTGTATCTCCTGCCCCCTGTCGTATTTAAGGAGGAGGAGGCTGCTTCCGATAGCGCCTACCTGCAGGAGCGTCTCGCCTCCGCCTTTGCCTTCAAGCGCGGCCGCCCCGACCGCGAGACCTAATTGCTGGAGAGTCACGCGGGACAGCCTCTGAGCCGTATGCCGCGCCATCACATGGCCTGCTTCATGGCCGATTACCGCAGCGAACTGCGCTTCATTCTGCATTTCAGCCAGCAGTCCCCGCGTGATGGCCACATAACCGGGAAGGGCGAACGCGTTGGGCACGGAAGTATTCTGGATGTGGAACTTCATGGGCAGGTGCGGCCGCTCCGAATGCTGCCATATCCGTCTTGTAATTGATTCAAGGTATGTCTCGAGCTGACGGTCATGATACGGTCCTCCGAATTCCCATGTCAGGGACGGGGCCGAATCTTTCCCTATGTTGATCTCCTGCGCTTCGCTTACGAGCATAAGCTCGCGCTGCCCTGTAACAGGGTTGACGGCGCAGGAGTAAAAGAGAGGAAAAAATATAAATAAGAATATTGCCGATAATGCCTTCATGTTTCAACAGACAGGCCCGTCTTTTTACTTCAGTCCCAGAACGTCCTGCATATCATAAAGCCCCGGGGTCTGTTTGTAAACCCATAGCGCGGCTTTTAAGGCCCCTCTGGCGAATGTGTCCCTGCTGGAGGCTTTATGCGTGATTTCAATCCGTTCCCCGGGCGTGCCGAAGATGACCGTATGCTCTCCAACGATATCGCCGGCGCGTATGGTCTGGATGCCGATCTCTTTCCGGCTCCTTTCGCCGATGAGACCGTGCCTCGCGTACACTGCTGTTTCCTCCAGGTCCCTGTTCAGAGAGGCGGCAATAACCTGGGCCATCTTCATCGCCGTGCCCGAAGGGGCGTCTTTTTTCATCCGGTGATGGGCTTCGATTATCTCAACATCGTAATCGTCGCCGGTCGTCTTTGCAATGTCCGATAAAATTTTCAGGAGGAGGTTTACTCCCACACTCATATTAGGAGCAAGGACGCACGGGACTTTCTGGGCGTAGAGGTTTATATAACCGGTCTCATCGCTGCTGAAGCCGGTGGTCCCGATGACCGCGGGCACGGGTTTTTCAGAGAGAAGCTTCAAACATTCGACAGTTGCGGAGGTGGAAGAGAAATCTATAATGACATCCGCTTTTCCGGTTATTTTCTTTATAGAGTCTGTTAGTGCCACACCTGCCGGTCCGATGCCGATAACCTCCCCGATATCTTTTCCCTGAGCGGGGTGGTTTTTATTTTCCAGCGCCCCGCGGAGCCTTATCTCACTGGAATCCTTTGCCAGCGTAATTATCCTGCTGCCCATCCTTCCGGCTGCGCCTGCTACTATGATATTAACCATTTTGTCCTCCGTTTCGAGATTCTTCGGATATTTCTTCTCCTTCGAGTATATATTCTCCGGATGCCCACGTCCCGAGGTCTATGAGTTTACACCTTTCCGAGCAGAAGGGCCTGTATGGATTATTCTGCCATTCGGTCCATTTCCTGCAGGTCGGGCATTTGACTTTCATGAGAATTAACCCCAGTTAAAAAACAATTTCTTAAAACCACAGAGTCACTGAGACACGGAAAAATTTCCAACTTCCAATTTCCAATTTTTCAAATCCTCAGTGCCTTTGTGTCTCCGTGTTTATATTTCTACAACTCCTTCGAACACCCTGACCGCGTCTCCGGTCATAAAGACACGGTTGTCTTTTTCAGACCAGTGAATCCGGAGCTTGCCGCCCGGCAGATGCACGGTGACTTTTCTGTCCGCAAGCCCGAGCAGGACCGATGCGACCCCTGAAGCAGACGCGCCTGTGCCGCATGCCGTTGTTTCTCCGGCGCCTCTTTCCCAAACCCTCATTTTTATATTGCGCTTATCCATTACCTGTACAAACTCGACGTTGGTCCGTTTGGGGAATAACTTATGACGCTCGATCAGGGGACCGTACCGCTCCAGGCGGACAGAGCCGGCGTCGTTTACGATTATTACGGCATGTGGGTTGCCCATGGAGACGCAGGTAATTCTGAAGGTCTTGTCTTTGACCTTCAGGGGATAATTGATTATTGCCCCTCGCCCCTTGCCCCTCGCCCCTTGACTTATTTTTACCGGTATTTCCCCCGGATCAAATACCGGCTCTCCCATATCTACTTCGATAAGCTCCCCGATTTTCCTGAGATACTTGATCCCGCCAAGTGTCTCTATTGACAACTGCCGTATTTTGTCTTTTTCGCCTTTTGCCTTCCGCCTTTCGCCTTCTTTGTCCCATATATATTTCCCCAGGCATCTGATCCCGTTCCCGCACATCTCTACCTCTGAACCGTCCGCGTTCAGTATGCGCATTTTATAGTCGGCTTTTCCGGAAAGGCGGAGCAGGAGCATCTGGTCGGCCCCGATGCCGAATCTCCTGTTACAGAGTTTTGTTGCGAGCCCCCGGAGGTTCTTCAGAAGTGAAGCCCTGTCATCTATGACAATAAAATCGTTGCCGAGGGAATGCATTTTTGTGAATTGCAGCTTCATTTCAAAAACCCAGGTATTCTGGTCCTCGCGACAAGGTCTTTATAAGTCTCCCTTTCCCGTATGACGAAGAAGTCCTCCCCTTTAACGAGGACCTCCGCCGCCTTTTTTCTTCCGTTATAATTGGAGCTCATTGAGAATCCGTACGCGCCTGCGCTCATGATAGCGAGGAGGTCTCCATGCAGAGGGCGGATTATCTTTCTGTCCCTGGCGAAAAAGTCGCCTGATTCGCATATAGGCCCGACTATATCGGCGGACATTACCGCGCGGCTGCTCTTCTTGACCGGCTGTATATGATGATACGCGTCATACAGGCTGGGCCTTATAAGGTCGTTCATTCCGGCGTCGACTATAACGAAATTCTTTTTAAGCTGCTGCTTAAGGTAGAGGACTTTTGTAACAAGTATTCCGGCGTTTCCGGTAATGGACCTGCCGGGCTCGGTGATCAGGGTAAAATCATACTGTTTTACAAGAGGGATAATTGCCTTCGCGAGATCTTCAGGCTGGGGCAATCCCTCTTCATTATTATACGGAATTCCAAGACCGCCGCCTATGTCCAGATGTTTAATTTCAAGTCCCGCTGACCTCAGGCCCTTTGCAAGAGAGAGCACTTTCTTTACAGCTTCTACGAAAGGAGAGACATTGGTTATCTGGGAGCCTATATGTTTATGTATGCCTATGACCCTGACGTTGCGCAGTTTACTTGCCAGGCTGTAGTATTCAAGGGCTTCCCGGATGGGGATGCCGAACTTGTGTTTCTTTAAACCTGTTGATATGTACGGATGAGTAGAGGCCTTTATATCGGGATTGACTCTGAGCGCTACGGGGGCCTTCACTTTCAGTTTCCCGGCGACCCTGTCAATGACCGCCAGCTCATCGGAGGACTCGACGTTGAACATAAGGATCCGGGACTTCAGCGCGTACGCAATTTCTTCTTCTGTCTTCCCGACGCCGGCATATACGATCTTTTTTGCGGGGATGCCGGCTTTCAGGGCGAAGAAAAGTTCTCCGCCTGATACAACGTCGGCGCCGCAGCCCTGCTGCGCGAGAAGCTTCAGTATCGCGAGATTGGAATTTGCCTTCAGCGCGAAACACGTGATATGCGGATAACCGTCAAAGGCTTTATCAAAGGCCCTGTAATGTTTTACAAGCGTGTTGTAACTGTATATATAAAGAGGGGTGCCTGTTTTTTCAGTTATCTTTCTGACAGGCACGCCTTCAACGTACAGTTCGGAGTTTTTATATTTAAAATCATGCATGGTTACTTGACTCCCGGACCCTCGACCCCCGGACCCCTTTTTAAGTTATAATTAATCTGGTTATGGAACTTTCAATAAAGGTTAAAGAAACTGTCGGCAAATATGCAATGCTTTCAGAAGGCGACTGTGTTCTTATAGGGCTTTCAGGAGGCCCTGACTCAGTTTGCCTTGCAGTTATTTTAGACAAACTTAAGGCGGATTTCAATCTTTCCCTCCACGCGGTATATGTGGACCACGGGTTGAGGCCGGATGAGGCGGTGGCTGAAAAGGAATTTTGCGGTGATTTGTGCAAAAGACTCGGGATAAATTTCTTTTGTGAGACTGTGGACGTTAAAAAATACAAGAAGGATAACGGCCTGAACACGCAGGAGGCCGCGAGGGGTTTGAGATACCGCGTATTCGGGGATATTGCCGGGGATATAAACGCGTCAAGGATCGCTCTCGGACATAATGCCGATGACCGGGCAGAGACTTTCCTGATAAACCTTTTCAGGGGCAGCGGCAGAAAGGGGTTGACAGGGATCCCCCCGGTAAGGGGTTTGGAGTCAAGAGTCAAGATTCAAGATTCAAGATTCAAAAAGAACATATTGATAATCAGGCCGCTTATTGAAATTGAACGGCGGGAGATAGAGGAGTTTTTAACAGAACAATTCAAAATTAAAAATTCAAATTTCAATATCCCGTTTGTCATCGATTCCTCGAATCTGAAAAAAGATTATTTCAGGAACTGGATAAGGCTTTCGTTTCTTTCGGAGTTGAAAAACAGAAACCCCGCTCTTGTGCGGAACATGTGCAGGACTATGGATATCCTGAAGGAAGAGGACGATTACCTCGAGATTATCGTCACGAAAACGCTCATGAAATTAATAACAGGAAAAACCGCCGGCGCTATCGAGCTTTTTCTTGTCCCCCTTGAAACAATGGAAAGGCCGGTATTGAGACGTGTTCTGCGGAGGGCCATCGATGAAACGGAAGGACTCGGAGGAATAAGCTTCACGCATATCTGGGACATTATAGACCTTGTAAAATCGGGCAAATCAGGCGACAGGATTTATCTGCCGAAAGAGATAAGGGTCATAAAGTCGTATTCAACATTGAAAATAACATCAGGGCCGCCGGTCCGGATCGGCTCGCACAGTCTCGACGTCCCCGGAGAACTTGCGTTGAAAGAGGCCGGGGTTTATTTGAAGGCATCTCTTGAAGGTGTAACTGATGATCACAGCGACGGGAAAACCGGCGCCATATTCGATGCCGGCAAAATGGGCTTTCCGCTTGCTGTAAGGGCACGCAGGGAAGGGGACTTTTTTTATCCCTCGGGCTCCGGCGGCAGGAAGAAGCTTCAGGACTTTTTTGTGGATGAAAAGGTCCCCAGAGATGAGAGGGATTCGGTCCCGGTCGTGCTGTCGGGAGATGATATTGTATGGGTCGCCGGTTACAGGGCTGATGAGAGGTTCAGGGTAACGGGGAAGACAGAAAAGGTTTTGAGGCTTAAAATAACAAAGCGATAAGCTGATTAAGGAGGATTATCTTGACAGAAAAAGTAAGAGTACGTTTTGCGCCGAGTCCTACCGGACATCTGCACATCGGGGGGGCCAGGACCGCGCTGTTCAACTATCTTTACGCGAGGCATAACAACGGTGTATTCATATTAAGAATTGAAGACACGGACCGGACCCGCTCCACTGACGAATATATTGAAGCGATCCTTGAAGGCATGAGGTGGATCGGGCTTGACTGGGATGAGGGACCGTTCAGGCAGACCGACAGGTTTGATGTTTACCTAAGTTATGTCGACACGCTGCTGAAAGAAGGAAAAGCGTATTACTGCTATTGTTCCGCTGAAGAGCTTGAAGAGAGACGTAAACTGGCGATGGCCCTGGGCAGGCAGCCCAGGTATGACGGCAGGTGCAGGGAGCTGAAAGGGCCCGTCCCCGGGGTGGTCCCTTCGGTCCGGTTCAGTATGCCCCGCGAAGGCCGCACTGTTGTGGATGATCTGATAAGGGGGAAGGTGGTTTTCGAAAATACCCAGCTCGACGATTTCATAATATTAAGGTCCGACAGAACGCCCACTTACAATTTCACCGTTGTTGTTGACGATGTCGATATGCGGATCACTCACGTTATCAGGGGGGACGACCATCTGAACAATACGCCGAAGCAGATACACATTTACAAGGCCCTCGGCTATGAGACCCCGAAGTTCGCCCATCTGCCCATGATCCTCGGTTCCGATAAGGCCCGGCTCTCCAAGAGGCACGGGGCGACGTCGGTCATGGCATATAATGAAATGGGATATCTGCCTGACGCCCTTGTAAATTATCTGGTGCGTCTTGGATGGTCGTACGGCGACCAGGAAATCTTTTCACGGGAAGAGCTGATAAAGTATTTCTCTTTTGAGAATGTGGGCAAGGCGGCCGCTGTATTCAACCCTGACAAACTTCTATGGCTGAACAGCCAGTATATCATCAATTCTTCATCTGAAAAGCTTTCGGAGATGGTAATACCTTTCCTCGTCAAGGTAAAAATCATCGCTGAAGGGCAGGAGCTTGACGGGGCGTGGCTTGTAAGGGCCATTAATACATTGAGAGAACGGTCCAGGACCCTGACAGAGCTTGCAAATTCACTGGGATATTATATTGCGGACGAAGTTAACTACAATGAAAAGGCCAAAGAAAAGTTTCTCAATGAAAAGAGCCGGGACCTGCTTGTCGAGCTGAAAACCTGCCTGGAACAAATAACGGAATTTTCACAACAGGGGCTTGAAGCTGCGTTTAAGAAGATTACCGAAAAGCACGGCGTAAAACTCGGAAATCTCGCGCAGCCTGTTCGTGTCGCAGTAACAGGGGGCACGGAAAGCCCCGGCATATTTGAAGTGCTTGAGATTGTAGGTAAGGAGAAGACGCTGAAGAGGCTGGAAAAGGCGATAGAGACGATCGGTTAAGACGGGGAAGCTACAAATTATATTATAAATAACAACAACAATATTAACATTGGAAATG
>QZKO01000009.1 GCA_003599505.1 Nitrospiraceae bacterium | reverse complement strand
ACGCTCTTCCGATCTGAGGTTTGAACTCGGGGCCAGCGGCAATTCCCGTATTCCTGAAGTGGATGAGGAAAGCCTGGAATTTTTTGAGATCAAAGAAGAAGATCTCCCCGGCATTAAAGAATCGGTCGTGTATTACCTGTCGTAATTGTTATAAGTCATTCGTTATCTGCTGTTCTCAAAAAATACCGGAATACATCCTAACCTATTTTATTCGCAAATTGGAGCAGACTTAAAGAAAGGCAAATGGCAAATGGCGAAAGGCTAAGGGTTCTTTCTGCTACCTTTAGCCCTTTGCCGTCAGCCTTTTGCCGTAAAGATCATTTGAGCCGGGCTCACACATTAAACTTGAAATTGATTATGTCCCCGTCCTGAACAGCGTATGTCTTCCCCTCAAGTCTCGCGAGTCCTTTTTCTTTTGCCTTGACCATGTCTTCTTCAGACGCCATGAAATCGTCATAACTCACGACTTCCGCGCGGATGAAACCTCTTTCAATATCTGAATGTATCTTGCCGGCGGCCTGATGCGCGCTGGTCCCTTTCCTGATAGTCCAGGCCCTTACCTCGTCTTTGCCGACAGTGAAAAACGGTATAAGGCCGAGGGCGTCATAGGATATCCTGCAAAGCTTGTTCATGGCCGGTTCATTAATTCCCAGATCGTCAAGGAAGGCCTTTGCTTCATCCTGAGGCAGTTGGGCGATTTCCATTTCTATCTTTCCGCAAAACGTCAGCACAGGCGGAACCGTGCCGTGGCCTGTCCGCCTGAAATATGCTTCTATAGCATTCCGGTAATCCACCGACTTATCGGAATTAATATCGTTCTCATCAATATTTATTACGATTATCTCCGGCATTTTTGTAAGGAACTGATATGGCAGCATAAACCGTTTTTCTTCATCGTTGAAATCGAGGTCCCTGAGCGATACCTCTTCCTCAAGCGCCTTCCTGCATTTAAGCAGGAACTGTCTGTCCGCTTCATCCTGTTTTTTGCCCTTTTTTGCCTGCTCGTCGATTTTCTGGAGGCGTTTTTCAACAAACTCCAGGTCCCCTAAAATCAATTCCGCCTCAAAGGACTGAACGTCTCTCAACGGATTTATATCTCCAAGCGGATGGGTCACGGCGTCGTCTTCAAAGGCCCTTACCACCTGGACAATCGCATCAGCGTCTTTTATCAGACTGAATACCTTTACGTTCTGCGACATGTCGCCTTTTGTTACGCCCGGGTAGTCGATATATTCGACTGTTGCGTACGTCGTTTTCTTTGGTTGATAGACTGAGGTCAACCTGTCAATCCTGGCGTCGGGTATCTTAACGATCCCGATATGCGGTTCAGTCCCCGATGATACCTGCGTCGGATATGTGGTTGCCGCAAGATTCTGGCCGGTCAGCGCATTGAAGACCGTTGTCTTGCCGGAATTTGAAAAGCCCGTTATTGTTAATTTCATATCTCCTTAAACGTCTCGTACGCCGCGCGGGCGGTCTTGTTTATGTCGGAGCCGGAATGCGCAAGGGACATAAAGCCCGCCTCAAACTGTGAAGGGGCGAGATTAATCCCTCTATCAAGCATCTTTCCGAAGAATTGCGCAAACTTCTGAGCGTCCGCTTTTTTTGCGGTTGCATAGTCGACCACTTCGGTGTCCGTAAAGTATGTGCAGAACATTGAGCCGGCCCTGTAGAATTTAGTTTTAATCCCGGCGCGGCGCGCCGCATCTTTCAATGCCTCCTCAAGGGCCTGCGATTTCAACATCAGTTGCTTATAGGTGGCCGGTTTTGAAATAATTTTGAGGGTCTCTATTCCCGCGGTCATCGCAAGCGGATTGCCGGAAAGCGTCCCGGCCTGGTACACGGGGCCGTCGGGCGATACCATTTTCATGATGTCCTGCCTGCCGCCGTAAGCGCCCACAGGCAGACCCCCGCCTATTACTTTTCCGAGACAGGTCATATCAGGCTTTATCCTGTATGCCTTCTGGGCGCCGCCATATGACACACGGAACCCTGTCATGACTTCATCGAAGATTAATATGACCTCATATTTTTTTGTCAGTCTTCTTAACCCTTCAAGGAAGCCCGGTTTCGGAAGGACGCAGCCGATGTTCCCGACAACCGGTTCAAGGATAATGCAGGCGATGTCTTTTGCGTTTTTTTCAAGAACATTTTTTACAGCTTTCAAATCATTATAAGGCAGCGTAATCGTATTTTTTGCGTAATCTTTCGGAACCCCAGGGCTGTCGGGCACTCCGAAGGTCGCGGCCCCGGAGCCTGCCTTGACCAGCAGCCCGTCCGCATGACCATGGTAACAGCCCTCAAATTTTATCACCTTGTCCCTGCCGGTAAATCCACGGGCTACCCTGATGGCGCTCATCGTCGCCTCTGTGCCTGAGTTCACCATCCTCACGATCTCCATCGAAGGATACGCCCTGCGTATCATGCCGGCAAGCTCGACTTCAAGCGGGGTCGGGGCGCCGTAGCTTGTGCCTTTTTCACACGCCTTTTGCAAGGCCCTGACAACCGCGGGATGTGAATGGCCGAGTATCATCGGCCCCCATGAAAGTACATAGTCTATGTATGCATTCCCGTCAACGTCATAAATCTTTGAGCCCTTTGCCGATTCAATGAATATGGGGTTTCCTCCCACAGCCCTGAACGCCCGCACGGGGCTGTTTACTCCTCCGGGGATGATGCGTTTCGCCTTGTTAAAAAGCGCTGTGGATTTTTTATGTATTAATCTGGACATAGGCGACTCCTTTATTTAAAATGAGAATAATTTCGTCTGTTTTGGATTTTAGGGTTTTATTTAACAATAATTCAGGAAGACTTGTCAAAAAAGGCTCTTCATTCTCTTGATTTGAACGGGACCCCTGAGTTATGCTGAACAGTAATTATGAAAAACAGCGCTGAGCTCTGCGAAGTTTGCCGTAACCCGGTTGAGGAGTGTATCTGCTGTCCTGAATGAAGTCATGTCTGCAGCCTTGATAACGGGGAATATTACTGTCCGGTATGCTTCCCTGAAAAGAAAAAGGCTGCCAAGAACGGTCGTGATAACCGTCAGGAACCCTTGGCCCCTTGAACCCTAAAATTGATCATGGATAAACATTTCATGCGCCTCGCCCTTGCAGAGGCGGAGAAGGCCCTTGCAGAAGGAGAAGTCCCTGTAGGGGCGGTCCTTGTAATTGAAAACGGGATAATCGCAGCCGGGCACAATAAGAGTGAATCCTCCTGCGATCCGACAGCCCACGCGGAGCTGGTTGTCATCCGTGAGGGCGCGCGGATAACCGGCAACTGGCGCTTAACGGGCGCGTCTCTCTATGTGACAAAAGAACCCTGCGTAATGTGCGCCGGGGCCATGGTTAACGCCCGCCTCGGCAGGCTCGTATACGGATGCAGGGATGAAAAATACGGGGCTGTTACAAGCCGGTTTCAGTTGGCATACGACCCTTCGCTTAACCACAGGGTAACTGTTGTACCCGGGGTCCTGGAAAAAGAGTGCGCAGACATTCTTAAGAGGTTTTTTGTAAAATTGAGAAGCTGACGGCTATAAGCTGTTTAATGGAGAGGTGCCGGAGCGGTTGAACGGGGCGGTCTCGAAAACCGTTGTGGGGGCAACCTCACCCAGGGTTCGAATCCCTGCCTCTCCGCCATTTACAGCGTTACGTCAAAAACTATTTTCTTCTCTTCGTTGCCTTCTTTTCTCAGGACCTCGACCTTGACCGTATCGCCTGTTTTTCTGTAGAAGAGATGGATTTTTAAGTCATCCAGGCCCCTGATTTCCGTTCCGTCGGTTGTAAGGATGATGTCCCCGGCCTTTAACCCCGCCTTTTCAGAGACACTGTTTTCAGCGAAACCGGTTATCCTGAGTCCCTCTTTTTCCTCCGAAATCATTATCATAAGTTTCGGCGAGGTTTTCCCTTCTACCGGCTTCGGGAAGACCACGTAGTCCGCGATACCGGGTTCAACCGACACATCGGAAAGGATGATCGCATAATCTTTATTATTTCTCCTGAAAGTCCTTTTCGGGATTCCCGATCCGAACTCAATGTGCCCCCTGCCGGCAAGGACAACCACCTGATGTCCGGGGGTTTTACCGAGGAATTCGTCTATGGACCAGGACATCGTCTCATCCCACAGCAGTTGGGCCTGATAAAAATAGTCGAAGTTTTTGTCACCGGAGTTTTTGTGCTGGCCGAAGATTTTTTTCAGCCTTCCCCTGTACGCGCCGTCGGAGAAATCAATGTGCAGCGGTATCTCAGCCTTTTCCCCGGCTGTAAGAGAATCGAGCCCCTCGACCGAAACTTTTTTGCTGATCTCTCGCCGCTGGTTTAACGCGATTAAGGGAATTTTCTCCGCCCTCGCGAAATCGAGGACCGGTTTGTACAGGTTATAATCAAAGCCCCATCTCTTGAAATATTCCGATTCCTTCAGAAAATCCGGCTCATCCGTTTCTCCTGCTATGTACCGGTCAAGCGCTTTCTGGAACGGTCTCTGGAACATCTCCATCCCGATGGCGATCTTTTTGTTTTTCCTGTGTAAACCTCTTATGACATCGAGCTGTACCGCGTGATGGGCAAACGAATCATGCTCCTCTCCCACGTATATAATCGTTTTGTCTGCGACTCCGTCAATGATTTCCCGCAGCTTCCTGATCGTGGAAACGTCCACTGCCGGGGTCTCTTCCTCCATGTCCATAATTATTCCCCTCCCGGTTTGCCCGATTTCTTTGCCGATATTCCTGCCGTTGTCAAACAGCAGTTTACTGTACTTTCCATAATGCCCTATTTTACCTGACGCGGCGTCCGCTTCCGCCTTTGATTTCCCGCTTATTATCCCTATGACGTTATCAGGGTTAAGGGGGTTCTCTCTCACTATCACAAAGAATCCCGCGGCTTCAGAAGGCCCCTTTCCGAAAATCCTGCCTGACAGCGGGTTATCGGCGCCGAAAATCAGGACAGAAGACGACTTAATATCGGAGTTCTTAATATCTCCGGCATCTTTTTCCACTGCTCCGCTCCTGTTGAATACCCGGATAATGCTGCCGTAAATTTCTTCTTTCTCCGGAGGATTGACGAGCAGGAGATTTTTTTCACCGAAAAGCCTCGCAAGCACAGGGGGGAATTCCCGCGGACCAAGCTCACGGGCGACGTCATAGTCTTCATCAAAAACTATCCTGTCCGGCCTCTCGGGGAAAGAAAATTCAAAGCTGTTCTTTTCCCTGTCGACAACGAGCAATTCCGATACAGCGGCATTATTGCTGTACACGGTCATCGGGAGGGCGAGCCTGAAGACTTTTCCCTTCTGGTCCACTGTAAAACTCAGCGCATAGCCGCTCCCGCTCCGGGCTGCTTCCAGATCGTCAACGCTGATTTCGGGCAATCCCGTGTCATCCACCCATTGCCTGAAGAACCACGAAAGGTCCTGACCGTAAGACATTTCAAAGGATTCCTTCAGATCGTCCCATGAAACCGGACGGAAGGGGTTCTTTTTCACCACATCCTTCAGGGCGTTAAAAAATGCATTCTCTCCCCCGGTCTTTTTCAGCATATGGAAAACCATTGCGGCCTTGCCGTAGCCGATGGCACGCGTTGAAGGGTCGACCCGTCCCCTGAAGCCTTTTACCGGGAATTCGTTTTCGGCTGTAACATAGCTTTTGTAGTCGGTCAAAATCTGTTTCCTGTACTCCCATCCTTTATTTTTCTGCTCCTCATAAAGGTGGTCCGCAAGATATGTGGTCAGGCCTTCCGCCCAGTTGCCTTTTTCGTAATCGACATACACGTAATTGCCGAACCACTGGTGCAGGATTTCATGACCGAGAGATGTCTCAACAATAAAAGGCATCCGCACAATCATGTTCCCAAGGAGCGTAAAGGTCGGGAATGAATAGCCTGTAGGGAGAAAATTTTCAACAACAGAAAACCGCTTATAAGGGAATTTGCCCAGGAGGCCTTCATACATCTGAAGATATTTTTTGGTAAACTCAATATACGAATCTGAAAGATACGCGTCTTCAGTAAAGAAATAAACAAAGACTTCAACGTCGCCGTATACCGCTTTCTTCACACTGTATCTGTCTGACGCTGTCAGGTTTATGTTGTCCAGCGCGTGCGGGAAATCAAAATAAAATTCCGTGGCATTGTCATGGCTGATTTTTTTAATCTCTTCCGCCTCTGAAACAGCCTCATATCCCTTTGGCAGCGTAACTTTAAGGCTGTAATTATGTAATCCTTCCACTTCAGGGTACCATGAGCTTGTGAGGGAGACCCCCCTTGAATCGATCACATTGCCGCCTGTTCCGGCGTTTATGCCGTGTTCATGGTTGTCCCTGAAGCGCGCCCTGTAGCCTATCTCCAATATCCCTTTTTCATCAGGGATTATTTTTAAAGCCCCGAAGTCCTCATTGAAACCGGTCTGTTTCCCGTTGAGTTTGAGGTAATTTATTAAAAGACCTCCCTTCCTCACCAATAAAGTTTTTCCCGGCTCGATAACTTCGATTCTGGCAAGGCCTTTGACTTCAGACGCCGCGATGTTGATATTGACTTCCAGGTCGTATCCGGGCGCCGGATAAGCTGCCGCGACAAGCGGCGGCAATAAAGAAATGATTATGAATAAAATTATTTTTTGGAAAGGTCCTGTCATGTCGGTTTCTTTAAAATTTATTCAGTATATCAGATTTTGGAGAACTAATAATACTAAGTCAGCCCATTGGATTCATATTGCCTGTTGCCCACCGTCTGTGGTTAGAGAGGGCGTAATTATATTATGATATCAACTGGGAAATGCACATGAATATCCATAATAAAGACAACCTTCTGATAGGGATTATTTCCGACACCCATGGTCTGTTGAGGCCGGAAGCTGTTGACGCCATGAGAGGAGCGGACCTTATTATTCACGCGGGCGATATCGGTAAAGAGAATATTCTCGATGAGCTGGGCGCCATTGCGCCGGTTGTTGCAGTCAGGGGCAATACGGACAGGGAGAGCTGGGCCTGTAAGCTGCGGTCAATGGAAACGCTGAAATTGAATAAAACCCTCATTTATGTGATTCATGATATTAATCAACTGGGCCGTGACACTTTGCTTTCTCATGTTAATGTTATTATCAACGGGCATACGCACAGGCCGTCCGTCAACAGGCATAACGGCGTGCTCTACGTAAATCCCGGAAGCGCCGGACCGAAAAGACTTAACCTGCCGGTATCTATGGCGCTGCTGCGCCTGAAGGGGGGGGCTGCCGACGCCGGAATAGTACAGCTCGGTTTGTCTTCCCGCCTGCAGGGGCCGGGTTAAGTGAAAAGATTGTTGTAATTATGTAATAATAGATAAACATGAAAGAGAACCCCAAAGAGAAAAGAAAGCATACAAGAATCTCCATCAGCCTTGACGCCGAGCTGCAAATAAATGATAAAACTTACCGCGGAAAGACAAAAGATATAAGCTTCAGCGGTATTTTTATGTTCTGTCCGGACCCGGCAAACATACCAGCAGACAAAACCGGTTTTATAAAACTGGTCCTCAAACCCGGGCCGAATCCCAAAATAATTACGTTTCACTGCAAGGTAGTCCGCACAAGCGAGTCAGGCGCCGGCGTAAAACTCATACGCGTCGACATGGAAGGTTATCAGCAATTCAAGAACCTTATGGTCTACAATTCCCCGAACCCCGACGTGCTGCTTGAAGAATTAAATAAACACCCGGGGCTGGAAATCGCTTAACTCCGCCATAGTCATGAAAAGAGCCCTCATTACCTTTGTAAAAGCGCCTGTCCCCGGCGCTGTTAAGACAAGATTACAGACTGATCTCGCTCCTGACCAGGTTGCGGAGGTCTACAAATCTTTTGTCACCGAAATAGTTTCCCGTTGCTCACGGCTGAAGGGGACCGACAGGCTCCTGGGCTGCGCTCCCGACAGAAGGCATCATTTCCTCAGTGAGATTGCCGGTAAATACAGACTGAAAAGTTTTGACCAGCGCGGCAAAGACCTCGGGGAGAAGATCGTCCACGCCTTTCAGGTCCATTTTAAAAAGGGTTATTCGGAGATTGTATTAATCGGAAGTGACAGTCCGACAATACCTATGAATTACATAAGAAAAGCATTCGCGGCCCTGAAAAAACACGACCTTGTACTTGGTCCCTGCTGTGACGGCGGCCTGTATCTGATCGGAGCGAAAGGAAAAATAATCCCCCGGATATTCAAGGACGTCCCGTGGGACTCATCAAAGGTGCTGAATAAAACCCTCGATAATATCGGGCCTCTTGATATAAAATTATTCCTGCTTCCCTTCTGGTATGATGTGGACACCATCGAAGAGTTGAGGTTCCTGAAAAAACATCTCGGATACCTTAACAGGAAGCTCGACCTGCCTGTTTTCTGAGATTTCAGATGCCGCGATAACATCTTTTCCTCATATCCCCCCCAAAAAAAATCAAAATCAAAAAAATCCTTGACATCTGCTATACATTATGATGTACAATTTTTCAGCGTAGAAAAATACTCTCCTATAACAACATTATAAGAAAGGTTTTCTTCATAATTGAAGATGAAGAAGTCATCCCTATTTTTTATCCATGCCATAGCGCTCTTATTTTTATTATTTTCTTTTTCTGATGCGGCAGCTTCCGGCTGGCATGAATATAAATTTAATCAGTGTCAGCCGGGGGAATTGTGCTGCAACCATTTCATATCAGCCAACTTTTTATGTTGCGAGCATATCAGAACAGTAAAATATTATGAAGATACCTGTGAACTAACCATAACATCAGAAACACTAATCATAGTACCCCCGCAAGATACTATGATTTGTCTTCCCGAGTGGCCCACGGAATGGGACCCGATGGGCACCCCCACTTATTACCCCCGGGACAGCGGCGGCAATATACTGCCAAGCATCGGCGGCTGCGGCGGAACGACAACATATTATGGATGTTCATCCACCTATCAGGACGCAGACGGCTTCTCTTCCCAATTCAATGATATTTCCCGGTGGTGGTATTTCACGTCTTTCGGGGCAAACGGCGACGAATACAAATGCATGTCCTCCTACAGGGACACGCAGGGACAGGACGTTAACGTTGTTCTTTCCGATTATCACACCGTAAACCCTGAGGGAAACAGCGCCTGTATGACCAAGTCGGCGTTTGATGCAATGTACAGCACGGGCTGCGGTCAGCAGCCTGTTGCCTTCAATACAGGCGTTTTCACTAAATACAATGCCCCCGGCTCTACGAATTATTGTTCTGATGATGGAAGCGGATCTTGCAATGCAACCGGTAAAAAGGCCGAAAAAGGCGACCTCGGCAATCCCGGCGGCAAAACAGATTGTTCTAACGGAGCGCCAGTCTGGAATGTGAATGTGATCAACATGAACCTTTATGTAACGGACACACCCTTATGGTACAATCCTCCGGCCGGCCTGGCAGTAAGCATTCAACTCAGCTACAACTCACAGGGCGATGTCACGCATGACAAGCCTTTTGGAAAGAAATGGACGTTCAATTACGGGAGCTACGTTATCGAAGACGCACAGGGCAATGTTACCGTCATTATGCCTGACGGAAGACAGGATATTTTCACGCCCGATGGGCAGAATGGATACACGAAGCCATTCGGGGTCTATAACACCCTTACAAAAAACGGACAAAATAATTTCGAGCTCAGATTTCTGGACGATACCGTTTACTTGTACCAGCAGGCCTCGCAGGCAAACCCCGCAGGAACCTTTCTGACCGGAATCCGGGATGTATACAATCAGCAACTGATATTCGGCTATAGCAATGACCGCATTTCGACAATTACCGATTCACTGAATAAAGTCACCACTCTTACAGACGGTAACAGCGACGGCCTGATTGATCAGATAGACGACCCCTTCGGACGCTCAGCGTTCTTTGAATATACAAACGGCAACCTGACAAAAATAACGGATATGGGCGGCTACTGGTCACAATTTACCTATGACGCCGACTCCTTCCTCCAATCGATGACAAATGAAAGGGGGACGTGGAGTTTCCAGACTGAATTCCCTGACGGAATATATAATAACGCAGACCCCTATCCCAAACCGGGTCAGCCGATGTGGGAGAACTACCGTATTACAATAACTGACCCCCTGGGTAATAAAGAAGAATATCACTACTACGGGATGCACACATGGCATGTGGCCCCGAAAGACTACGTGCCTTACACTGACCCGGTCACAAACAACTACAAAAGCGCGAAGAAGACTATTTATTACATTGACAGGGGAGTCCCCGAAGGGCGGATCGGAAAGGTCTTGACCCCCGAAGGCGTATCTGTGAAATACGAATACGACCCTGCAACAGGACAGCCCTCGACAATCACCGACGCACATGATCATAAAGAGCAGTATACGTACAACAGTTTCGGACTCGCCACTTCAAAAACGGACGCAAAAAACAATCTCACCACGTTTGAATATTATCCGAACAATATTGACGTCTGGAAGATAAAATATAATCTGCAAAGCACTTCCGAAGACGACAATATAATCCTTAAGACGTTCACATATAACGGCAATACACACGACATCGCAACAGTTACTGATAGGCTGAATACTATAACTGAATTCACTTACAACTCATTTGGACAGATGGATACCATTACCGAAGCAAAGAACACGGCGATCCAGAGGTTGACGGAGATGGTATACGACTCAGTGAAGCATGAACTGAATGAGATAAAAAAGAACGGAAATGTCGTCTCATCATTCACATACGACAACATCAGCAGGGTAGAGACAAGTACTGATGATAAAGGGGTTACCCTCAATTATGATTACAACAACCTCGATCAGGTTACAAGAATAACCTATCCGGATACAAAGTTCGAGGAGTTTACGTATTCCACCTGCTGTCCCCGGATGATCGACGGCGCGACAAACCGCGCCGGCCTGTCCACTAACTACACCTACGATGCCTTGAAGCGTTTAACAAAAGCGCAAAGTCCTTCCGGGATTATCAGATATGCATATGACCTTAACGGCAACATGAACAAGTTGACTGATGCTGACGACAAGATTACTCTCTTCGATTATGATTCTGATAACAGGCTTATAAAGAAAACGTATGCAGACAATAAATTCGTAACATATTCTTATGATTCAGCCGGATCCCTTAGCGTATTCACAAATGCAGGGAATGCCACAAAAACTTTGACATATGATGCCAACCACAATATCACAAATGTAAATTACACCGATGTCACGCCTGACGTCATTTTTACCTATGATGATTACAACCGTCTGGATACAATGACGGATGGGATCGGGACGTATGATTATGGGTATGACGAGCTTGATAGAGTGACAAGTGTCAATGGGCCGTGGACTAATGATACGCTTTCTTTTTCATACAATGAGCTTAATCAGATAAAAACGCTTACCCCGCAGTTGGGACAGGCAATTACTTATTTTTACGACTATGAAACGGGATACGCCGATGCTGACATTGGAAGATTAAAGGATATCAAACTTGGGACCAATACTTATTCTTACGGCTACACAGGCGTCAATCCTCTCATACAAAGTTTAACCAGACCGAATGGAAGCGTGACTGAATACCTCTACAATGATCCGTTGAAGAGACTCACCGAGATAACCAACAAGACTTCTGCAGATGCAATTATCAACAAGCATATTTTTACATATAACAACCTCGACCTCATCGGTACAGAGACGATTGACACCGGGACTGCGCTTGATTCATTTACAGAAGGATTAACGACTTACAATTATAACAATGTCAATCAACTTTTAAATTCCACGAATCCAAATCAGTCATTCGATTATGATGATGATGGCAATATGACTCAGGGATATACGCCGGAGGGGTATCAGTTTTCAGCAACATATGATGCGGAGAACCGGCTCAAGACTCTTCAATATACTGACAGCAGCAATGCTGTCCACAAGACTGAATACTACTACAGTGGAGACGGATTTCTTGCACAGATTAAGAAATATAATGACAGCGTATTGGTGAGTGATACCCGATACGATAGGGCAGTTTTTTTACCAGTTCAAGAACGTGACGGAAATAATGCTGTAACACGAGAGTATACATGGGGGTTAAACCTCGGTGGCGGAATCGGAGGATTGCTTAATGTCAAGCAGGCCGGTTCTGATTACTCTTATCTATATGATGGAAAAGGCAATGTTAGTGCATTAACTGACAGTTCACAGAACTTAGTTGCTTCGTATAGATATGACGTGTTCGGGAAGTTGCTGAAAAAAATCGGATCACTCGATCAGCCATATAGATTTTCGACTAAACAATATGATGAGCAAACAGGATTAATCGATTTCGGTTATAGGTTTAATAACCCTGTAATTGGCAGATGGATGACGAGGGATCCATTGGGTGAAGCAGGGGGAATAAATCTTTACGGTTTTGTCGGAAATAATCCGGTCAACTTTTATGATCCTTATGGATTGTCAGCAATAGGTGCTATTAAAAAGGCTCTCAAACTGGTTCATAAGCATGTTGGCGGACCTTTGCCAAAAGGGCAACCTGGTAAATACGGAAGTCCTCAACGCGGAACATCTAAAAAAGGATATCGGCTTGATCCAGCACACCCAGATACTGCCCCGGGTTCACCTGAATCGAAACCTCATATTAATTGGTGGGACTTTACCGAAGGTAAAAAAGGAAAGGGCGGTCGTTGGGGTGCAGAGGAAATAATAACCGGCATTGTTGCCTTCGGGGGAAGCCTACTCGATCCTTTTGATGCTATTGCTGGAGAACTTGCCGATGACGAAGAATATTTGTTAGAGCAGTATTACAAAAATAAGAATTTACCTTGTGAATAGTTTTAAAGGAGTGCTATGGATAACTTTAAGATAAAACATTTTGAGAAAGATAATCCGTCAAAGAAATTTCCAGAGATTCATTCACTAAGTCTGCAGGAGACTGAATCAATTTGTCAAAAATTGTCGGAGAAGCTGGGACTTAATTCGCAAGATCCTAAATTCATAATTGATGTAATTGATAAGAAAGGTGTAATCCTAAAAGAATTTAACGCAAATGATGATGGCTTTTTACTTTCAGCGATTTTATCTCATCTGAGTATTCAGCCCAGAAAAAATGTTTATATAAATTGGTATCGTTACGACCAGATAGATGAAATGACTTTTGATGATTTGAATAACTATTTTAATTATATCTGGTATCCAGCTTCGGATGATATAGATATATTTGATTCATCCTATTCTTGGATAGTAACTGTTTCACACGAGGGTTATGTTAAATTTGTAGAAAAAAGTTAATAAAAAAAGCAAACTACAAATACGATAATTCAAAAAACAATGAAAACCAGGGACATGGAGATTAAAACAGAACTCTTACAACACAACATAACTATTGAGCATTTGCCCATTGGCCTGGACGAGCCTTACCGGATAGTTGTCGGAAATAATCCGGTCAACTTTATTGATCCTCTTGGCCTGATGCAATTTAAAAGAGGGGTGAGACTATCTAATCAAGGTCTTCTCTTGAAATTATACTTACTTGAGTCAAAGTTACCTAAAGGATATGAATTAATGGTTACAGAAGGCGATAGAACTTTTGAAGAATATAGAGAACTTTATCCGAGCAGAACATATGAACGATATCTGAAGAACACACATGCTCAAGGTATCGCAGCTGATGTTCATCCAATTAAGATAAATGGTACGGTATGCGACTCCAATATATCTATTCGTTCTTTATCGAAAACTGCACGGAAACTTGGTCTTACTGGAATTGGAATCTATGACAAACATCTTAATATTGATGAAAGAAACATTCCAGCAACATGGACTGGTATATCAAAATAATTAGGAGGCAATAATGATTAAAATTATTATTCTGTTAGTTAGCCTATGGTTAACATATAACACATCTTACGCACAAGATGAAAACATGAAAGAAGGAGAATTTAATCTCCAAGAATCTTTATCTGCTACAGATTCAATACAAAAATCATTAAAAGTATTTAGCGATATAACAGACATTGCCTTTACAGATAATCTAATAGATGAAATATATTCGAGAAATGGTTCTATTAAGGTTGATATTGACACTGAAAAATTTAAAAAAATTGACAGAAAAGAAATATCATGGAGAAAACAGAATTTAATAAATCCAAATAATATATTACGCATAAAAGGAACCTTATTAAAAATGGAAATGGAAATTAATCGTTTAAGGTACGAGAATGCTCAGATTGAAAAAGATAAGATTTCTCAAAAAGATTTAGAGCAAATCAAACAGAAGTGTATCCAGTCGAAAACTGAGTTTGAGAATTTTATGAAAACTCATCATTGGTATGAGTAGAAATATTCTGGAAAATTGATAAATGGCAACCAAAAAATATGAGGAATTTATGCGAAATAAATCAATAACGCTTCTACTAATTACCTGTTTTCTATTGGTGTTCATGCCTGCTTACGCTCAGGGACAAACTTTAGGTTATAAGGCGCTCGATTTACTGAAAAAACGTTCGTACGTTGAACTGGATAGCCTTTTAGAAGAATTACAGACGGCTTTGGAACGTGATCTCGGCAAAGACTTCGTTTATCGGACCACGTGGGACGCGTTCGATCGGCCTAATCCAGCATTTGAACGTCTCTTAAATGAATGGATATCGTCAAGGCCACAATCACCTTACGGGTATCTTGCCAGGGCAACATACTATCATGCGTCGGGCTGGAAAAGCAGGGGTACGAAATGGGCACACGAAACTTCTGCAGATCAGTTTTCGCAAATGGAGCACTTTTTTCAAAAAGCAATACTTGATTTGGATAAGGCAGATGCTCTTAAGCCCGGAATGTTACTGAGTTCAACAATTCGTATTGATATAGCAAAAGCCACATCAGATCCAAGTATAAAAAAGTTATATTATACAGCACTGGCGAAATATCCACTCAGTTTCCTTTTAAGGCAAGCATACGCTAATACTCTTTTGCCTCGCTGGGGCGGTTCTTTTGAAGAGATGTCCCAGTTGATTGAAGAAACGCGTCCCTATTACTCTAAAAATCAACAACTAAGAGCAGTGGAAAGTATACTTCTTATAGAATTGGGAGACCGGGAGTTTTCTAATCATAATTATAAAAAGGCGCTTAATTACTATAACGAAGCGATTACATTGGGGGAATCACCAGAGCAATATTATGTAAAACGTGGAAAAACGCTGTTTCAACTTGAGCTTTATCCTTCAGCCTTGAATAATTTCAGTCGAGCATTGAGTATAAATTCTTTCAATCATGATGCCATCAAATGGGTGTTCACTCTTGAGTTATATATGAGTGATTGGACTGTTGCAATTGATGGTGCCAAAAGATATCTTGAAATTGATCCAGATCATGATTATGCATATCATGCTCTCGGTATTTCATATCATGAACTTTGTAATTATGATAATGCACTGGAAAATGAACAAATTGCGCTCACATTGAAGCCTCAGGAAGAACTCTATCTACGCCATTATCGGACAATCAAAAAGTCCATTGACGATAAGCGCCGCTGCGATGAAAGCGGCAATAATTGGGTCTGCAAACAAAAGAAATGTATTGGAAAAGAAAAATGAAAGATCGTTCTTAAAAATGGGAAGAACAGGGTTAATCTTTTAAAAGTCATTATTGGCAGAATAAATTATGAGCGAGATTATAAAAAGCATTCATGAAACTATCAAATTATTAATTCTTCTCACAGTATTACTGCTTTCCGCTTTTCCGGGCCGCGCCCATGCCGAGACCATCCAATACGGCTACGATGACGGTCTGCAAGTCAGAAACGCAACATACGATGACGGTACGAATATCGGATTCATTTACGACACCTCCGGCAACCGGCTTTCGATAGATACGGCCCTTTCCGGTACTGTCAACAATTCTCCTTTACAACCGGTTCAGGTCGAGCCCCTTGACTCATCTGCTGATATAGCACTGAATCCACAGCTTTCATGGATGGCAAGCGCCGATTCTGATCCGGGTGATGTGGTGACATACGATGTCTATCTCGGAACGACTCCAAACCCCAAGTTAATTGTCAGCGGATATCAGTCTACTGCTTATTCAATTACTCTTAACCCTCTGACCACTTACTACTGGAAGATTGTGGCGCGGGACAACCATAACGCAAGTGCAGAGGGCCCTGTATGGAGCTTTACGACTACCACAGATGGTGATGCGGACGGTATTGCCGATAACTTAGACAACTGCCAATCTGTCGCAAATCCCGATCAGGCTGATATGGACAGTGATGGAGAAGGCGACGCGTGTGACAGCGACAAAGACGGAGATACGATCTCCAATATTACGGATAATTGTCCATCAACTCCTAATACCGACCAATCCGACGTTGACAGCGATGGCTATGGCGATGTCTGCGATTATGATAAGGATGGAGACGGGATAGCCGGTTCATCCGACAATTGTCCGGACATTGCCAATCCCGATCAGTCAGATATCGATGGTAGCGGGACCGGGGACCTATGTGAGGACGACGACGATGGAGATGGATTTAATGATTCTCTTGATAACTGCCTGTCAATACCCAACAGCTCGTATGCCTGGTATGACATCGACAATATATATCATTCAGGAGGCCAGCCTGATTATGACCTTGACGGATACGGAGATATCTGTGATCCGGACCTTGATAATGACGGAGTAAACAACCTCATGGACAACTGTCCTCTGACGCCTAACGGTCCTGACCGGGGGACCTGTGTTGATGGAAACAATGCCGGCTCAATCTGTGTAAATGCTCAGGAATGCACTGGCGGATACTGCAGCATGGACCAGGAGGACACCAAAGGATATGGTTATGGAGACGCATGCACATACTACCACTGTGTGGCAGACAGCACGGGACTGCAGAATGTTTTCAGCAATGTAAAGACAACTCCCGGCAATGATGTGATCCGGATGCAACAAGGCTCTTACACCCTCACCAGCGGGTTGATCTTTACCGACTATGACTCTGCCAAAGCTTACAGTATGGCAATCCTGGGAGGATTTACTGCAGGATGCGAATCAAGAGACATCGACCCTGCAAACACGATAATCGAAAGGCCTGGGCAGGAAGTCCTTCGTGTCAACAAATCCTACAACCTTGACCTTCCCCACTGGTTTGTGATGGATGGAATTACGATCAGAAGCTCTTCCCAGCCAATGAGCATTAGTGAGCAGCATGCTGATATAACGATTAAGAACAGCGTAATAACCGATACACCCGGTTATCCGAGTATATCATTAATAGTGGGCAATCTTGATGTTTCAGATAACACCTTTAAAAATATCCAGTCAACAGGGCGAGCAGGATTAAGCATAGATTGTTATTACTGTCGGGCCGACATAACGGAAAATATATTTAAGAATAACTCATCATCCTTATCGTACTCCGGACTGTATGTATTTAGCATTGATAGTGAAATATACGTCGTAAACAATATTATTTCAGATAATAAATCTCCATCAACATATGCATATGCAGGCGGTGACGGCAAGGTCCGGTTTATCAATAACACAATAACCGGAAACAACGTAGGCGGCCCGGGCAATAGTATATTTTTAACGACGGGTCCTCCCTCCGGAGAAATTGAGCTGTATAACAACATTATCTGGAACAATAAAAGTCCGGAAATATATATAAGCTCTTCATCAGACATTGTCGGGGCTTACAGTAATGTGCTTGATTTGACAAAGGTATACCCCCCGAACTCATTCAGAGAGGAAAGCTTTAATATCAATTCGGACCCGTTATTCAATGACGCCCCGGGCGGCGACTATCATCTGACCGCCGGTTCTCCGGCAGTCAACAAAGGCAGAAACAGCGCCCCGGCTCTTCCCTACCGTGATTTTGAAGGAAACAAAAGGATCGTAAACGGGATTGTGGATGTCGGAGCTGATGAATACGCAGGCATTGATATAACTGTTTTACCCTTATCTCTTGATTTCAATGTCGTTAATATAGGCAGTTATGCTGATCAGCCTGTCACTGTTACCAATGATGGAGATAGAGAGCTGGACATTTATGCAATAGCCGCTCCATCCGCTCCATTCAGTATTATTACTGATAACTGTTCAAGCCGGACGCTCATACCTTTTGCAAGCTGTACAATTGACGTAAGGTTCACACCGTCCGGCAATGGTTTTTTCACAGGCAGTTTTGATATCCCATCAAATGATCCTGATGAAACCCCTTTCACAGTTAGTCTGAGCGGCACAGGGAACGCGTTGCCCATAGCCGATCCCGGCGGGGCATATTCAAATATGGAGGGACAATCTTTCATTCTTGACGGTTCAGGCTCAATCGACCCTGACGGAACCTTAAGCCTGTATGAATGGGATATTGATGATAACGCGATATACGACTATAGTTCTTCGTTGCAGACGCAGAGCCACACATATGTCCAACAGGGAACATACACAATAAGACTCAGGGTGACGGACAATAATGGCGCAACAGATGAAGCAACAATAACGGCGGAGGTAGCTGACACCACACCGACAGCAGACTTTACGGCAGCGCCGACGAGCGGCACAGCGCCGCTTTCTGTAAACTTCACCAATACTTCCACGGGCTATGACCAGCCATTAACCTGCGAATGGGATTTTGACAATGACGGTGTGATCGATTCAACAGATCAATCCCCAAGTTATATGTATAATAATGCCGGAACATACACGGTTAAACTGATCGCTACAGATTCCGACAACAGTGCAAATACATTACTTAGGACTAATTACATAACTGTAACGCCGTCTTGCCTGCCCCCGGCAAGGATTCAGGGGATACCACCTATTTATTTCACCACGCTTCAGGATGCGTATAACGCGACAGTTGGAGGCGACATTATTCAAAGTCAGGCTGTCGGCTTTTTGGAAGACCTGAATGTTAATGGCGCTAAAACCGTCACATTTGAGGGCGGGTATGACTGTACTTATTCCGTAATCACAGGCCGGACAATTATCAATGGAAACCTCATGATCAACAATGGGAAAGCAACAATCCGGGATTTCAGCATAGAAGGTAGCGGAGGAGAAAGCAGTATGTCATCTCCGGATTCTATTCAGAATGATTTCTTTCTCTTAGTTCCGTCAGTCCCTTTCCATCCGACTTCAACACCGGGATTTATCTCGGAATAGAGCAACCCCGATCTAAAGCGGTTTTCCTGTCGCATGCTAACAGGGAACAATTTAAGGTTAATCTCACCAAGGGGTAGTTTCGGTTTCCAGGTGAGCTTGCTTTATACCCGTGTATGTGGTAAACGAGTATAAAGGAAATATACGTTTTCTTGTAACTTAACTTGACATAAATCATATCAATTAGTATTATATATTTTATTGAAGGGTTAATATCTGAAATCTGAAAGAAGGAAAAAACATGGCTGCGACAACGCAGGACTATTATGAAGTATTAGGCGTAAAAAGAGACGCTACACAGGAAGAAATAAAAAAGACTTACCGCAAGCTCGCGCGGAAACATCACCCTGATTTAAACCCGGGCGACAAGAACGCTGAAAAAAGGTTCAAGGAGATAAACGAAGCCTATGAAGTCCTGAGCGATGCGAAGAAGAGGGCGGAGTACGACCAGTTCGGGAAAGCCGCTTTTGAGGGCGGACAGGGTTTTGAGGGGTTCAGGCCCCCCGGGTTTGATTTCGGGTATGGCGGCGCTGAAGATATATTCGCGGATTTGTTCCGGGGCTTCCGCCACGAAGACATGCCGGCAAGAGGCGCTGATCTTGTTACATCGCTTGAAATCTCACTTGAAGACGCGTACAGCGGACTGGAACGGCCTGTAAGCCTTAAAAGAGAGGTGTCATGCAAAACCTGTTCCGGCACAGGCGCGGAGGATTTCAAAACATGCTCCCAATGTAAAGGCGCCGGGACAGTAAGGCAGAGCAGAGGGGCCTTCAGAGTCAGCCAGCCGTGTCCGTCATGCAACGGCAGCGGGCATATAATAACTCGGGCCTGCAGGGCATGCAAAGGCAAGGGCAGCAGCGTAGAAACAGAAACCATAAAAATAAAGATCCCTCCAGGCGCTGAAACCGGCAGCAGGATTAAACTGAAAGGAAGGGGGGCCCTCGGGGTCAGAGGCGGACCGGCAGGTGATTTATACATTGAATTGACGGTAAGACCGCACCCGTTGTTTAAAAGGGAAGGGAATAATATTTACGCAGAGGTCCCGGTAACGGTTTCTGAGGCCATACTTGGCGGTAAGATCCAGGTGCAGACTCTTGACGGGACGGTTGCCATGACCCTTCCGCCCGGTACGGACAGCGGAAAGAAATTCAGGCTGAAAGGCAAAGGCATTCCGGACAGAAAAACAGGAATAAAGGGAGACGAATACGCGGTGATAAAGATAGTCGTCCCCAAGACAGTAAGCGCGAAAACGAAAGAGGCACTGCAGGAGCTGGAGAAGGCATATAAGTCTTGAACATGAAAACTTTTTTTAAAGGTAACCATGGAAGATAAAAAACGTCCGTTATTTATGATCGGAGTTGTATGCGAGATGTTCCATATCCATCCGCAGACACTGCGTCTTTATGAACGGGAAGGCTTTCTGCGTCCGAAGAGAGTCGGGGGAGCAAGGCTGTATTCACAGGAAGACCTGGAACGGATAAGGACCATACTGAGTCTGACAAAAGAGCTCGGCGTAAACAGGGCGGGGGTGGACATTATTCTCAGGATGAAGCGGAGGATGGACGCCCTCCACAGGGAGATGGAGGAAATGATGGATTACCTCGAAAACGACATGCGGAAAGAATTTCGGAAGAGAATAACAGAGGCGTTTAAGGAAGAATGAATAATTATGGCATAGGGCAACAAGCTGCATATACATTGGAGGAAATATGAGGACCGATAAATTTACCGTTAAAAGCCAGGAAACGATCCAGAAGGCGCAGGAGCTGGCCCAGCAAAAGGGCAACCAGCAGGTTGATATAGAGCATCTCCTTTATATACTGCTCGAGGAAGGCATAGCGCTTGAAATAATAAAAGCCGTCGGGGCGGACGCAGCCGCGCTCAAAAAAGAGATTGCAGCGGAAATCGAGAAGGCCCCGAAAGTCCTCGGGCCCTCTCCGGTCGGGCAGCTTTATATTACCCAGGAGCTGAAAAATGTATTTGAAAGCGCATTCCGGGAGGCGGAGCACCTTAAGGATGAATATGTAAGCGTTGAGCATTTGCTGTTAGGCATAATCAAGACCAAAAATAGGATAGAAAAAATTCTGAAAAAATATGGCGTCACTGATGACAAGGCTCTTGCCGCGATGCGTGAGATAAGGGGGGCGCAGAGGGTGACCGATCCGACGCCCGAAGACAAATACCAGGCGCTGAAAAGATACGCGAAGGACTTGACGGACCTCGCGAAAAAGGGCAAGCTGGACCCTGTAATCGGAAGAGATGAAGAGATCCGCCGGATTATTCAGGTCCTTTCACGCAGGACGAAGAATAACCCTGTTGTAATCGGAGAACCCGGTGTAGGAAAAACAGCAATCGCCGAAGGACTTGCCCAGAGGATAACATCCGGCGATGTCCCGCAGGGACTGAAAGAAAAGCGCGTTGTCGCGCTCGATATGGGCGCGCTCGTTGCCGGAGCGAAATTCAGGGGGGAATTCGAAGAAAGGCTCAAGGCGGTCCTGAAGGAAATTGAAGAAGCCCAGGGCAATGTCATCCTTTTTATCGACGAGCTCCACACGGTAGTGGGGGCCGGAGCTGCTGAAGGGGCCATTGACGCGTCAAACATGCTGAAGCCCGCCCTTGCCAGGGGAGAGCTCAGGTGCGTGGGCGCCACCACCCTTTCGGAATACAGGAAGCATATTGAAAAAGACCCGGCGCTCGAAAGGAGGTTCCAGCCCGTATACATAAAAGAGCCGACTGTCGAGGACACCATATCGATCCTGAGGGGACTGAAAGAGCGCTATGAAGTCCACCACGGGGTAAAGATAAAAGACTCCGCGCTTGTGGCGGCCGCGGTTTTAAGCAACCGGTATATAGCGGACCGGTTTCTTCCCGACAAGGCGATCGACCTTATTGACGAGTCGGCGTCCCGGCTGAAGATGGAAATCGACAGCATGCCCACAGAGCTTGACGAGCTTGAGAGGAGATTACGGCAGTATGAGATTGAAAGACAGGCCGTGATGAAAGAAAAAGACGAGGCGTCGAAGGAAAGGCTCCGGCACCTGAATGAAGAGATAGCGGAGCTCTCCGGAAAGCGCGACGTACTGACAGCGCAGTGGAAGAGGGAAAAAGAGGCGATAGGACGCGTAAGCTCCATCAAGGAGGAGCTCGAACGCGCCCGCATCGACGCAGAAAAGGCGGAGAGGGAAGGCGACCTCGCAAGAGCTGCCGAGCTGAAATACGGCACACTCCTTGCCCTCCAGAAAAGACTGGAAGACGAAAACAGGAAGCTCCTTGAAGACAGCAGGAGCAGGATGCTGAAAGAAGAGGTTGATGAAGAAGACGTGGCGGAGATTGTCTCCAAATGGACCGGGATACCGGTCAGCAGGATGCTTGAAGGAGAGATCGAAAAACTGCTCAGGATGGAAGAGAGGCTGAAGCTCCGCGTGGTCGGTCAGGATGAGGCGATAAAGGCTGTTTCGGACGCGGTAAGAAGGGCCCGCGCGGGCATACAGGACCCCAACAGGCCTATAGGGTCGTTCATTTTTCTTGGTCCCACGGGAGTCGGAAAAACCGAACTCGCCCGCGCCCTTGCTGAATTTCTCTTTGACGATGAAGAGGCGATGGCAAGAATAGACATGTCCGAGTATCAGGAACGGCATACTGTATCGAGGCTTATAGGCGCGCCTCCCGGTTACGTCGGGTATGAAGAGGGCGGACAGTTGACAGAGGCGATAAGGAGAAGGCCGTATGCCGTAATCCTTTTCGATGAGGTGGAAAAGGCGCATCCTGAGGTATTTAATGTCCTTTTACAGGTGCTTGATGACGGAAGGCTTACGGACGGGCACGGCAGGACTGTTGATTTCAGGAACACCGTTGTCATTATGACTTCCAACATCGGCAGCCAGCATATCCAGGAGATGCTTACCATGTGGACCGAGGAGGTCCAGATCCGGAAAGGCGTTATGGAGGAGCTTAAGAAATTCTTCAGGCCGGAATTCCTCAACAGGGTGGATGAGATCATCATATTCCACGCGCTTACAAAAGAGCTGCTCATGAAAATCGTTGATATACAGATTGAAAGGATGAAGAAGTATCTGAAAGACAGGAATGTCAACATTGTCCTGACCGACAGGGCCAAGGCATATCTTGCGGATATCGGCTATGACCAGGTCTACGGCGCGCGTCCGCTCAAGAGGGCCATCCAGAAAGAGATACTGACGCCGCTCGCTACAAAACTCCTTGAAGGGACTTTCAGCGCAGGAGATGTTGTGGAAGCGGACCTGGAAGGGGATAAGATGATTTTCAGGAGCAAGGTCGGGGCCGGGCTGGAGGCGTGATGGACAACTCCGCGAAAGACCCTTCAAAGATACAGACGATGTTCTCCACAATAGCCCCGCGCTATGACCTTTTAAACAGGGTATTGAGCCTGGGCGCAGACAGTTACTGGAGGAAGTTCGCGGTCGGTCGGCTCCCGAAGGTTAAAAACGCGAGGTTTCTCGACGTCGCCACCGGCACCTGCGATGTAGCGCTTGAGATAGTAAAACGGTTCCCTCCGGACACGAAAGTCGTCGGCGTTGATTTCAGCGAAGGGATGCTCAACCTCGGAAGGGAAAAAGTTAAGAAAGAAGGATATCAGGACAGGATAGATGTCCGTTTTGCGGATGTCACTTCCCTGCCGTTTGAGGATAATACCTTTGACGCCTCGATAATCGCTTTCGGCATACGGAACGTCCGGGATTATAAGAAAGGGATCTCTGAAATGGGCAGGGTCGTAAAAAGCGGCGGCAAGGTAGTCATCCTGGAATTTACCAGCATCCAGAACCGCTTCTTCAGAACGCCTTACCGGTTTTATATTACAAAGGTGCTTCCCTTTATCGGCGAGCTGATATCAGGCAAAAAAGGGGCCTACAAATATCTCCCTTCCTCAATGCTCGAATTTCCGGGCCCCGAAGAATTCAAAAGGTCCATAGAAGAGACGGGACTGAAGGATGTCAGATATTACAAATTGACATTCGGCATTGCAGCCGTGCATGTGGGAACGAAACCTTAATTGTAGGGGCGAGGCGGCGCCTCGCCCAAACGGGCCACAGATCCGCCGGCCTCGGCATCCTCAGCCTTCCTGTCACTTATTCCCAAATATTACTATTACAAAATATTACTATTTTCTTGCTGTTTAGTCCACGGTTAGATTAATATTAAGCGTTGAATTTTGAAGGGGAAACACATCTGTTTGGAATAATTTCAAATATCAATGCTTCTTGATAACAAGACAAAAACTGAAGGTAACGAGTACTCAACGGTATACGATTTTCTACGCAACTATATTGAGCAAGGGAAGGTCGATATAGTTACGGGCTATTTTTCAGTCAATGCGCTTGCCAGGTTCAGGGACGAGATAAATAATCCTGAAAGATTTCGGCTGCTTCTCGGTAATTTACTTAAAGAGGATAATCAGCAGGACAAAGTCATAAATCTTCTAAGTGACACATTAGGCATTTCTCAAGTATTGAATCTCAATCAGACGGCTAAAATGGCCGTTGATTTTCTGAGGCAGGAAAAAGTCCAGGTCAAAACTATTCAACGAAACTTTTGTCATGCCAAGACATATATATACCATGACCAGGACACCCGGAAGAATTTCCATATTATAGGCAGCTCCAACCTGACCGATGCAGGACTAGGAATCAGAGAGTCCGGCAATATCGAATTAAATTCAGCAAGCACAGGGAATGATAATGATTTCAGGGAACTGACTGCCTGGTTTAAGGATCTGTGGTCGAGTAACGATGCATTAGAGACAATTGAACTGCCTGATAAGTCAAAAGTCAGCGTGAAAGAGCATATCATACATATCATTCAGAATCTGTACAGGAAATACACCCCATTTGAACTTTATTACAAGGTGCTTTACGAACTATTCAAAGAGGACTTACTATCGCTATCTCTTGATCCTGAATTTATAAAAGAGATAAGTCATTTAGAGGATACTCTTATATACAAAATTCTTTATTCTTTCCAGCAAAAAGGCGTAATTAGCCTTATCAAAATGCTTCAAAAAAATAACGGTGCTATTCTGGCCGATGCAGTGGGATTAGGAAAGACATGGACGGCTCTGGCTGTCATGAAGTATTTTGAAATGAAAGGTTTCAGAGTTATCTTGTTATGTCCGAAGAAGCTGGATGCCAACTGGAGACAATATCTTGAAGGACATCGCTCAAAATTTGAGAGAGACAGGCTAACGTACACGATCCGTTATCATACTGATCTGCAGGATGACAGATTAGAGTCATATCAGGACGGGTATAAGATAAATGCTTTTTTTCAGGGCAATCCAAAACTTATGGTTGTCATTGATGAGAGTCATAATCTGCGAAATGATAAATCATCCCGCTACAAGTTCCTTGTTGATAATATCCTAACCAAAAATAAAGAAGTTAAGGTCTTGCAGCTTTCAGCTACGCCAGTAAACAATAAACTGGTTGATGTCAGGAACCAATTTAAATTAATAGTAAAAGGACAAGACAACGGTTTTAAAGAGACAGCATTGGAAATCGGTAGTTTAGAGAGCATATTCCGGACCGCTCAAAGAGATTTTAAATTATGGCAGGAAAAAGACAACAGAAAGATCAGTGACTTTATCCAGACTCTTCCGCAGAAATTCTTTTCGCTTACTGATGCATTGATCGTTGCCAGAACAAGGAAGCTGATTGAAAGTGAATTCGGCGGCATGTCTTTCCCCAAAAAAGAAGACCCTGAAAACGAATATATTAATCCTGAAAACATAGGCAGCTTAAATGGTTTTGAAGAATTACTGAAAGCAATCGAGTCCATTAACCTCATTGCATATATGCCTCATAAATATACTGAAGAAATAAAGCCGGAGAGCGTGTTGGAAGACAAGGTTAAACGTGAGGGCTTTCTTGTCAGAATGATGTATATGCTTTTGATGAAGCGTCTTGAATCAAGCTGGTTTTCATTTAAGAATACGGTTAATAACATTTATGACCATCATACAAACGCCTTACAAAAGGTTAACACCTTTATTAATACGAAGGAAGATACAGTGCTTGAGGATGAAATTTCAGAGAAGATTGATTTTGAAGATGACCTTGAGGAAACATCCGTCGAGTTGACTGGAACTGAGGATGAAACATACCAGCCCGGTGAATTGACTCTTGGAAAAAAGAACCCTATCAAAATCTCAGAGATCAAGCAATTTGATAATTTCAAAAAGCATCTTGAAGATGACATTGTAAGTCTGGAAAAACTAAAATCAAACCTCGATCTATTTGAACAAAACCTGAAAGCTAAAAAAACAAAGGATATTAAATTAGAAAAACTGATTGAACATATCAAGAAGAAAAGGAAAGAGCGCGAAAACCAGAAAGTCATCGTCTTCACAGTCTTCACAGATACAGCACAGTATTTATATGAACAACTATTAGATAAAGGATTTTCAGAAATTGCTTATGTATCAGGCTCCAGATCTACAACCAGTTACGGCTACAGCGGAAAAAATTTTGAGGGGATTTTAGAGCGGTTTGCTCCATACACCAAATTGTACAAGGAAAAAGACTGGAGCTATTTATATGAAGAAAAAGGCATTCCGGATCCGGAGAGTTTTGGAGATTGGAAGGACATCATGAAAAAGCATGATCCTGATACGTTAAAGAAATTAGAAGAGCCCTTAGACATTTTAATAGCTACAGACTGTTTAAGTGAAGGCCAGAACCTGCAGGATTGCGACTGTGTGATCAACTACGATATACACTGGAACCCTGTGAGGATCATTCAGCGAATGGGACGTATAGACCGTCTCGGGTCGCCCAATCAAACCATCAAAGGCATAAATTTCTGGCCCGGGAAAAATTATGAAGACTACCTCAGGCTAAAGACAAGGGTAGAAAACCGGATGGCAGCCATGTCTGTTGTTGGTGCAGAGATCGACGAGAAGATGACCCCGGAAATTGAAAAGATGGTTAAAGACAATCCCATAGTTACAAGGCAGACAGAAAAAATGCTCAATCAGATGCAGTTCACGTGGGAGGATGTTGAGACCAGTGATGAAAGTCTGGGATTGAATGACCTGTCACTGGAGCAGTTCAGACAGGAACTGTTCGATATTTTCCAGAAGAACAAAGAGTTCTTTGAGAAAATGCCCAATGGTATTTTTACCGGCTTCCAGGCGGACCCGGATAAAAAATACACTGAATTGCCGGAGGGAATTATTGCATTGCTGGGTCATCCTAAAAAGCCTGATGACGCTGACATGCATAAATATAATGAATATCATCTGCTGTATTCTCATGCAAAAGGATTTTCTATCTACAATAATAATCAGGAAATATTAAGCATATTAAGAAAGCATAAGAATAAAATCAGGTTTGTTCCTGATGAAGTGGAAAATGGGGACAAGGAAGCTTTGCAATGGTTAAGCGACAGGATAAAGGCATGGATTGAAGGGCAGGTGCCTCAAAAAGCTGTTGATGAGATTCAGGGGATATTTGCTGATGGTGTGCCTAAAAAGAAATCACCTGAAGAAAAGAAACTGGAAGATAAATTCAGGCCGGACAATTTTGATTTGATCACATGGTTTGTGGTGTCGGAGTAATATAGGCAATGAGAATGATCAGGGTGTTCTGTGAAATATAAAATATTCATCAGCAGTGTCCAGAAGGAATTTGTACAGCAGCGTTTGGACCTCAAGGCTTTTCTTCTTGGTGATGCCGTGCTGCGGCGTTTCGTTTCCGAAGTTTTTCTGTTTGAAGAAATCCCGGCCAGAGACCGACGGGCTGATGAGCATCAAAAGCTCACTGGCGCCATCAAGAAAACTGCGTCGCGCGATCTTGATGATCTGACTCAAAAAGGTATCTTCACCAAAGTCGGCGTCACCGGGCGAGGCACCTATTACCGCCTGGCACGAAAAGGGGACATTAAGGGGACAAAGGGGACATTCAAGGTTCCAATAGATGTAGCGGATAAAGGGGACAAAAAGGGGACATTGGACAAGGAGCATGGAAAGGGCTCAAAAGGCTCATGGGATAAAATAACCCAATGATAAACCTGACCATTTTCAACGACAACCTCTTTAATGCTGGCACTGAGTTTTTCAACCAGCTTGGCATACGCCTGAACAGCAATACTGCCGTCTCATTAGGGGCAAGAGAGTTATTAAAAGACCATTATAAAGACAAAGATATTTTTAATAACATTACCGAAACATATTTTCTGGGTCTTGTGGATGATTCGGTTTTTGATGGAAATGCCCCTCTGTTAGGCAAGGAGAAAATTTCTATCAAAGAGGCGGAGAATAAGATCAGTCCGGAATATAAGGGGTTGATGGTCTTTGCTGTAAAGCTGAACGATTCTTGTCTGCCTGTCAGAGGGAAGATATCCGAACTCACGAGGGCATTCAACCGGGCAAGTAAAAATCTGCCGGTTGTACTGCTT
>QZKO01000061.1 GCA_003599505.1 Nitrospiraceae bacterium | reverse complement strand
CTACCTCGGTCTTAACGCAATAATTCCCGGCTTGTCTTTTATATATCCCCTGAAATCCTCATCAATAACTTTTCTCTTTACAGACGACGCATGCCTGAATTTCACTTTTTCCTGCTCCTTGATTAAAATTCCGACATGCGAAACATCCAGTCCGTTTTTTTCTGAATATATCCCGATGTAATCGCCGGTCCTCAGTCTTTCAATTACCGCGTCGTCAATATCTCCGGCAGGGATATACGCAAGCTCTCTTTCCGTGCATGGAATGCCGGAAAGGCAGCAAGTCCCGTCATCTCTCAGGTTCAGCGTTTTCTTAATCCGCCTGCTCTTCCCCATCCCGGCATGTTCTGTTGCATCTTCTATCAAATCCGGATGATACGTCCGCCAGTCTGTAAAGAAATGGTTCCTGCTTTCATACGCGATTTCCCCTGAATGATATCTGACCTTTTTAAGGTTCTCCCGGAAATCGGGGAAGGACCCTGAACGCCTCATCGCCTCGATGTAATCGAGAAAGGTGAAGCAGTCGACCTTTTCAAGGTTGATAACAAAGACTTCCGGTGTATTCACATCTCCGGTCAATGTCGATTCTTTATATCCCGTGCCGAGAAACTGCCTGGAGAGAAAGGCTGTCCTTTTGCCTGTATTATTGAAAGAAGGCGATTCTTTCAGCAGATCGTCGAGCTTTTCTTCGGTCCATTTGCCTAAAAGTTTTTTTTCTTTCATTTCACCGTCAACATTTTAACATTATTGAAGATATAGGAAACAGCTCTTATAAAGTAACCTGATATATATACCGTATATATATGCATATATATAGGGGAGAATTGCATCCTTACGATGCCATGGAATTATGATTGAGCTTCTAAGCCTTAAAAAAGAACTGTTGATCCTTAGTTCACTTGCGGTCCTGTTTGTCGCCGCGTCTTTTTTTGTCATCGTTGTTTTTCTGAAACACAGAGGGAACAGGCGTTCTTCAAAGGCAGATAAGATGCTGAAAAAACACAAAGATTTGCTCAAGACCCTTTCGGAAGGGCAAACGACCGTAAACGGAGAGGCAATAGAAAGGCTGAAACGCCTCGGCGACAGTCAGCTTATAGAAGTCTTTCTTGACAAGGCAGCGGAGAAGTCAAACAACTCCCCCAGGCAATTACGGGAATTTTATGATGCCATGGGGATTACCGGCAGATACCTTGATATCCTGAAAGACTCCAGGGTATGGAAGAAAAGGGCGTTCGCAGCGGAAAAGCTGGGGCAGATAGGGTCCTCGAAGGCAGTCCCTGTTCTGCTGTCGATCATCAGGGACGTCAACAATGAGGATGAAGACGTCAGGAATACGTCGCTGCGCGCGCTTGGGAAGATCAAAGACATGGGGGCCGTCCCTTTCCTCATCGAGGCGCTGGGATATCCCGAGACCTGGCTGCCTCCGCGCGTAGGAGAAATTCTCGTCAATATCGGGGAGGAGTCGGTGGAGCCGCTGAAAAAGGAATTAAAAAACTTTCAGAGTGAAAGCAGGAGGGGATGGGCCGCGGAAATACTCGGATGGCTTGAGGCCAAAAGCGCGGCGCCCGCCCTCATCGAGTCCCTTTTTGATGTGAGCCCTGAAGTGAGGGCCAAGGCGGCAGGCGCTCTCGGCAAGATTAAAAGCGAGAGGGCGATTTCAAGGCTCACGGAATTACTGATCTCGGAACCGGTCCCCTATGTCAGGACGAGGGTGTCTCAGGCCCTTGGAGCTATCGGGAACCCGTCTGTAATCCATTACCTTGTCAATATCCTCAAGGACCCGGAATGGTGGGTAAGGGTGCGCGCGGTAGAGGCGCTGGAACATATCGGAGAACAGTCAATCCCTTCGCTGCTCGTCGCGCTTGAAGACGAGGACGCGGAAGTAAGGAAACGCGCGGCCCTGGCGCTCGAGAGGATCGGTTACATAGAGAAAATCATCAATGAATACGGACAGGACAAATATAAACCCGGGTTGAGAAAGATACTTTTTCTTGTGGCGCAGGCCGGCGTCATTGAAAGCCTGAGTGAAAAACTGACAAACTCTGAAGGACCTCTGAAGATGAGGCTGGTCAGGCTCCTTGGAGAGGCAAAGACAGCAGAAGCGGCTGAGCCTTTGATTGAACTGCTCAAGACTGCCCCTGACTGGAACCTCAGGGCAAGAATCATACAGAGCCTCGGCAGGATAGGCGCAAAACAAGCGGTCCCTTTGCTGATAGGCAGCCTTAAGGACAACGAATACTGGGTACGGAAGGCGTCCGTCGAAGCCCTGGGCCTGCTTGAAGCCGCGGAATTTTCCGGAGATATTGCCGCGATCCTTGAGGACCCGAATCCGCTCGCGCGCGAGTCCGCTCTATCGGCCCTGTCAATGCTTAAGGTAACGGACCACTGGGAAAAAATAGAGAAGCTCCTGTATGACCCTTCTCCGGCAGTGAGAAGCGCCGCGCTCCGGGTCATGAGAGAGCTGGGTATCGTCACGGACAAACAGAAAATTATCGGGGTATTGAATGAAGCCTCCGAGGAAGTCAGGGTTGAGGCGATCAGATATCTTTCATCACTGTCTGATTCGACCGCGCTCATGGACATTATACGGCACATACCGCTTTGTTCAGACTCTGTAAGGAAGGAAATTGTTGAGTATGCCAGGCGGGCGAGGCCCGGTAGTTTCCGGCGAATAATCAGCATATTCAAAATAAGCGACCTGAAAAATGAGGCGCTTGCCGCCCTTATTGAAATCGCTTCAGTCGTAAAAGATCTCGACGCCTATCAGTTTATCCACGATTATACCGGGAGTGTTGACGAATTTGTCAGGGAAAAGGCCTTTCAGGCAATGGCCTGTTTCGGCCTCGAAGACAACGAGATGATATTTGAAAAGGCCCTCTTTGACCCTTCAAGGGCGGTGCGGACCGTGGTCCTTGCATGTTTCGGCCCGGGCTCGGGTGACGGGTTTCTGGAAAAGGCCCAGGTGCTTTCAAAAGACCCTGATGAAGACGTGCGGCTGGCGCTTACGCTTGCCTTCGGCGCGTCCGGGCTTATTAAGTTTAAACTGCTTATAAGCGAGATGCTCGACGACCCTTCATTGAAGGTCGTTGCAGGGGCCTTTATCAGCCTCGCCTCTCTTAATGACCCCATGTTCCTTGAGGTGTTTTATTCGAGGAAGAACATCAGAGAGATAAAAGACGAAATAAAGAATATTTCGGAGGACAGGCATTTTACAGCAATCATTGAAGACATCAGGGGGATGGCCCGGAATTCAAGAAATCTTGAAGTAGACCTTCTCTTTGCAAAAAATGAAAGAGAATATGCCGATGAGCTCATTAAAATGCTGAAGGAGACCCTGGACCCGGTGATCAGGCTCAAGGCTGTGGAAATGCTGAAGATTATAGCAACCGAGGAATTTTTCACCTCTATCCTCAGTATCATGAAAAAAGACCCGTATGCCGAGATCAGGATACAGGCCATGGATGTAGTAGCGGCAACGGGAAGGACGGATGAAGTGATATCCGCTTTGTCCGCGATGCTGGCAGACCCTTCACTGGACGTCCGCGTCAGGGCCGCGGAACTGCTGGGTAAACACAAAAATCCAAAGGCGCTTGAGGCGCTGCTGCACGTGCTGGATACCACGGACCGGCAGTTCCGGGAGGCTGTGACAACATCGCTCTCAGGGCTGCTGACAGGAGAGCCGGAGAAGGTCGCGGAGCTGGTCAGGAGCGTTCCAGAGGCAAAGACAAGGAAGATAGGAATGACATGGCTTATGGGCAAGACCGGAAGGCAGGGGTCCATAAAATTCCTTGTAACGCTCCTTGGCGATAACGACCCGGACGTGCGCGCCTCCGCGGTTGGAGCGCTGGCAAAATTCGGGAAGAAACAGATAGCCAATCACCTGGAGCATCTGATTTACGACCCTAATGAACGCGTGCGCGCCGCCGCGGTAAACGCCGTCACCGCGATCGGGGGCAGGAAGGCGTTCGACATAGTGAAAAACGCCCTGCAGGACATTGACAGCTTTGTGAGAGTAAGGGCCGCGATCGGCCTCGCGAAGCTGGACCTGAAAGAGACGACCCGTATCCTCGAAAAACTGGCAAAAGAATTTCCCGAGTTCAATTCGTACCTGAGAGGCGTGCTCTGCGCTTCGGGTTCTTCCTACCCCCCCTCCTCACAGATGGATGAAATCACCGTCACAATAGTTGATGAGCTCTGTCACAAGGAAGACATGATCGACATATTCAGACAATCACCGGACAAGGGCAGCCGTCTGCACGCCTTCCGGGTGCTCGCCCTTACGGACGGCTACAACGCTGAGCTGTTGCAGAGCGCCCTGAAAGACCCGGTCCCGGAGATCAGGCGGGAAGCAAAAAAATACTGCGTGAAATGATATGACTTTCATCGATTATTTTTACGGAGTAGTGGAATTTTTTTTCCTGGGCTATTTCGTGAGCCTTCACTCGGTCAACCTGTTTTTTATTATTATTGCCTTCAGGGACGTGAGAAGGCTGTTGATAAGCACGGGATATGAGGATTTTGACATAGCGATGACATCGCCCTTTACCCCGCCGCTTTCAATCGTGGTCCCCGCCTATAACGAAGAGAAGACAATCGTGGAATCGATTAACTCGCTCCTCAAGCTGAAGTTCCCGAGACTTGAAATAATAATTGTAAATGACGGGTCCGGGGATTCGACCCTTGAGGTCCTCAAAAAGGCCTTTAACATGAAGCGGAGCGACATGAATTATCCGGAGAAAATAACCACGGCCCGCGTAAGGGGCTGTTATGCTTCAAGGTCGGGACTGCCCGCGCACGTGCAGAGGTTCGTCCTTATAGACAAGGAGAACGGAGGGAAGGCGGACTCTCTGAACGCGGGCATTAACGCCTCTTTTTGTCCCTATTTTGTTTCCATTGACGCTGACTCCCTCATCGATGAAGCAGCCCTCCTTCAGGCCTTCCGTTCGGTGCTGGACCGTGAGGACATAGTAGCCGTCGGAGGACAGGTGGCGATCGTGAATAATTCCGAAGTCGCCGGAGGCAAGGTAATAAAGGCGAGACTTCCCGTAAAATGGCTCGTAAGGTTCCAGGTCGTCGAATATTTACGCTCTTTCACGATGGGAAGGACCGCGCTCTCCCGTTTAAGCTCGGTCCTGATTATTTCCGGCGTCTTCGGGATCTTCAGCAAGGATTTTGTTCAGAAGATCGGCGGATATCTTACGCGCAACCTGACTTCCAAAGTGGCGTGTGAATATACCGGCAGACAGGTAGAGACCGTGTGCGAGGATATGGAGATAATCGTGAGGATCCAGCGGTATATCCAGGAAAAAAAGCTCCGGAAAAGGATCGAATATGTCCCTCACCCGGTGGCCTGGACTGAGGCGCCGGAAATCCTGAGTTCCCTTGCCAAACAGAGAAACAGGTGGCAGCGGGGGTTGATGGAAACAATGATTTATCACCGCAAGATGCTGTTCAACAGGAATTACGGCAGGATCGGCCTTTTTGCGTTTCCTTATTTTCTCATCTTTGAATTGCTTGGAGCGCCTGTGGAGTTATTGGGATACATTACTCTGCCGCTGCTTTTCTACCTTGATAATCTCAGTTATACGTATCTGTTTTTATTCACGGCCGCCTCTATTTTCTACGGCATTTTTATATCCGTGCTTTCTGTAGTCATAAGCGCCTGGCCTGAAAAGACCTCTGAGACGGATATGGGAGGAAAGTCGCTTATCCGTTATCAGGAGACAAGGGAAATCGTAACGCTGGTTATCGCGGCGGTTATGGAAAATTTCGGGTACCGGCAACTCACCATGTGGTGGAGGATAAAGGCGATAGCGGATTTCATAAAGGGAAAGAAGGGATGGGAAAAATTTGAGAGAAAAGGGTTTGCCGTAAAGTGATATTTTATTCTTCTTCCGCGACCGCTCCCATCAGTCTGAATTTATTGTACCGTTCATCGAGGAGCGTATCGACCGGTTTTTTCATCAATTCGGTGAGATGCTGTTTGAGGACTTTTTCAAAGGCCTTTGCGGCTTCCTGCCAGTCCCTGTGAGCGCCTCCGACCGGCTCCGGGATTATTTCGTCGATAATCCCCGAGCTGTACAGGTCCTGGGCCGTCAGCTTAAGGGACTCGGAGGCTTTTTCATATTCGGCCTGCCCGACTTCAGTCCCGTTTTTCTTCCATAAGATCGCGGCGCACCCCTCGGGCGAGATCACCGAATAAACCGAATGCTCGAACATGAGGACCATATCTCCGGCTGCGAGCGCCAGCGCCCCGCCGCTGCCTCCTTCTCCGATAACAGTCGCAATGATAGGGACCCTGATCGTAAACATATCAAAAAGGTTGACCGCGATTGCTTCGGCCTGTCCCCTCTCTTCAGCCCCGATCCCCGGATATGCGCCCGGGGTGTCTATGAATGTGAGGACCGGGTTGCCGAACCGCTCCGCGAGCTTCATGATCCTTAGGGCTTTTCTGTAGCCTTCCGGATGAGACTGGCCGAAATTTCTTACGATCCGGTCTGTTGTAGTCCTGCCCTTCTGATGGCCTATAACCGCTACGTTGATACCCTGGAACCTCGCGAAGCCGGCCACGATCGACGGGTCGTCCCCGAACCTCCTGTCTCCGTGCAGCTCAACAAAGTCTTCCATCAGCAGTTTTATGTAATCGAGAGTATACGGCCTTTCAGGGTGGCGCGCAATGAGTGTTTTCTGCCAGGGGGTAATCTTTGAAAATATATCAGCCCGCAAGTCCTTTGCCTTTTTTTCGAGCTTCTTTATTTCGCCGGTAATATTCATGTCCTTGCCGTCGGCAAGGCGCTTCAATTCCTCTATCTTGTTTTCCAGCTCCGCCACAGGGCGTTCAAAGTCTAAATAATAGTGCATGCATGCTCCGTTTTATAAAAAAAGGGTCCAAGTATTCGAGGGGTCAAGGGTTCGAGGGTTCAATTCAACGCCGCCGATCCTTTTCCCAGTATTCCCTCCGCCTCGGAGATCAATTCCTTTGACGGCATAACAAATCTTTCAGTCTTCAGAACAGTCTCCCAGTTTCGGGGAGAGACTATTTTAAGATAAACAGGGCAGTCGCCTCTATATTTTGAAAATATCTCGTTCAGTTGCGGAAGCGTTTCCGGTCCCGCGGTATTAGGCAATGTTACTATAAACGATCTATATTGTGGAGCTGCGGGCTCCGTCGGGCCTGTCGGCTTCTTTCTCCTTGCCCAGCCGCTTTCACTCCGTGAATTGCCGCATGTTTTCAGTTCCTCTGCCAGATTACCTGCATCGATAGGGAAGATATTTTTTGCGATGACTTTCAGTCCCTTGTCCGTCTTGTCGGTGTATCCCGCGATAATGACCGGCATGTCCCCGCTAATGATATTCTGTGAATCTTTGTACAAATCGGGGAACACGATGACCTCAATAGTCCCGTACAGGTCTTCTATCGTGATATACGCCATCAAATCCCTGCTCCGGGTCTGTATCTGTTTCAGGTCTCTCACGAGTCCTCCGATATTGACGTCCTGCTTCTCTTCCATCTCCTGCAGTTCATGTGTCGGGGTTATGGAGAGCTCCGCGAACTTATCTCTGTATTTATTCAGCGGATGCCCTGTGATATAAAAGCCGAGGGCCTCCTTTTCCATCATAAGACGCGTGTCTTCGCCCCATTCTTCGACTTCCGTCATCCTAAGAGGGTCTGACTGCTGCATGCCGAACATGCTTTCCTGCCCTGAATTTTTTTCCTTCAGAAAACGCGCGGCGGCGTCCATGACAGAGGAAAGGTTGAACATCAACTGCGCGCGCCTGCCGAAGGAATCCATCGCGCCTGCCTTGATAAGGCTTTCAATTACTTTCTTGTTCACGCGCCTGGAATCCGCGCGCGCGCAGAAATCAAAGAATGAATCAAAGCCCTTGCCGCTTCTTGTCTCGATGACAGCGTCGATTGCGGAGCTCCCGACCCCCTTTACTGCTTCGAGCCCGAACCTGATTGAGTTACCTACCACTTTGAATTCCCTCATGCTTTCATTAATATCAGGCGGGAGGATCTCAATGCCCATGTCCCTGCATTCCCCGATAAAGGTCACTACCTTTGCGGTATTGTCCATGTCGGCGCTGAGAGACGCGGCCATGAATTCAACGGGGTAATGCGCCTTCAGATAAGCGGTCTGGTACGCGATGAGCGCGTACGCGGCCGAGTGGGACTTGTTGAAACCGTACTGCGCGAACTGGAGTATCAGGTTGTAAAGCGTTTCGGCCTTTTTCTCCGACACCCTGTTTGCCTTTAATCCCTCAATAAATGTTTTCTTCATTTTTTCCATTTCTTCGGGATTCTTTCCACCCATTGCCTTTCTCAGGATATCGGCCTGAGCAAGGCTGAAATTCGCGAGCCTGTGGGCGATCTCCATGACCTGTTCCTGATAGAGGATTATACCGTGAGTTTCTTTCAGGATATCACCCAGTCCGGGTATATTCAGTTTTGTCAGCGAGCCTGTCTGTTTTTTGCCGCCTTCCGGCGCGCCGCTGTTTTTACCCTGTATAAATTCTTCTACCATGCCGCTGCCGAGAGGCCCGGGCCTGTAGAGCGCCACGAGGGCGATCAGGTCTTCAAATACATCGGGTTTGAGCCTTGTAAGCAGGTCCCTCATGCCCGAGCTTTCAAGCTGGAATATCCCCGCAGTCTTCCCCGCCGTCAATAATTCAAAAGTCGCCCCGTCATCAAGGGGAAGGTCCTTTATAGAGAAAGGCCTGGAGTTTGCCGCTGATCGCTGATCGCTGATCGCTGATGGCTGATTAATAATCTTCTCAGCCTTGTCGATGATCGTCAGTGTCTTCAGTCCGAGGAAGTCGAATTTCAGGAGGCCGAGGTCTTTGATCGCGTCCATATCGAACTGCGTGGTTATTGCCTCTTCATTGGACGGTTTGAACAACGGAAGAAAGTCGGTGAGCGGCTCCGGTGATATGACAATGCCCGCGGCGTGCGTGGAGGCATGTCTTGAAAGGCCTTCGAGCCTTTGCGCGATGTCGAGCAGCTCTTTTATCTCAGGACGGGTCTCGTACATTTCTTTCAGCTTGGGCTCCATGCCGAGGGCTGTCTTCAGCGTTATCTTTGCCACCATGGGCACCAGCTTTGCCACCTTGTCCACTTCAGAATAAGGTATGTTCAGCGCCCTGCCCACGTCCCTTATCACGGCGCGCGCCTGCATGGTGCCGAAAGTTATAATCTGCGCCACATGGTCCTTCCCGTAACGGTTAGCCACGTAGTCAATGACCTCTCCGCGCCGGTCCATGCAGAAGTCCACGTCTATGTCTGGCATGCTGACCCTTTCCGGGTTCAGGAACCGCTCAAACAGCAGGCCGTATTTAATGGGGTCGATGTCCGTTATGTCTATGGCATATGCCGCCAGACTCCCCGCGGCAGAGCCCCTTCCCGGGCCTACGGGTATATCTTTGCCTTTTGCGTAATTAATGAAATCACAAACGATCAGAAAGTAGGAAGAGAACCCCATCTTCTCGATCATTGCCAGTTCGCTCTTCAGCCTTTCGGAATAGTTGTCCGGGATACTGCCGTTCAGTTTTTTTCTGAGGCCTGTTTCCGCGAGCTTTTCCAGGTAACGGGTTACCGTTTCCCCTTCAGGGACTGTAAATCTCGGCAGCTTGAACTCATTAAACCGGAAATCGAGATTGCATTTTTCAGCGATCCGCTTTGTATTCTCTACGGCTTCCGGCACGTCTTTGAAGGCCCGTTTCATTTCATCCGGGCTTTTGAAATAGAACGTGTCCTTTGAGAACCTCATCCGGTCCGCATCGCTCATTGTCTTGCCGGTCTGGATGCAGAGAAGGACTTCATGCGCCTTTGCGTCCTCCCTGTTTAAATAGTGGCAGTCATTGGTGGCGACCAGGGGGATGTGGAGGTCCCGGCCCAGTTCTATGAGCAGCCTGTTTACCTCTTCCTGCTCGGGCAGCTCGTTCGGCTGGATCTCGAGATAGAAGTTTTCAGCGCCTAAAATTTTTCTGTATTCAAGCGCTGATTCTCTCGCTTTATCTGTCAGTCCAGCCGAGAGATAGCGGGGGATCTCGCCTTTCAGGCATGATGAAAGCCCTATAAGGCCTCCGCTGTATTGCGCAAGGATGTCCTTGTCTATCCTCGGCTTGTAATAGAACCCCTCAAGGTATGCCTTGCTCATAAGCCGGGAAAGGTTCCTGTATCCGTTCAGGTCCTTGCATAACAGGATGAGGTGGTAAGATGATTCGGAGGCTTCACTTGTCCCGCCCTTGTCGAAGCGGCTCCCGGGCGCTATGTAGACCTCGCAGCCGATAATCGGTTTCAGACCGGCCTTTGAAACTTTTTTGTAAAATTCTATCGCGCCGAACATGTTCCCATGATCGGTTACGGCGACGGCGGCAAGATTATATTCTATTGCCTTTGCTATCAGGTCGTTTATTTTAATAGCTCCGTCGAGCAGGCTGTACTCGGTGTGGAGATGAAGCGGGACATACTCGGAATGCATGACAGAATTTTATTACATCATGGACAGGTTAGTCAAACGGGCGGAAGAAAGTAAAAAACCCCCCTGCAGGCAGGGGGGTAACCGGTTAATTACAGTTTAACTACGTCAACTGCCTTACGGCCTTTGGGTCCGTTTTCAGTATTAAAGCTGACTGCATCACCTTCGGCGAGGGACTTGAAGCCGTCGCCGCTTATTGAAGAGTAGTGGACAAAGACATCGGCGCCGTCTTCACTTGCTATAAAGCCGTAACCCTTTGTCTCGTTGAACCATTTTACTGTTCCTTTAGCCATCTCTTTTACCTCCTTGCTTATAGACTAAAGCTTCAGAGCGCCGCCAACAAAAAAGACCACAAAGCTGAAAGTCTTTGTGGTCTTCATGTACTTACAAAAACTTCTGAAACTCCAAAAAAAGTATGGCATGTTCCGGTTTAAATGTCAATGGACTTTAAAAGGGTATCAGAAATTTTTATAATTCCCGATCTCTCCGCTTGATTTTACTGCATGATAGTCCATATAGTATTTTTAATGAGACAGGGAGCGCGTAAACCCCGGAAGAAAGCAACTCCGGCATGGACGGTAATACTGAAGGCGCTCGCGGATGAAAGCCGCCTGCGGATTATAAGCGCGCTGTTAAGACAGGAGACGGCCGTTCAGGATTTATCGGACACCCTGGATATGAAAATATACAACATATCAAAGCACCTGAAAATACTTGAGGGGGCCGGACTGATCGAAAAGCAGAAAGACGGCAATCACAGGATTTACAGGATTACGCCCGCGGTAAGGTCGCGTCTGTCCAGTGACAATCAGGCGCTGGATTTAGGCTGCTGCAAGTTTATCTTTGACGGTTCGGAGAAGTAAGACACTGGCGCGTCATCAGAAAAGATACGGTATGCTTATCAACCTCGACAGGTGTACCGGCTGTTACGCCTGTCAGGCGACGTGCAAGGCTGAATACTCTATCCCGTTTGGGACCTTCCGGTGCAGGGTTGAAACATACCGGTCGGGCGTCTTCCCCGGCATTGCGAAATTCTTTGTCCCCCGTCTTTGCAATCATTGCGACAACGCGCCGTGCATTGAGGAGTGCGGTGAGAAAGCCCTCTTTAAAAATCAGGACGGCGTGGTAGTCCTTAACAGCAGCAACTGTGTCGGGTGCGGCATGTGCCGTGAAAAATGTCCTTATCAGGCAATCGAGATAAGCGCCGTCACGGGGAAGGCTGAAAAATGCGATTTTTGTTATGCGAGGATATCAAAGGGCCTCTCGCCGGTCTGTGTTCAAAGCTGTATGGGAAAGGCGATGCTGTTCGGAGACATCGATGACCCGAAGAGCCTGATATCCGCGGAATCGGCCGGGCATCAGTTAAAGGTCCTCAATCCCGGCCTCGGAACAAACCCTTCTGTTTTTTACATCTTCAGGGGAGATACAGGCGGTTCTCCATTAAAAGAGTACACGCGGACTGAAGGGCCCTCCACGCGCCGCGTCAGGGTTAAGCAGCCCGCCGCGCTGCACGAAGACGCCGTAAGAATAATAAATACCTCGGACGTCATGTGTCCCTCGGAATGCGGCATATCAGTGCTTGTTGAAGACGGAGTCGCGAAAAAGATATACGGCAACCCTCATACTCTCGTCAATAACGGAGCTTTCTGCGCAAAAGGCGCCTCCGGCCTGCAGCTTACGTATTCTCCCCACAGGATAAAGACCCCGCTCATGAGGACGGGACCGAGGGGAGAAGACTCATGGAAGGAAGTCACATGGGATGAAGCGTGCGATTATATTGCGGGGAAGCTGGTTGAGTTGAAAAACCGATACGGTCCGGAATCCGTGTTCCTGGACTGCGGTGATGTAACAGACCGGGAAGCGTATTACAGGCTCTTTCACGCCTTCGGCACCCCGAATACTTACAACCACGGCAGTATCTGCGATCCGAACCGCAGGTGGGGACAGGGCATTATGCTCGGCGACGAAAGGCCCCTGCCCGACGTTCAGAGGCCCATGCTCATGAGAAATGACGACAACGAACTTTACCTCAGGGAAACGCACGACGCCAAGCTCATTTTAAATATAGGCGCCAATCCGTTTGTCGCCACACGGTTCAATTATATGTCCAAAGGAATTGTGGCTGCGCGCGAAGAAAACGGATGTATTTATATTGTAGCGGACCCCGCCCATACCAATTCCGCCGCTCACGCCGATATATGGCTTCCCATAAAACCCGGGACGGACGCCGCCTTTCTCGCGGGGCTCCTTTATTACATCATTCAAAATGATTCTTTAACTGAGGGACAAAGATACATCGACCATAATTTCGTAAGAAATTACACTACGGGCTGGGAGGAATTCAAGGCCGCTTTCCTGTCATATACTGAAATGACGGACCCTTCGGACAATATGTTTTTTTTCACGCCCGAATGGACTGCCGGCAAGACCGGCATCCCGGTGGAAGATATCATCAGGACAGCCCATCTGTTCGGGAGCACGAAACCCGCTTCAATCGAGATCGGCATGCACGGGACAGCGCACCATACCAACGGCGATGTGACCTCGATACTCATGGCGGCCCTTTGCATGCTGACGGGAAACATCGACGTCCCCGGCGGTCTTGTATTTACCGATTCGCTGAAACCGAAAAGGGGCGACAAGACCATCGGGAAAGAGTTTATGCAAAAAACCGTCGGCAGAAAGGTCGGCGGCGTCGATGTGTCCGGCAAGCTCTCCAGCCTCCACAAAGACTTTTTCGGCGACTTCCCGGCCGCCTGGAAAGGGGTGCTTGCCGATCTTCCAAAGAAAATCCGTGAGGGGGTAACACTGAAGCACGGCGCTTTCAAAGGCCTTTCCTATCCTGTTAAGGCCTTTATAACGAGGGCCGGAAACCCCGTCATTACAGCCGGCAATACTTCCGACTGGATCGACGCGCTGACCTTGAGGAAAGACGGTAAGGGCGGGTTTGAAACCCGCCCCTACGAAGAGGGGAAGAACGCATTATCTGACGACTACCAGCTCGAGCTGCTCGTCTTCATCGACACGCATATAACCGTAACCGGGAAATACGCGGACATCATACTCCCTGAGGCGGGGTTTCTTGAGAGAATGGGAGTAAGCGACGTCTACACCATGAGCCCGGAAATCGCGATCAGGGACAAGGTCATAATGCCCCTGCATGATTCAAAAACACCGTATGAGATTATGGCGGCCCTTTCCGGAGCGCTGATCAGAAACGGCGACCCCGACGTCAGGGCCGGGGATTTTATCCTGAGATATAAAGACGAAGAGGATTTTATAAATGAAATCCTTGCCGGCTCCCCCGGACTGTACAACGTCGGCGAACCCCTGCCGTATCCCGACCTTCCCGAGGGATGCATGATAACCGGCGTTCCGGATAATCCGTCCGCTGTATGGGGGAATGAGGTCATAAAGCAGGGAGAGCCCCTGACCGTTGACTGGCTCAGGAAGCACAACGGCGTGGCAATATGGCCCGCGAGTTATTACAGGTATAAAAAGTCAAACGGCCTGCCGTCCGGAATATATCCGAAAACAGGCTCAGGGAAATTCGAATTCACGTTCTCCCGCCTTGAGGACATGAATAATAAATTCGGGACGGAATTCCCTGTCACATTTTACTGGAGGGACTGTAAATGGAACCCCCAAAACCCCTTATATCAGGACTTGCGTAAGGAATACCCTTTTCAATTGATAAGCGGGAGGGTCCATTACGCCATGACGATGACGACGGTATGTCCGTATCTCGCGGAGACGGAAACCGAATGCATGAAGCGGATGGATGACGGGTCTGTGTCGTCCCCCTTTAATTCACCCCTTTCCATCCCTGTCCTCGCCATGAACACGGATGACGGCGCGCGTATGGGAATAACGACAGGAGACACCATAACCCTGGAAACCCCTTTTCAGAAAAGGGTAACGGGGAAGGCCTTCCTGACTGAAGAGATTGTCCCCGGGGTCATCAAGACCGCTTTTGGTCCCGGAGGACAAAACGCTTCCGGTTTAGGCTTTATGAATAACATTTCCGGATACACACCGAACATCAACGAAAGCTTCGACCCTGAAAACCTCTCCCCGTTTACCGGCATGCCGGGGTTCGGGGACATCATGGTGAAGGTGGTCAAAGAATCCTTTTAACCCCTTGAAAAATCTCAGGACAACTGATAAATTAACGGACAACCATGTCTGACCTTAACGACCTGAGAAAAAAAATAGACGAGATCGATCTTAGGATACTCGATCTGCTGAACAAAAGGGCCGGGATTGCCATTGAAGTCGGCAAGGCAAAACAGAACAGGAACTTAAGCATACACTCACCCGAGAGGGAAAGGGAAATACTTAAGCGACTCACTGAAATCAACCCCGGACCTTTTCCCAATAATGTCCTTAAGCACCTGTATGAGGAAATACTTTCCGCGTCGTTGTCCCTTCAGCAGCCTTTAAAGGTCGCATATCTCGGCCCTTCCGCGACTTTTACGCACCTTGCCGCAAGCAGGAAGTTCGGTTCTTCGGCGGAATACCTGCCTGAGAGCAGCATAAGAGAGGTTTTTGAGGCCGTCACAAGGGGGAAAGCCCAGTACGGGGTGGTCCCTATCGAGAATTCAAACGAGGGCGTTGTCAACTATACCCTCGACATGTTCATCGACGCGGACCTGAAGATCGTTTTTGAAATTATGCTTGAAATCTCACATAACCTGCTTTCAAAATCCGGAAGGAGGGAGGACATCCAGAAAATATATTCCCATCCCCAGGCCAGGGCGCAATGCAGGGCGTGGCTTGAAAGGAACTTCCCCGGGCTGCCTGTTGTTGAAGAGCTGAGCACTGCCGCGGCTGCGAAACGCGTTTCCAAAGACCCGGCAGCAGCCGCTGTTGCAAGCGAGCTTGCCGCCCAGGTTTACAATCTCAGGTTCGTTGAGAAGGGAATAGAGGACCATAAAAGCAATTTCACCCGCTTCCTTGTGATCTCGAAGGATTTATCGCCGAGGACCGGCAGGGACAAGACGTCCGTCATGCTGTCGATAAAAGACAAGCCGGGCGCGCTTCACGCGATCCTAAGGCCTTTTGCGAAGCACAAAATAAATCTCACGAAGATTGAATCAAGACCCTCCAGGAGAAGGGCCTGGGAATATATATTTTTTATTGACATGGAAGGGCACATAGAAGATAAAGGAGTAAAAAAGGCGATAAACGACCTTAAAGAGGAATGTCTTTTCCTGAAGGTGCTCGGCTCCTACCCTTCGGCGGAATGAACGTCCCTGAACATATAAAGAGCATCAAGCCTTACATCCCCGGCAAGCCGGTTGAAGAGCTTGAACGGGAGCTCGGCATTACCGGTTCCGTAAAGCTTGCGTCAAACGAAAACCCGCTGGGTCCCTCGCCGCAGGCCCTGAAGGCCCTGCGTCCCGGGCTGAAAGATTTAAACAGGTATCCTGACGGAAGCTGTTTTTATCTTAAAAACGCCCTGTCCGGAAAACTGCGGGTCAGCCCGGACGAGCTTCTTGTCGGCAACGGCTCAAATGAACTTATTGAGATCGCGGCAAGGACTTTTCTCAATCCGGGTGAAGAAGCGATAATGGCGCATCCCTCATTTGTCGTTTATTCAATGGTCGTACAGGCGGTAAACGGCAAGGGCATCGTTGTCCCGCTGAAAGAATGGCGCCATGACCTTGATGCAATGGCGTCAGGGATTACCGCGCGGACAAAAATTATTTTTATAGCAAACCCCAACAACCCGACGGGCGCGATAAATACAAAGGCAGAGATGGACGCCTTCATGAAGAAAGTCCCCGAAGGGGTGCTGGTCGTTGTTGATGAGGCGTATTACGAATATGTCGTTTCTCCGGATTATGCGGACAGCATGAAATATTTCAGGGACGGCAGGGACATACTCATCCTCAGGACTTTCTCCAAGATATACGGCCTTGCCGGTTTAAGGATAGGATATGGGATAGCAAAGCCGTCGATACTTACCGGGATGAACAGGGTAAGACAGCCGTTTAACGTGAATTCTCCCGCGCAGAAGGCCGCGGTGGCGGCGCTGAATGACGAAAAACATTTCTCCAGGTCCGTAACGACAAACGAGGAAGGTAAAAAATATCTGTACAGGGAACTCGGGAGGATAGGGTTCAGGTATGTCCCGACTGAAGCGAATTTTATTTATATACCATTAGAAAACGGTGAAGCGTCCCGGCTTTATAATGCCCTTCTTAAAGAAGGTGTGATCATACGGCCCATGGGGCGCGCCATCCGTGTTACAATAGGTCTCCCGGAAGAGAATAAAAGACTGGTCGAGGCATTAAAAAAAGCAGTTAGAAGTTAGGGTAGTATTTTTCTTTAACTACTAACTGCTTGCTACATACAACTGGAGGCAGCATGGATATCATAGTATTGGAAAAAGGCATTTCTGCCGGAGAGCTTCGTCATATTGTCAAAAAACTTGAGCGTAAAGGATTTAAAGCAAATATCTCAAAAGGTACGGAAAGGACCGTCATCGGCGTAATCGGCGATACTTCCAGGATTACGGAAGATGAAGCAAACGCCTTTGCGTCAATGCCCGGGGTTGAAAAAATCCACAGGATTATCCAGCCGTTCAGGCTTGCGAGCAGGGATTTCAAGCCGCAGGACACGGTTATAAAGGCAGGTAAACATTCCATCGGGGGGCGGAAGATCCAGGTAATGGCCGGCCCCTGTGCCGTAGAGGACCTCCCCACGCTTCTCAAAATAGGGAAGGAAGTCAAAAAAGCGGGCGCGTCATTTATTCGCGGAGGGGCGTTTAAGCCGAGGACCTCGCCCTACACTTTTCAGGGGCTTGGAGAGGAGGGGCTGAAGTACCTTGCGGAAGTGCGTAAAAAAACAGGCCTGCCTGTAGTAACTGAAATCATGGACCCGAGAGACATCGATGTTATCCTGAAATATACCGACGTCATTCAGATAGGGGCCAGGAACATGCAGAACTTCAGGCTCCTCCAGGAAGTCGGGTCGTACGATATCCCCATCGTTTTAAAAAGAGGACTGTCCGCAACGATAAAAGACCTCCTTATGGCCGCGGAATATATTATGGCCCAGGGGAATGACAGGGTCATCCTGTGTGAAAGGGGGATCAGGACCTTTGAGACCGCGACGCGGAATACTCTTGACTTAAACGCGGTCCCTGTTCTGAAAAGCCTTTCACATCTTCCGGTCATTGTTGATCCGAGTCACGGCGCGGGACACTGGAAACTTGTCGCTCCTATGTCGAAAGCCGCGATAGCGGCAGGGGCTGACGGCCTGATAATTGAGGTCCATTCAAACCCCGAAGAAGCGTTATCAGACGGTGAACAGTCCTTAAGACCGGACAAGTTCGCTGTTCTCATGAAAGAGCTGAAGGCGGTGGCAAAGGCAGTGGGAAGAGAGTTGTAGAGTTAAGAGTTTAGTAGGGGCGAGGCGCTGCCTCGCCCGACAGGGAGCTAATGAATATAAATTTTAAACATATCGCGATCATCGGCGTCGGTCTTATGGGCGGCTCTTTTGCGCTGGCGCTTAAGGCAAAGGGGTTCAAGGGTAAAATAACCGGTGTGGGCAGGAGCAGGAAAAATCTGATCAAGGCAAAGAAACTCGGCATGATCGATGATTATACGACTGAATACGCCGACGGGGTAAAGGATGCGGACCTGGTCCTGCTTGCCGTTCCGGTGGGACGGGTTGAAATTATTGTGAAAAGCATAAGTCGGGTCTTAAAAAAAGGCGCGATAGTGACTGATGTAGGGAGCGTAAAAGCCCGGATCGTAAAAGACGTTGTGCCGTTAATGCCTGAGGGCGTGCATTTTGTAGGCGCACATCCGATTGCCGGAAAAGAATGTTCGGGGATAACCTGCGCTGCCGCCGACCTCTACCTGAACGCCAGATGCATCGTCACTCCTGTTTCAGATACGGATAAAAAAGCTCTCGGGAAAATTATGCGGCTATGGAAAGCGGTCGGCGCAACAACGACGCTTATGGGGCCGGAAGAACATGACCTTGTTTTCGGAGCCGTAAGCCATCTCCCTCATGTGGCAGCCTATGCGCTGGTAAACGGTATTATGAAGGTGGAGAACAGTATCCTTCGTCATGGAGGCAGGGGACTGAGGGACATGACAAGGATCGCCCTGAGCCCGCCGGAGCTCTGGCGGGACATCTGCTCTTTCAACAGGAAGAATATTCTGAAATCCCTGAAGAAATTTTCATCTTCCCTCACGCATCTGACGCGTCTCATCGAAAAGTCGGACTGGTCAGGGCTTGAGAAGGAATTCAGGAAAGCCAAAGAGGCGCGGCAGGACCTTGAGTGAGATCAGAATCAGGCGCGCGGGCCCGTTGCTCGGTGAGATCACCCCTCCGCCGGACAAATCAATTTCCCATCGCGCGATAATCCTTTCATCTCTTGCGGAGGGCAGGAGCATTATCAGGAATTTCCTTTACGCGGAAGACCCTCTGAGCACTATCGGCGCCTTCAGGCAGATGGGGGTGGAGATAGAAATCAAGGGGATAGGGGCGAGGGGCAAGGGGCAAGACGCTGAAATAATAATCGAGGGGAAAGGACTATACGGTTTACAAGAGCCAAAAGAAGCCATCGACTGCGGGAATTCAGGGACAACGATGAGGCTTCTCTGCGGGGTCCTCGCCGGGCAGCCGTTTTCCGCGACCCTGAAGGGAGACGCGTCATTGTCCCGCAGACCCATGAAAAGGATTATCGAGCCGCTCTCTCTGATGGGCGCCGCTTTTAAATCCGAAAACGGTTATCCCCCCCTTACTGTAACGGGAGGAGAGCTGAACGCGATAGAGTATAAATCACCCGTTGCCAGCGCCCAGGTCAAGTCCTCAATCCTTCTTGCCGGGCTTTACTGCAGCGGGGTCACCACTGTTACCGAACCTGAAAAATCGAGAGACCATACGGAGCGTATGCTCAGGGCCGCCGGCGTCGACATAAACATCGACGGCCTGACGGTAAGCCTGAAAGGCAGGGCTGAACCGGACCCCTTTGACCTGACCGTCCCGGCCGATTTTTCATCCGCGGCGTTTTTTATCACTGCCGGAATTATTGTCCCCGGCTCTGAAATATTTATAAGGAATGTCGGGATCAACCCGACCAGGACAGGGCTGATGGAAATCCTTCAGGCAATGGGCGCCGATATCAGACTTGAAAATAAAAGGGAGGTCTCCGGCGAGCCCGTTGCCGATATACTTGCAAGACATTCCCCTCTTTCCGGGACAGACATAAGCGGCGATATGGTCCCAAGGACCATAGATGAATTTCCGGTCCTCTGCGTAGCCGCGGCCGCGGCCCGGGGTATAACAAGGATAACGGGCGCAAAGGAGCTGCGGGTCAAAGAGTCGGACAGAATAGCGGGCATGACCGCTGAATTGCGCAAGACCGGGGTAAATATCGAAGAGCTTGAAGACGGTCTGATTATAGAGGGTCGCGAGAAACTGGATTCCGCGGTCATTCAAAGCTACGGCGATCACAGGATCGCGATGTCTATGGCAATCGCCGGGCTCATTGCCGACGGCGAAACAACGATCACGGAGACCGACTGCATCAATACATCATTCCCGGGGTTCATGGGGATGCTGGAGAGGTTGCAGAAGAAATGAAAACCGTAATCACAATAGACGGGCCATCCGGTGCGGGCAAGGGGACGATCGCGAGATTGCTTGCAAAAAAGCTGGGATACAGATATCTTGATACAGGCGCTCTCTACAGGGCCGTAGCCTGGAAGGCGGGACAGGAGAAGATCAGCCTTGATAATGAAGATGCGCTTAAGAAGCTTCTGAACGACATAGCTATCGGATTCAATGGAGATAAAATTACTGTTAACGATATCGACGTCAGCCGGGAGATCAGGACCGCGGAAATCGGGGAATTGAGTTCACAAGTCTCCGCGATGCCTGTTGTAAGGAAGGGGCTTTTTGCGATACAAAGAAATATGTGTCTTCAGGGTAAAGTCGTTATCGAGGGGAGGGACACCGGGACCGCCATCTTCCCTGAATCCGCGAATAAATTCTATCTTGACGCGGGCATTGAGGAAAGGGCGAGGAGAAGATACGAGGAATTGAAGTTAAAAGACTCCGGCATTACCCTTGAAGCAACTATTGAAGATATAAAGAAGAGGGACACAAGGGACTCGACCCGGGAAAACTCCCCCCTCACAAGAACGGATGATATGATTTATATTGATTCGACAAACATGGGTATAGATGAGGTCGTCGAAAAGATACTGGAGCATCTGAAAAAATAGGCAGGGGCGTTGCACGCAACGCCCCTGCAGACCGGAACGGTGAATGCTATGTTAATAAATCTTTTATACAAACTTACCCAGATTCTTATACGGTTCATCCTCGGTTTAAACGGAGGAGTGGTTGTGAAAGGCAGGGAGAATATTCCGCGTGAAGGCGGGGTAATTATTGCTGCAAACCATATCAGCTATATCGATCCCCCTTTAATAGGGGCCGTGCTTCCGAGAAGGGCCACATTCATGGCAAGAAAAGGGTTGTTTGAAATCCCGGGGTTAAGGTGGGCAATGAAACAGACTGCGATCCCCGTTGACAGGCAGAGGACCCGGCCGTCAACGATAAAGGAAGCTGTCAGGAGACTTAAGAAAGGAGAAGTTGTTGCCCTGTTCCCCGAAGGGCGAAGAAGTGAAACAGGGGAACTTCTCGAAGGCAAGCGCGGCATAGGGATGCTGGTAAGCCTCAGCGGGGTCCCTGTTGTCCCCGCTTTGATTACAGGGTCAGACAGGGCGCTGCCTGTTGACGCCAGGTGGCTGAAGAGAGCAAGGATAACTGTAGTATTTGATAAACCGATATATTATACTTCTATACATGAAAAAGATTATCCTGCTGACCTTGTATATGAAGACATCACCAGGAAGATTATGACATCGATAGGAGAGCTGAAGGAATCATGCAAATAGTAGTCGCCAAAAAGGCGGGCTTCTGCTTCGGGGTGAAGCGCGCTATCGATATTGCCTTCAATCTCGCAACAGAGGCTGGAGAGGGCGTGTTTACATATGGCCCCCTTATACACAACCCCCAGGTGGTAGAGGAGCTCAGGCAAAAGGGCGTACATACCGCGGAGGACCTGTCTTCCCCCGCGGTCAAGACCCTGATTATAAGGACGCACGGCGTGGGGCCGGAAGTCTATGCCGGCACAAAAAAAATGGGCTATAACGTTATTGACGCCACATGCCCTTTTGTCAAGAAGGCCCAGAACTTTACAAAGATACTGAGAGACGAAGGGTATCAGGTGCTCATTATCGGGGATGAACGGCATCCCGAGGTCCAGGGTCTTATAGGATTTGCGGGCGATGATGTCATCATCGCAAACGACGCGGCGCGTCCGCCGGGGGTAAAAAAAAAGGTCGGGATCATCGTCCAGACAACCCAGTCTTTCGATACGTTCAGGAAGATTGTGCTGCAGGTAATCGAGAAAGCAAGGGAAATAAAAATCTACAATACGATTTGCGATTCAACCGTGCAGCGGGTCAGGGAGACGAGAGAGCTTGCCGGGAAGGTGGGGCTTATGATCATCGTCGGGGGCAAGAACAGCGCCAACACCAACCAGCTCGTAAAACTTTCCCGCGAAGTTTGTGATAAAGTATATCATATAGAAACAGCCGGGGAGCTTTCAGGGAAGTGGTTCACGGGAATCAGAAAGGTCGGGATCTCGGGAGGCGCTTCGACCCCGCAGTGGATTATAGATGATGTTGTCAAAAAAATCAGGAAAATTTCTGTCAGGAGGTAATATAATATACAACCATGGAACAACAACAATTTAACGATCTGGAAAAACTCTATGCCGACACTTTCAGGAGGCTGAAAGAAAGGGCCATCGTCAAAGGCAGTGTTTTGCAGGTAAAGCCTGAGGGGATCATTGTCGACGTCGGGACCAAATGTGAAGGGTTCATCCCGCTGAGCGAGCTCCTGGAGAATGAGCTGACCTGCCTGAAACCCGGTGACGATATCGAAGTTTTCATTGAGAACCTCCACGACGCAAACGGCTTTGTAAAGCTTTCAAGGCAGAAGGCTGAAGGGGTAAAGACGTGGGACCTGCTGGAAGGCGCTTTTAATAAAGGACTCCCTGTCAACGGTAAGATTACAGGGAAAGTAAAAGGGGGCATGACCGTAAGCATCGGCGGGGTAAGCGCGTTTCTGCCGGGCTCCCATATAGACATCAAGGCGACCAGGAACGCGGACCACCTGATAGGCAAGAACTGCGCGTTCAAGATCCTCAATATCAACCACAAAGGCTCCAATATAATCGTCTCGAGGCGCGCCCTTCTGGAAGAAGAACGCAGCAAGCTCAGGGAGCAGACGCTCTGCACCCTTAAAGAAGGGTCGGTTGTAAAGGGTGTGGTCAAGAACCTTACGGACTACGGGGCCTTCATCGATCTGGGCGGAATAGACGGCCTGCTGCATATCTCGGATATGTCATGGGGCAGGATCAGTCATCCCGGAGAACTTTTCAGCATAGGCGATTCCGTCGAAGTCGTCATTCTTTCTTTCAACCCTGAAGCAGGGAAGGTCACGCTCGGGTATAAACAGAAAAGACCCGACCCGTGGAACTCCGTGGAAGAGCAATATCCCGTCGGGGGAAAGATCATGGGGAAAGTCATCACAACCACTGATTACGGCATCTTTGTCGAGCTTGAAGAGGGCGTGGAAGGGCTTATACATGTGAGCGAGATCGACTGGGTAGAGAAATCCCTCAAGCCGTCGAAATATTTTTCCATCGGCGACAAGGTCGAGGCCGTAATATTAAGGGTGAGCAAAGAGGAAAAAAAGATATCTTTAAGCATAAGACAGCTCAAGCCGAACCCGTGGGAGATTGCAAAAAATAAATACGCCGTCGGGCAGAGGATAACCGGGAAAATAAAAAACCTCGCGGATTTCGGCGCTTTTATCGCGCTTGAGGAAGGCATTGACGCCCTGCTTCACATATCGGATATTTCATGGGTAAAACGGATCAAGCACCCCTCGGATGTTCTGAAAAAAGGCCAGCAGGTTGAAGTGGTAATCCGCAGCATCGAACCTGAAAAAGAGCGGATTTCCGTCGGGCTTAAAGATCTCACACCCGACCCGTGGCTCCATGAAATCCCCGGAAAATACAGGGCCGGAGACGCCGTGAGCGGGAAAGTGGTGAACGTAGTCGACTTCGGCGTTTTTGTCGAGCTTGAAGACGGCGTCGAAGGACTGGTCCACATATCGGAGATTGAGAAAAATCAGAATGAAAGGCTGGAAGACTCTTTCAGGACAGGCGATGAAGTGACTGCGCGTGTTATAAACGTCAATCCTGCCGAGAGGAAGATAGACCTCAGCATGAAGACGATGATAGGTTAAACTATCGCGGAGAGCAATGCATTGAAAAAAGTTCTGATCTTTTTTGTTTTAATATTCGCTGTAATTGCGGCGCTGAGCATTATGCTTACTTTCGGCCGCAAAGTCTCCCTGGGCGACAAGGTGGCCCTTGTGCGGGTTACCGGCGTGATAGTCGATTCTACCGATATCATCGAGGAGCTGAAGGAATACGCAAAGGACAACTCGATAAAGGCCGTAATCCTGAGAATCGACAGTCCCGGCGGGGCCGTAGCGCCTTCGCAGGAGATATACGAAGAGGTCCTGAAAATAAAGGAGAAGAAAAAAGTAGTCGTTTCGATGGGAACGGTGGCCGCTTCAGGCGGCTATTATATATCAGCCCCGGCGGACAAGATAGTGGCAAATGCCGGGACCCTGACAGGGTCTATCGGGGTAATTATGGAAATCCCGAACATATCGGGCCTTATGCAGAAAATAGGCGTTGAAACCCAGGTAATAAAAAGCGGTGAGCATAAAGATATCGCTTCGGTTTTCAAGTCCCTGAAGCCCGAAGAAAAACAGATCCTCCAGGAGGTCCTTGACGACGTGCACAGTCAGTTTATCCAGGCTGTCTCCGAGGGGAGGGGGATGGACTTTGAGGAGATTAAAAAACTCGCGGACGGCCGCATATTCACCGGCAGGATGGCGAAAGAGGCGGGACTTGTCGATGAACTCGGGAATCTTCAGGACGCGATAATGCTTGCAGGCCGGCTGACAGGCATCAAGGGCGAGCCTGAGGTCGTCCAGAAAAAGGAAGAAACAGGGGTCCTTGATTTATTAAAAGGGAAGTTCGCCGGGAAACTGATGGATAATGTATTCCATGGAATAAGCCTGAAGTATCTGATGACGCCGTAACAGCTTATAGCTGATAGCTTTACGCTTTAAGCCAGGGTAAATTTTATTTAGATGGTTTTTATTAAAGGAGGCATATATGACAAAATCGGTCCTTATTGAGAAGATCGCGGAGAAAGTGGAAGGCCTTTCAAAAAAACAGGTGGAAGTTATCGTAGAAACGGTTTTTGACAGCGTCAAGGAAGCCCTTGCAAAAGGAGACAAGGTCGAGATAAGGGGCTTCGGCAATTTCAGGCTTCGCGCAAGAGACGCGAGGAAGGCAAGAAACCCGAAGACCGGCGAATCAGTAACTGTGCCGCCCAAGAAGGTCCCTTTCTTCAAGGTCGGAAAAGAGCTGAGAGAGATGGTCAATAAGGTTTAGGACCGTTTTATAAAACGCTCAAGTCCCATCCGGCAATCGCTTTTTTAATACCCGAGACGTCCTTTTTGTCATCTATCGCCCTGAGGATTTTACGGTAACCGCTGATATCGCCGTATAAGATGCAGCCCGAGAGGACATCGTCTTTTATCACCATTTTTTTGTAGATGAACTTTTCCCTGTCTTCCCGGATGATGGATTCATATTTCCCTTCCGCGTCGATGTCTCCTGCCGCGGCAAGGTCTATCCCGACCACCTTGAGCACGTTCGACATTGTGGTCCCTTCATATACCGCGTTTCCACCGGCCATGTTTGTCCCGGCTGTTTCCCCCTGCTTCTGCGCAGCCGGCCATATCCCGTATAACATTCCCCTGTGCTCTATCAGGTCGCCTGCCGCGTATACGTCCTTTATGCCGGTCTCCATCCTGTCGTTTACAGGCAATCCCCTGTCGACTGCGAGGCCCAGTCTCTTGCCGAGCCCGGCGCAGGGTCTTACGCCGGCTGATACTATGATTAAATCGCAGGCTATCCGCGTACCGTCTTCGAGGACGAGTCCCGTTGCCCTCTCATCGCCGGTTATCTCTTTTGACCTGGCGCCGAGGTAAAAGGTAAAGCCCATACGTTCGAGTTGCGTCCTGAGTATGCCCGCGCCTTCCGGGTCCATCTGCCTGGGGAGGAGGCGGGGGAAGAACTCGGCTACCGTTATTTCAAGGCCTCTCTTTCTCAACGCGTTGCCCGCTTCCAGGCCGAGCACGCCGCCCCCGATAAGGAGGACCTTTTTAACCCCTTTCGCGTAGCCGATAATCTCATCGGCGTCTTTTATTGTGCGTAAAGTAAAGACACCTTTTTTGCCGGCGCCCGGGACCGGCGGCACAAATGAATAACTCCCGGTCGCGATGAGAAGTTTGTCATACCCGAACTTTTCACCTTTTGAAGTTATGACCTCCTTTTTGTCTTTGTCTATGCCGGCGACGAAAATATTTAACAGGAGCCTGATATTGTTTTTCTCATACCATTCTTCTTTATAAATGACGATATCTTTTTCATTTGCCTCTCCGGCGAGGTATTCTATCAGCCGGATGCGGCTGTAAAACGGGGTAGCCTCGTCTGTGAGCACAGTTATTTCCCCGTCTCTGTCCAGCTTGCGGATATTGGCGGCCGCCGCAGTCCCCGCAACGCCGTTTCCAATGATTAAATATTTCATCAGAGTCCTCCCGGATATTTAACCGCTATTATGCAACCAATAACAAAATTTAACCATAAATTAATCTGAATTACCACTCTCTCTCTTTCCCGCGGGGTTTACTTTTTGCACTGATTTTGATAATTTACTTGCTGATGCAAGAGGGACTGTTCAATTTTTTTAAGGAGGGAACATCTGTGGAAAAAATACAGATGCTGGAAGATAAGATCGCAAAGGTGATTGACAGGATTAAAGCCCTGTCCCAGGAAAACGAGCAGTTGAACGTTAAAATAGGCAAGCTTCAGGATGAGATGACCGGCAAAGATGAGGAGATAGCGACGCTCAGGCGGGACCTGAAAAACGCCGGGACGTTAAAGACCGATATTGAGAAGCTGAACAGCGAACGTGAGACTGTCAAGTCTCAGCTTGAGAGCCTGATCAAAGAGCTTGAGTCGGTGGAGCTGTGATACATGGGTTCTGTTGAGGTCCAGATACTCGGCCAGAGCTACTCCATCAAGACGGATGAGGATGAGGCGTACATAAAGTCGCTGGCAAGGTATATAGATGAAAAGCTGAAAGAGATATACGGCGTCGCGCCCAGCATCAATCAGTCAAGGGCCATGGTCATGACCGCCTTCGGCATTACCGATGAGCTTTTCAAGCTCAGGATGGAGCTGCAGCGTCTGGACAGGATGATCGAGGAGAAGACCAGCATATTGTCCGGCTTTCTTGAATAATATACAAGTAAGAAGTAAGAAACAGGAACCCGGCTTTTTTACTTCCTACTTCCAACTTCTACTTCTTGCTTTCTGTTTTTAGGTGAACATTGGAAGATACTAACGAACTAATACAGGAGAGGCTCAAAAAACTCAACCGGCTCCGCGAATCCGGCGTTGAACCATACGGGATGCCTTTCGCAACAAAGGACAAGGCGGAAGACATTGCAAACAAGTTCGGCGGCCTGAGCAAGGAAGACCTTGAGGGGAGAGACGGCCAGTGCGCTGTTGCAGGCCGCATTATTTCGTTCAGGGATTTCGGGAAAACCGCTTTCGCGCACATCCAGGATTCTTCCGGGAAGATACAGGTTTATTTCTCAAAGGACATTATCACCGGCAATCAGGATGTTTACAAGAACCTCGATATAGGAGATATCATAGGCGTGACCGGCCGCCTGTTCAGGACGAAGACTAACGAGCTTACAGTCCAGGTCAACAGCATGACATTGCTGTGCAAGTCCCTGAGACCCCTGCCCGAAAAGTGGCACGGACTGCGGGACATTGAAACAAGGTGCAGGCAGCGGTATGTCGACCTGATTGTCAACCCTCATGTCAGGGACCTCTTTATCAAGAGGAGCAGGCTGATAATGGCTGTCAGGAATTATTTCGACGAGAGGGGGTACATAGAGGTTGAAACCCCGATGATGCACCAGGTCCCCGGAGGCGCGACCGCGCGGCCCTTTAAAACGCACCACAACGCTCTGGGCATAGACCTTTACCTGAGAATCGCCCCCGAGCTTTATCTGAAGAAACTCCTTGTCGGCGGTTATGAAAAGGTCTATGAGATCAATAAAAACTTCAGGAATGAAGGGATATCCTCAAAGCACAACCCTGAATTTACCATGCTGGAATTTTATACCGCTTATGAGGATTATAACTATCTGATGAAGTTTACCGAGGAATTTATTTCCCATCTCTGTAAGACCATCAACGGGGACCTGAAAGTCCCTTTCGGCGAGGATTCCGACAGTGACCGTACCGTTATCGATTTCACTCCGCCCTGGCGGAGGGTAACCATGACCGACGCTATGGCGCAGGAAGGCGTTGACCCTGTTGTTTTCAAAGACGCGGAAAAGGCGAGGCGGTTTGCCCTTGAGAATAAAATCGATGTAGACAAAAAAACCTCTCACGGGAAGATACTGGATGAGATATTCAAGAAAAAGGTCGAGCCCAAGCTGGTCCAGCCCGTATTTATCACCGATTATCCCGTGGAGCTTTCTCCCCTCGCAAAGCGGCGGAAGGACAATCCTGAGCTGGTTGAGAGGTTTGAGCTCTTTATCGGCGGGAGAGAAGTCGCCAACGCGTTCTCCGAGCTAAGCGACCCGGCAGATCAGAGGGAAAGGTTTATGGAGCAGGTAGAAGCGAGGAAACAGGGTGACGAGGAAGCGGCTTTCATGGATGAGGACTTTGTAAGGGCGCTTGAATACGGCATGCCCCCGGCCGCAGGCGAGGGGATCGGCATCGACAGGCTGTTCATGCTCCTGACGAATACGGCATCAATAAGGGACGTGATACTTTTCCCCCAGTTGAAACCGGAACAATGACATTAAATAAGGGTCCAAGGGGTCGAGGGTTCAAGTGAAAAGA
>QZKO01000036.1 GCA_003599505.1 Nitrospiraceae bacterium | reverse complement strand
TCAAAGAGGCCGTATTTCCTGCCGGTCATCTTCTCAAATTCAGCAGCGACTTCAAGCGCTACCTTCGGCACCTTTGTCATTACTTCATGCTGAGCTCTCTTGTACTCATGATAGAGATCGGTCAGGATGAGCGGGCCGTAACTTTTTGGCTTGTCGAGATCGAGCAGAGGATTTACGGAGACAAACTTTCCGACAAATTTTTTTACATCCGCATCATCTATATATTCCACACGCTCAATGGAATGGCTGACAATAAAACCGTCCATGCAGACCATTGCAGGAAGCCGTATATCCAGGTGCTCTGCAATCCTGAAAGATTGTATCAAATTATCGTATGCCTCCTGCGCGTTCTCGGAGTAAATCTGTATCCAGCCGGTGTCTCGCGCGCCCATGCCGTCGGAATGGTCGCCATGAATGTTCAGGGGGGCTGAAAGGGCCCTGTTTACCAGGGGCATTATGATCGGCAGCCTTGTTCCCGCAGCTATATACAACATCTCCCACATGAGCGCCAGCCCCTGCGAAGAGGTTGCCGTTGCGACCCTGCCTCCCGCCGCTGCGGCGCCTATACAGGCGCTCATCGCACTGTGCTCACTTTCAACGAGCACCAGTTCCGTGTCCACTTTACCATCATTGACAAAGCTCGAAAACCGCTGCATAAGGTCCGTGGCCGGTGTGATAGGATATGCCGCGCATACATCGGGGTTGATCTGCTTCAGGGCCTGAGCGCATGCTTCATTTCCGGTAACTGCTACTATCTTGCCCATCTATTTGCCCTCCTCTTCCATTACTATTGCCTTATTGCCCTTTTTGCCGGGGCATTCGAGGGCGCAGATCCCGCAGCCCTTGCAGTAATCATAATCAAATTCCGCTCTCTTCCCTTCTGCGGTGACCTTTACCGACATATCGGGGCAGTATACCCAGCAAAACATGCACTGGATGCAATTTTCTTCTATCCACTTAGGACGCATGGAGCGCCATCCTCCTGTCTTAAACTTGACCGAACTTCCCGCCTCAAGGACTACGGAACCCTGAGGAAGATTTTCCCAAAATTTCTTGCTCATCCTTCTTTTACCTCCTCGTATCCGCGCCGTGTGGCTTCGAGGTTGCCGTCAATGATCTTCTGCGCGAATTTCTTGCCGAAACTCTTTTTTACATTTTCAAGCATCACATCAAGCGTCACAACACCGGTTATCCTGGATAAAGCACCCAGTATCGATGAATTCGGCAAGGGCTTTCCAAAGCTGTCAAGGGCTATCTTTGTTGCGTCGACGGCGTATACTTTCTGGGTGTCTTTTGCCTTAAGCTTCTGCCGGACTTCTTTGGGGTCCCTTGATGTATTTACCAAATATATGCAGTCGTCAGGCGAGCCCTCGGTCACATTAACAGAATCCATAAGGGTAGCGTCTGCGATGCTCACTATTTGCGGGTGCAGCACCGGCCCGTACATCCTTATGGCATGTTCACTGATCCGGTTAAACGCCCTGATGGGGGCCCCGGCCCTTTCCGGGCCATACTCCGGGAAGGCCTGCACATATCCTCCCTTGCTCAGGCATGCGTCAGCCAGCACTTTAGCTGCGGTGACAGTCCCCTGCCCGCCGCGGCCGTGCCAGCGGATTTCAATCATCTTTTCCATAATAATTTTCCTCCGAAGTCTGATAGATAAAAGAGAGATTTAATAATAGCTTATACTACTGAATTTGTTCAAGGGGGGCTTTAACAGGCAAGAGGCTATAGGAAGGGAAAAAGATTATTATCGCTCATAGCCTGACCGACATCAACCAGCCAGGAAATCCATCAATCTGCGAAGGAATGAGTCACTTCTTCCGGTCCAGAAAGTTTCAACGAGACCTACCTTCCATTCGCCGTTCTCTTTTGACATCTTCAGGACCACCGGATTTTCCGACTTTTTATGCGTGATGATTATTTCCGCGCTCTGTTTTTTTACAAGGCCCATTTCCCATCTGCTTTCCCTGAGGACCATATCCGGGTTAAAGGTATCGAGAAAGGACTTCCAGTAGTTGCCTGAGATGATCCCTGAATTACTGAAATCTCTTATTATTTCTTCCCTGCTTATTTCTATGCCTGTCTTACGGGACGCGTTCAGGACATCGGTAATAATTGTTTCATGGGATTCGGAAGATAACAGATTCCACGCAAACTTAAAATCATTTTCCTTCAGGGAAATGAAGAACTTTTCAGATGAGTCAAGGACCAAACCGGCCGGGTCGCTGTCTGTTTCAGGAAACGCTGCGCCGGGAATGAATAAGGACAGGAATAAAAAAAACAGGGTCAGGGATACGGCGTCAAGGGGCAAGCAACTACCCCTGACCCCTGACCCCTGACCTTTTGACCCTTTGATTGAGTGACGCATCATTAATGATTGGAAGTTGTGGAGCTGCCGCCGCTGCCCGCAGCCACTCCAAGGGCCACCGCGCCGGCGACAAGCGCGACTCCCGCAGCGATTGTGCCCGCGCTTATTCCGGCCCCGACCGCGAGTCCGGCCGCTGAGCCGGCTTCTACGGCCGCGATGGCGGAAGCGACAGATGTATATCCTTCCGCGTTAAGGGCCGATACGAGAGCCGCCTTTTCCGCTACGACATAGCCAATGACGTTACCGCTTGATTTGCTGACTACAGGCAGCGCGACCTGTGTGCCCGTAAGGACCGGGGCATCAGCTCCGGATACGAATGTACCGCCGGCTTTTATCGCGAGGTCCTTCGCGGCCGCCTCGGATGCGATCTTCTGAGTAACCGCTTCAGCGAACGACGGGGTCACAAAGCCGAAATGAAGCAGAAAAGCCGTAACAACGAATAAGGTTGTTATTTTTTTCATGCTAATCACCTCCTTTCTGATTAAACAGCAAAAGCTTTTCTTTGTCAAGAAACACCTTTGTGTTTCTGCCGATAAAATCGAACAATGTCCCGAAATGGTCTATATCCTGTCCGGTATCACGCGTCCAGGGCGACAAGGCGTAGTCATAGGAAGAGCGCGAATCAGTCCCTTTAAAAAGCCTGAGGGGAATGGATACGCTTATTCCCTTGTCATGGTATCCCCTGTTGAAGCTGTCATTAAAAACAGAAGTGTCCGTAACGCTGTACCAGGCCCGGATGGCAACGCCGTTGATAAATTTTGATATGGTAAACCTTGCGCCGTAGTCGCCCGCGAGGAACCGCCCTGCCTTAATATCCAGCGCCATGCCGGTTTCAGGCAGATTCAGCCGCGCGTTGACAAACGCGGTGGCATAACCGTCTTTTACATCGTCATGTTTGAGATTAAGGATGTTGCCGGGGTCCCTTTTTCGCACCACGCTTCCGCTCAATCCGAGATACACCCTGCCGTCAAAGACAGGCGCGGCAACCTCCGCGTCAACGCCGGCGTACTGGATCTCGAGAAGGCCGGCGGAGAACCTGCCGTATATTTCAGGCGTCACCTTCTTTATCCGGTCAAACATCAGCCTGTTCAGCGCGACATCCTTCTCTTTGTAAAGTACGATGTCGGACCTCACAGGAATGGAAAGCGGCTCATTCACGGTCGAAAAATTATTTAACGGATACGTCGCGAGACCCGCGATAAAGGACGTCCCTTCCCACGGTTGATAATTTATCCATCCCTGGAGACCCAGCCTGTATTTGAAAAAACCCGAAGGGTCATTCAGAAAGGTCTCAAGGATGGGCCTGACGCCGTAGCTCCATGATTTTTTATGCGCAATGGACATCTCCGGCATTCCTGATACGCCGGTCTTAAATTCCGACAGCAGGAAGAAGTCGTATGGCGACATTCTTTCCTCGAAGAGCCCGATCAAATCGGATTTCAGGCAGGCAAATTCAGTTACCGGAAGGCCCCTCTCCGTCAGGACCACATGGACCCGGCTGATATTTTCTGGATTGATATCCGCGATTATCCCGAGCAGGACCCCGACGGCCCTGCCGCTGAAAAAATATTTATCATTGTGCGCAGATATCCATAACTCATCATCGACAACGGCAACGCCTATGTCGCTGAAACCGGAATGATTTATTGCCCTTAAAAGCCTCTCGCGCAGCGGGTCCTTTTTTTCAAAAGGTCTTTCCCTGTAACCCCTGTCATATATGGGGACAAGCGGGTTCCCTATGTCAAACGCAACCGAGGCATTAAGTCCCAGCGTGTTTCCCCTCTGGTAGCTTATTCCGAGCTCAGACCATTTTGTGGGTTTAAACCGGAGGCCGAAATTATATTTCGAGTGCACCGGCTCCCTGAAATATTTTTCCCTCGCCGGATCACCGGTCTGTTCGTGATATTTTATCGGACTGTATTCAAGCATAAAGGCGTATTTTTCCGAAGGCGCGAATTGCACCCCCCAGAAAAATCCGTCGAGTCTGCCGCTGCCGAGTCCCAGGGTAAAGTCAAACGGGTAAATCTGTTTGCCGGCAACAATATATTCAGACGCGTAAAGCCCGGTGCCGTTCGGGTCCATTATGCCGGCGGCTACGGCAGGCATAAACTTCCCCTCCGGGATGAATTGATATTTCAAATCCACAGCCTTGTCCTTGAAGTCTCCGTAACCTGCAGTTAAGGCCGGGATATTATACACTTCTGTTATCCTTCCATTTATTTCTAATCCGTTCATCGGACTTACCGTCCCGTAATAATATCTGTACGGTTTTATATAAGAGATGCCTAAGCGATAACTGTCAGGTCTTATCACGCGCGCCGTCGGTACCTCCATAAGTCCGGTGCCGCCCCAGTTCGAGGGATAAGTAAAGGGTTCGTCAGAGGCGAACGCAGGGGAACAATAAGCGGCAAGCAGTAAACTGTAAGCAGCAAGCCGTAAGAAACAGGTACGAAATTTATTTGAACGCATTACTGCCTGTTATAACCATGCACATGTTTTCGGCCCCCGTCCCCTGCCCCTCGACCCTTGACCCCTCGACCCCTTGGACCCTTCCTTTTAAAACAGCTCTACAGTGAGACCTGTAATTACGGCAATCTGCATTAACATATCCGTTATAGTTTGCACTTCTTTCAACCATTCAACCCGCTTATAATTTTCAGGCACGACTATTATATCTCCCGGCCCGATCTCATTGATTTTCTCGCCGAAGGCAATTACCTCCCATCTGAGTCTGGAGGCATTCCAGTTGATGAGTCCGCCGAACAGGTTCCTGGCCTCACCGTCGGCTTTTAACACATATGCCCTGCCTTTGTCCGCATATTCGGCATAACCGCCCGCCGCCTCGATATAATCCCTGTAAGACAGTTTTCCGGAATAAGCAAACCTGCCTCCGGATATGACCGCACCGGTAACATCAACTGTGTTGTTTTGCGGAGGAACAAAAAGATAGTCGCCTTCTTCGAGTTCCGTATCGTACTCAGTGCCTTTTAATAATCTTGGATGCGCAAGCCTGATTGACAGCCTGCCGGTTGCCCTTAATTTCTTCAGCTTTTCCATAAAATTTTTTTTATGCTCCGTTTCCGCCTTTCCTGCATCAGCCGTCCGCTTTTGAAAAACAGATCCGGCACTCTGCTTAGGAAGCAGTTGCTCCTCAAGCCAGGATATCATCTCATCAAGATATTTTTGCTGCGATTCCCTGACGCGTTCCCTCGTAAAGACCGCCCCTCCGGGAAACGCCCCAGCAGAATAACCGCCTGCTCTTACAACGAGCGAAGACAGCTTCTCTCCCTTCTGCATGGCATATTTACCCGGCTTTTTCACATATCCTTCTATGCTCACCGTGTTAATGTCTCTCTGTTCCTGTTGCGGGGCCGCGGTCATTGCAACTGCTTCTGATCCGTATACCGGCGGCAATAGAAAAGAAACAATCCCTGTTGACGCCACGGAGACGGCAACAATAAGAAGGATCAACATCTTGCGCTTCTTAAGCACATGGATATAATCAAAGATATTTATTTCGTCGTCAATTCGCTCCGTGTTTGTCATATATTCTCCCCATTAAAAAATTTTCCCATAACCTTACGTTATGCTTATATATATCCAGGCCGATGCCTTCAAGCTCTTCCGCGCCGCCTGTTATCTTAACCGAGAATAACGGGTTATCCCCCGTTCTGCCGGCTCCTGTCCCTGCGAACTGCCGGGCCGGCAACGGGTCGTCTTCAGATACGGCAGGGTTGTATGACGGAACACAATTCATCAGCAGGTTTCTTATCCATGCCCATTGCCTGTTCTTTATAACCTCTTCAAACATCGAGACGTTGTCCAGTATATGTCCATTGCCCCCGTTTGAATCCCTTGCAACAAAGATCTTCGGATGAGCCGTCGGCTCCATGCCCTCGGTATCGGTCATAAGCTCTTCATATAATTTTTCTCCGGGTCTGATGCCGGTAAACACGATCGGGATATCTTTATCCGGCTCAAGGCCGTTCAGACGTATCAGATCTCTCGCGATGTCCACGATCCTGATCTGCTCGCCCATGTCGAGGAGAAAAACCTCCCCCCCCTTCCCCAGGGCCGCGGCCTGCAAAATGAGAATGCATGCCTCGGGGATGCTCATAAAATAACGTTTCATATCCTTATGGGTTATCGTAACAGGGCCGCCCCTCTTTATCTGCTCCTCGAAAATCGGGACCACGCTTCCGCGGCTGCCGATCACATTCCCGAACCGGACTGAAATGAATTTTGTTTTTCCGCGATAATTAAGCTCCCTGATGATCTTTTCAGCTACACGCTTTGTGGCGCCCATAATGTTTTTGGGCCTGACCGCTTTATCCGTCGAGACGAGTATGAATTTATGGGTGCCGTGCGCTATGGCGGCATCAGCCACGACCTTCGTTCCGAGGATATTGACCTTCACCGCCTCTTCGGGGTATCTCTCCATCATCGGCACGTGTTTGTACGCCGCGGCATGAAAGACGAGGGCGGGGCGGTGCTGGCTGAAGACAGTCTCCAGCTTATGTTTATCGCGGATGTCGGCAACCACCGGCACCAGCTCGAACTCACTATGACGCCCGAGCTCCAGTTCTATTTTGTGGACCTCTGTTTCATCTATATCGAGCGCGATTATCTTTTTAGGTCTGAAAGCCGTAACCTGTCTTACGACCTCGGACCCGATGGAGCCGCCCGCGCCTGTGATCAACAATGTCTTCCCTTCTATAAAATTTTCTACGGCCTCCCTGTCTATCGGGACCTGTTCCCTCCCTATGATCTCTTCTATTCTTATCTCTTTTACATCGGACAGGGATACGGGACCGGTTACAAGCTCATTGAGTCCCGGCAGGGTCTTTACCTCTTTTACCCCTGATTTCCGGACCAGCCGCAGCAGTTCCCGGATTTCACCCGACGCCGCCGAGGGCACAGCCAATAAAACAAGCTGCACCTCCAGCTTCTTCACCATGTCCGGAATCACACCCCTGCCGCCGTAAACTTTAACTCCCTGAATGTATACCCCCTGCTTCATCGGATCGTCATCAATAAAACCGACAGGCGTGTAGGGGCTGTTAACCTGCCTGCGCATATCCCTGACGATCTGCTCCCCGGCATTGCCGGCGCCTATTATGAGCGTATGCTTCATACTCTTCACATGCCTGCTGCCCCATGTTTGCCGGTAAAACCTTTTGGAAGTCCTGAACATGCCTATGCACAGAAGAGAAATACCGAAATCAATAATCGGGATTGAACGCGGGAACCCGGCGAAGACTCCGTCGTAGTTAAATGCCGAAAGCCCGAAGAGCAGGACCATGGCGACAACATTCGCCTTCAGTGTATTCAGCAATTCATAGAAACCTACATAGGACCAACTGATATTGTAAAGCCGGAATAACATGAAAAGCAGATACTTGATCGAAAGGAATACCGATAAATATCCCAAAAACCTTTCTATATGGATTTGGGGGATACTCCCTTCGAATCGCAAATAGAATGCGAAATACAAAGCTATCGTAAGAAGTATGCCGTCTACAATTGCATAGAAAGCCGTTCTTTTCAGCTTGGAACTTTTAAGAAAATCAGTTTTAAACATGATCTCCCTCCTGTGTGGCGAATGCCTTTTGGCCGTTGCTGAATTCATTTCACGGCCTCATCACAATTTAATACTTACAGATGCAAAAACAAGTTTCGTGACGCGTTTGTCTTCTTAATAGTGAACGCCTTCACTTTTTAGTACTTTTAAAAAAGTGGTTAACACGATTCTTAAATCTAACTGAAGGGATTGATGTCTTAAATAATATTCATCATATTCGACCTTAACAGGAATGGACAGTTCATCCCGTCCGTTTATCTGCGCCAATCCTGTCAACCCGGGGGTTAAATGGTGAATGCCCTTCATTGTACGCAGTTCAATCAAATCATACTGGTTATATAATGCTGGCCTCGGGCCGACAAACCTCATATCTCCCTTAAAAATATTAAAAAGCTGAGGCAATTCATCCAGACTGGTTTTTCTCAGGAACCTTCCAACCGGCGTCAGAAAATTATCAGGATTTTGCAAAAGATGCGTAGCAACAGGAGGAGTGCCGACTTGCATGGTGCGAAATTTGTACATCCTGAATATTTTATTTTCAACGCCGATCCGATCCGAGACATGGAATACAGGGCCTTTCGAGGTTGTTTTAATAAGCAGGGATATTAATAACATCGGAAATGACACTGCGAGCAGTAAAACAAGAGACAGGAAAAGATCAAACACCCTTTTCATATTATTGATGCTCGTCATTCCCGCAGTCAGTAAGCGGGAATCCATGGTTCGATAAGCTCACCACGACAAGCCGTTGCTCTGCCGTTCCCGATACATGGCGACCTCTTTTATAATTCCCTCTTCAAAAGAAACCGGATCAAAACCAAAAACATTTCCGGCGGCAGAATGATCAAAGTCCTTGTCCTCATTTAACCGCATGATCTGCTCGCTTTTTACCAGCGGCCTTGCAGCCAGTTTTTCATAAAACTTAAATGCGAGCAGAGAAGGCCTGAAAGGTATATGTACCTTCAGGACCCTTTTACCAAGCGCTTTTGCAGCCAGATCAATCATCTCATTATACGAGTGAGGATATTTCCCGCTGATGTTGAATTCTTTTTTGATCGCATCATCATTAAACAGGACGGCAACAACTGCCTTGGCCACATCCTCGACGTGGACCGGCTGCTGCAGATATTCGCCGGACCCGAATATGGGGACCAGCGGCGAGCGGTCGATAAAACCGATAAAGCGTATCATATTGCGGTCGTCAGGAGCTCCGTAAATCATGGTCGGGCGCAATATGGTCCAGTTCAGCCCGGAGGCCCTGATATAATCTTCGGCTTGCCGCCGCACCGATTTTGAATTTGCATTCAACTTTGTAAACAGGGCTGTTGTGCTGATGAAGACAGCCCTCTTAATTCCGCTCTCTTCAGCCACTTTTACAATTCCCGCGGCGTGTCCGAATCCGAGTGAAGCGATATTGACAAGGGCGTCGCATCCGGTCATGGCCCTTCTCAGACTGTCTGAATCAGTAAAGTCACCATATGCTACCTCATAATCAAGGTCCACGATTTTCTTAAGGTCGCTTGTAACCCGCGCGAAACACCTGATGTCCCCTTTTCCCCTGAGAAGCGGGAGGACCCGTCGGCCTGTGAAACCCGTAGCGCCTGTGACAAGTATTTTCATTTTAGAGTATGCCTGTCATTCCACACTCGCCTGGCCCCGGCTCCGATCGGGGCATGCCGAATCAGGTTTCCTTTTTTGGGCATCAGGACCGGCAGGATTACTCGCGGAAGCAAAGCTTCGGGGAATGCTTTCAATTAATTCCAGATATCTTTTTGCCAGTATTTTCCTGTCATAATTTTTCTCAACAAAGGCCCGGCCGTTTTGCCCCATTTGCCCGCGCCTCTGAGAATCACCCTTCAATATTTTAACGGCCCGCGCAAGCTCCTCCGGATTTTCAGGCGGAATGACCATCGCCGCCCCGGAGTTCGTCAGGATATCCGCAGCCTCGCCCCGTAAGGATGCGATGATCGGTTTGCCGCAGGCCATAATTTCAAACATCTTGGACGGGATAAAGGCGGAGAAGCCGGAAACATCCCGTAAAGGGACAAGACAGACATCAGCGAGATGGTAGAAGTTGATGACCTTATCCCTCGACTGACCCGGCAGGAAAGTCACGTTCTGTATATTCCTGCCCTTTGCGGACTTTACCAGAGAAGCCTTGACAGCGCCCTCGCCAACAAAGAGGAAATGAACGTCTGTTTCCTCCTTGATACTCTCAGCCGCTTCAATGACCTTTGCAAGCCCATGCGAGATTCCGTGGGCGCCGATGTAGAGGATAATGAATTTATCTTCCGGTATACCGATTTCAGCCCTGAGTGGACCTAAGTGTCCCTTACACGGTCTGTAAGTATCAAGATCCACGCCGTTGGTTATCACCTGGACCTTATAAAAAGGAATTTTTCTCCTTATCATATCTTCAGCAAAACCGTTTGTAACAGGCACCACCAGCGCGGCATTGCGATAAAGAAACAGCTCAATGGCTTCGAGCATCCTGATAATATAAATATTCTTCAACACGCCTAATTCAATGAATATGCCGGGCCATAAGTCCCTGACTTCAAATATGTACGGCACCCGGCGAACACGCGAGATTATATACGCGCTGATTACCGAAAAAAAATTCGGTGAGCTTACAATGAGGACGTCGGGACGCTCCCCTCTGAAAAGGCTCAAAAGGATGAGGCTTGCCATAAAGGAAATATGCGCTAATATTTTTTTGAAAAACCCCTCATTAGGCGTGGCATAAAGCCAGTGACGCCATACCCTGACATCATTGACGACCTCTTTCATGAAGACCTTTCCCTTATATCCGGAAGGAATGACGCCGGTTGGATGATTGGGGAAACCGGTCAGCACTGTGACCTCATGCCCCTGTTTCACCCATTCCCCTGCCATCTCGGACAATCTCGCCTGGGGCGCCCCTATTTCGGGGGGATAATAATGAGATATTAAATTTATTTTCATATGGCAAGCCTGGCCCTGACAAGATTAAAGGCCATAGAGGCCTTCCTCAGCAACCCGCCCTGGTCCGTGGATTTGAACAGCCATTCTTTCATGAAGACAGGGTTCAGGAGAAAATATTTTCCATACCGCGCCCGGAATTTTCTCCTTGCAAAAAAAGAGTGCAGATAATAATAAGCGTTGAGTATCTCTTTCTCCGTCATGGTATCCGTATCCATAATAGGCTTATAATCCTTCAGGTAAGTGGGTGACGTGACATAACGCGACCAGTCGATGACCCTGAGGTATCCCTTTTCTCTGGCAGTCCTGTACAAATCAGTGCCTGGAAAAGGGCAGGCAATAGAAATCATCACATCCTCGCCGATATTTTTCAGAAGCTCTGCAGTCATTCTTACCGACTCCATGGTCTCCCCTAAATTGCCGACCATGGTGAAGGCCCCGATCTGGATGCCTGTTTCCCTGGCCCATTTATGGGCATTGATTATCTGCTCGTTGGTGGTCCCTTTCTTAGCTATTTTGCGGACCGCGGGGTCTCCTGATTCAACGCCGACATCTATCCTGATACAGCCGCTTTCCTTCATCCTGATCAGCATTTCCCTGTCAATCGTATTTACCCGCGCATTTGCCATCCACTTAAAGGCAATGCCGGATTCTTTGATCAGCCGGCACAACTCGAGCACCCGCCCTTTGTTTAATGTGATCATGTCGTCGACAAAATCAAATATCGTCATACCGTATTGCCTATGAAGAAATTTTATTTCAGAGAAAATATGCTGAGCGCTGCGCGCCCTGAATTTCCTGCCGAAGACCGTATGAGAATCGCAGAAGATGCAGTGATTGGGACAGCCCCGGCTCGACAGCAGTGCAAAGGTGTTTCCCTCACCGATTGAAAAAACGGAATATTTCTCCACCCTGATTAAATCCCATGCAGGGAACGGGAGGGACTCCACGTCTTCCATGAGATCCCTTGCCCCGGTCCGGATTATTTCAGCGCCGGCCCTGAAACAGATTCCGTTAATATGGTCAAATTTTTTCTCTCCCGAGCTGATTGACGTGACAAGCTCCAGAAAGGTCAGTTCGCCTTCTCCGATCACCGTGAAATCTATTGCCGGGCATTCCAGAAGTATTTCTTTTGGAAGGGCTGAAACATGCGGGCCTCCGGCAACAATGCAGGCGGACTTTGAAGCGGATTTAATCAGCTCAGCCAGCCGCACGCACTCGCCGTACTGGTTGGTCATAAAAGATATCCCGGTGACGACCGGATTGAATTCCCTTACGAGCCCCTGAATTTTTTCATCTGAATAATTTTCAATGTTCAGATCAATTATCAGGGGATTAAAGCCTTCTCTTCTCACAAAGGAGGCAAGATATGCCAGTCCGAGAGGAGGGTTTTTTCTTGGATATGAGTACTTCGGATATATGAGCAAGATGTTTTTATTCATGGTTACTCCATAGTTAAAAGTATCGCAGTTTGAAATAAGCCTTCCATATCTGGGACGTCATTATTTTCCAATAAGACTCCAGGTACCCCTGCCATTTGTTATGGTACTCTAAAAAAATCTTCTGTCCCGTCAGATTATACATGGCCAACATCTGGACGGCATGGAGCCTCTGGTAATAACTGCTGGAAGGCATGACGGGCTGTTCCTTATCATAACCCTGCGGCCAGTCATATGAAGTCCAGAAGCCGAGGTCATAATTATCAAGATGGGCCTCGAGTGTTTTAATGCAGCTCTGCCAGAGACTATGTGCGTGTTTATCGTTGAAATACACAGCGTATTCGCGGACGCCCCACAGGGCCCAGATGAAGCCGTTCAGGACATGGTTGGGCAGGTCCAATATGTATTCCTCAAGCCACATAAAACCGTCCTGCTCATCCAGCACACCGGCTTCATGTTCACGGGCCGGATAATGGAATGCTTTATATCCTTTATGCGCCAGGTCAACATAGATTTCATTTCCCGTAATCCGGTGCGCCCTTATCAGAGTGGAAATGGCCTGCCCCTGCGCCAGGGCCGATCTCCAGGGAGAGGAAAGACAGTTCCTCATTTCAAAAGGGAAATTATATTCCCATAGAACGACATCGTCCCTTACACGCCTTCCGGCCTTCAGGAAATAATTCGCCTGTTTCAAAAAAGCGTCTTTCTTGCCTGGATCAGCAAGATATCCGTCATAAAATCCCAGTGCCTGCTGGGCTATTGCGTTGGGGTTGTATTGCAATCCTATCGTCCCGTGGTAGTTGAGCATGATAACGCCTTCGCGATCGGTATGGTTGTTGAAAGCCGTCTTCGCCGTGAAGTTCATCGGATACCGGCGCACACCGGAAATATCACTTTCGTCCAGCTCATTCACGCACAACGGAGTGTGCCAGAATGATATATTGGAATCGCGGCGGTTTAATATGTAAGCATTAATGATCCGCGAGAAGTAAGCCTTTCTGTTCTTCACTGATTTCACGTCAGAATAACTCGGAAACTTTCACCCGCTGCAAAGTCTGGTCCCCTTCAGTCGCCATCGGTGTATAAAAAAGATAGCCTGTCCCGTTTTCTCCATGAGGGAAAAATATCTGGCCCAACTGAAATAATTTCATGGGCCAGGGGTCTTTCTTCAGTTTTGTCAGACACCGCCATTGCTCGCCGTCATTTGCGCCCCATATGCACGCATATTCGGAGGTATTGACTGCGCTCGGTTCGATCGCCGTGGAGAAGAAAATGTATTTGCCAACCTTACAGCCCCAGTAGACCGAGCTGTCCACGGCTGCAAGCCTTTCCGCTTCCCCGGATTTTTTATGCAGCCTGTAAATGTAATTTCTCTCATACGGGGTATCGGTCCCGAAATAGACATAAGACTCCGTAAAGATGAGTTGGACCGCCCTGTGCTGCTGGCCCCCGCCGGTCACTTTCTCGATTGTCTTGAACCTGTCGCCCGTAACCCATATGCCGGATTCGGCGTCGGCGTCGCCCGTGGTCACCCAGATACGGTTGTCATACGGGTCGCAAAAGACACCGTGCACGTGCCTGATGTTTTTTAGTCTGTACACCACATCCCACGACTCAGCGTTATCAAACGATCCGTATATATGAACTTCGCCCCGTCCGGGATTGCTGAAATACTCTCCCCAGAAAAGCGCCCCGCCCCGGTCCTCGCACACAAAAAGAGGCCTTGTGCCCCTTGGGATTAAAAACGTGTCATTCACATCGCACCCTTTTCGATACGTCCATATCGCGTGCTTTGTCAATATAAGGATTTTCCCGTCGCTTAAGAGCCTTATCGAATGGATACCCTTGCGCATAAGCCGCGCGTGCATTCTTGAGAAGGCATGCACCCCGCCCCGCAGTTTAGCAGGATATTCGTTCCAGGAAATGCCGTAATCATCACTGGTGCAGAGCCTGCTGCCGATTTGGGCAAAGAGAAGGCCGCCGTCAATGTACAAAAACCTCGCCCTTTCCGTGCTTCCCTCATTCATTCCGGCCTGTACCGGATTAACGTAAGCTGCGCAAATTTCCGTACTCATATTTTCTCAACCATCAGGTGATATGACGGAGACATAAATAATGATTTGCACAACACCTGATCAACAAGGGCCAGGACATGCCCAGGCAGAATTCGCCAAAACACAGGGGGCAAGGCATAACCCCCTTTTAGAGAACGGACTCTGAAATTATATTTTTTCAGAGTTTCCGCAACTTGCAGCGGCGTCAGGACGTCGCGTCTTCTGAATATCCTGTTGAAGTAATTGGAAGGATTAGTCTCCTGAAAGACCACCCGCCCCCCGGGTTTAAGCAGCATATCAATTAACCGGAGCATCTTTTCATTCGGTTTCAGATTATTGAACGAGAACAAAAAATTTATCGCGTCAAATTTCCCCAATTTTTCCCAGTTTACTTTAAAGACATCTTCACAGATAAGAGAGATATTAAGTTTACGCCCTGAAATTTCTTCATAAAGCTTTTTCCGTTTTATTACCAGATCACAAACATCCTGTCTTATATCACAGCCGATGACTTCAGCCCCTGACAGCGCCATTAAGATAAGCTGGTTCCCGCAGCCGAAGCCGATTTCCAAAAACCGGAGTTTTTTCCTGCCGGAGTCATGAAAATAGTTTAAGGTCCTGGCCAGATTATTTGCAAAATGGTTCAGAAAAAAACTCCTGGACCCGTCCAAGAAATATTTTCCATAATAGTTATTTTTGTCGCGGAAAAGCGACAAATCGCCGCCTGTGTAAGCAGCTCCGGAAGTCTCCGGCAGGAGATTGGCAAACCATTTGTGCAAATCGCCGGCTTTTACGGGGTAGTAATTTTCCGGGAAAACGAAGAAATCTGTTTTAGCACTCATCATTTCACAAAGCTGTCAACCGATTAATAATCCAGGGCTTCTTGCCGTTTTTTTCACAGGGGATAAAATCCACCCGCTCACAATCAATCCTGAGCGGGGCGACCCTCTTTTCAAGCTCTGAAACGAGATATTCCCTGTCGTTATCCGTGAACTTGTCGGTGATAACGAGTTTTAATGTTACAGCATCAGCCTTCTCCTGGACCATCTGGGACTCAATAATGTTTTCCGCATGGAAGGCGGTGCTCAATGCGGCGCTTCCCGCTAATCTGCCGTCGGGAAGAGATAGAAAAGACATTTTCCTTCCCTCTAAAGTTTTAAAGAGCGGCAGTGTCCGGCCACAGGAGCAGCTTCCTTCATTTAAGGAACCGATGTCTCCCGTCCTGTAGCGGATAAAAGGCATTGCGTAGTTTAAAAGTCCTGTACAGATCATTTCTCCGGCCTGTCCTGCGGGCACAGGCCCTCCGACGGCGTCCAGAATTTCAATAACCCCGAATTCCGGACTGACGTGCAAATTCCCCTTTTCACACTCATTGAGCGCAGCGACCCATTCAACGCTTCCATAGTGGTTGTAAACCTTGCAGCCGAAACCCTTTTCAATTCTTGCGCGTGTCTCCGGCAGGAGATATTCGGAACATGAAATAACGCTCTTAACCGAGGGGACCTTGTCATTGCTGCTTGCCAGATATTCTGCGACCGGGTGAATGGAGCCTGGATAGCCGATGATGTATCCCGGCCTGAATTTCTTAAGCGCCTCTACATAGAACGGGATGTTGGCGGGGCTCAGGTGGTAGCTGGACATATACATCTGTTTTTCAGCAAGATTGTACCTCCAGAATGGGGGCTTCTTCTGGTCCGCGCGAATGAGGACCTTCCCTGTCAGATTGGCCCTCCTGTCGCTTATGCTGACCCCCGCAGAGCCGCGCATCCTCGTCTCGTAAAGGGCGTATATCCAGTTGTAGAAGTCTTTGTGCCAGTAAACCTTGAGGGGCGAACCGGAAGTCCCGCTTGTCTCCTCAGCGACCAAATCCGATTTTCTGAAATTGGTCGCCACAAACTCCCCGGGATTTTTCAATACGTCCCTTTTTTCAAGGACCGGGATATTCCTCAGGTCTTCCTCGGACCTGAACGTTTCAGGATCAAAGCCGGTCCTCCTGAATAATTTCTGATAGTAAGGGACGTTCTTTGCGCAGTGCTCAAGCATCTTTTTCAGCGCGGTGAGTTGCCTCTCCTTATGTTCGTCAACGGAAAGCAGCTCATTCTCCCTTAAAACGGCGCATGCCTTCTCATAGGCTTCATTGTATCGCTTTTTCCGCATGTAACAGCCGTAAAGGCTGAAGGCTGCGTTCTGAAGCGCAACAGGCATTGAGTAATAGGCCCTGGATATCTTCATGCGGAGATCACCTCGTCGTAAATCAGCCTCATCTTCTCAAAGACGGGCACGGCGTCGAACCTTTTTCTGAAATCATAAAAGTTCCTGACCGCGACCTCATCTATATTCACCTTCCGGTCCAGGACTGAAAGAATCGCCTTCTCAAGTCCCTTCGCGTCCCCTGTCCCGACGCGGATACAGTTTCCATCATTAAAAACATCTTCCGCATCAGACGCGACACCGACCGGGGTCGTGATAACAAACAGGCCGTAGCTGACCGCCTCGATTAAGGAAACTCCGAAACTTTCACCGGATGAATTCAAAATGAAGATATCCGACAGCAGAAACAGTTCCTCTTTCTTCGGTCCGGAGACAAAATCAAACATTTTTATACTATCGATGAGGCCGTTGTCTTCAATAAATTTTTCCAGTCTTTCCTTCTCCTGTCCTTCACCGGCAATTATATATACGAAATCATCTCTCCTGGCGGATATCCTCCTGAACACTTCCAATGTTTCATAAATGCCCTTTCGCTTTTCAAGAATGGCCAAAGACAGAAAAAGCGTCTTATGCGGGTCGATCCCGTATTTCTTCCTTAACGTCTCTTTCTCAACAGGTCTCCACTCCTTACGGAAGCGGACGGAATTATCTACATGTACCAGGCAATCTTTGTCTATGACTTCCTTAAATTGTTTTGATACAATCAGCGCCTTATCCGCCCAACGAATAATCTTGTCTATAAGTTTCCTGCACCTGCTCCTACGGTAAAAAAGGTCAAATTGTCCTCCGTGAATATGTAAAATCACTTTCTTGCCGAAGATCTTTTGGGCGATAAAAAGCATAATTGCCTTCTCGTAAAAACCCCAAAAAGATGACGTGTGAATATGAATCAAAGATGGGTTAAGCGCCCTGACACTTTTAACAAAGGTCCATAATACCCTGAGTGAAGCAATTATTTCTTCAGATGATAAGTGACTTTCCTGCTTTCCTGTTCTTCTCTTGACTATTAGCGGGTCCAGCAGGTTGAACTCGTACTTATTGTTCAGTCCTGATGCAAGCAATTCATCTATATATGACGGGATCCCTCCGGTTGAAGGACTTGCCGGTCCGACAATCAAAACCCTGACCTTCTCTTTTGCCTGTACCAGCGGCTCTTCATTTTCAACTGCTGCTATGGATGTTAAGTCGTTACTCATAAAATATCTATTTCCCAACCCTGTTATTTTTTACCTATGAAAGTAATCTCTCTTCCCAAGTATTTATCAAGCCTGCTGGGACTTTCATTGTTAATTTTTGCGATATCTCCCGTCAGCCCCCGTTTCCTCCTGTAAAATGAAAGAGGACTATATGCATCGATATATGAGCTGCCTATGAATTCGTATTTGTTGATATTATTTTCTCCGGCAATATGTTTAAATTCACCTTTTGAATATGCATGGCATTCTATGGTGTCTCTTTTTTTAAACCCTGCTATGAACTGGTAAATGCGATACGGAATACAGTGGGCATTTGGAACGCTGATGAAAGTAACGCCGGCCTGATTCAAAACATCATAATGCGCCTTTACAATTCCGGTTCTATCTTTTCCCTCGAAGTGTTCGGCGACACCGAATGACATCGACACATCGTACTTGCCAAGGAATGCGGGGTCTATTCTCAAGGCATCCATATGCACAAACCGCGCCTGTTCCTCACGTATACAGTTGTCCCTGAAAATAGCCTGGCAGAACTTAAGGGCCTCTTTTGAATAATCCAGAAGTGTTACATGCGCTCCCTGACGTGCAAAAAGCATTGAATAGTGGCCTGAGCCTGCGCCTATTTCTATGCAATTCAGGCCTCGAAAAGAGCCGTATCTTTCAATTACAATATCGTGTATCTTCTGCCATCGGACTCTGTGTTCTTCCAGTGCAAGCTGGAACTCATATTTTGTTTTACCGTATACCCCCCAAACTCTGTCCCATGAAGCTTCTGTGCTTTCCATATTTTTCTTCAGCAATAAATTATTCTGTATCATAACGGTACCTCTTGCAGTTTATTATTATTCAACGCTTTTACCAACAGATCCTCCCTGCTGCGCTCTTATTTCAACTGAGTATCGAACTCATTTTAATTTGTAAGGGAGCAGCAACACGTTTAATTCGGTGAACGCATAAGATTTGTGATTTCGTATGACTCCTAAGAGACATTAGCCCTGCGAAAAAACTTGCTTATACTGTAGAATGTGGATCAGACGGAGATGTCGTGCCTTTGTGACACGAAAAAAATGCTAAAAGAATTGTATGAACCCTATCGCCAATAAGCTTGCCATCATTAGCCATAGCGTCTGTCATTTGCCATGACAGACTTTTCATTCGTTTTTCAAGAAATTCTCTGCTATAATTCCTTACAGCTTAAATTTATTGCAACGTTAATAAAACTAGTATCTCCCCTTTACCTTCATCGAGAGCTTCTAAGGCTTTCCCCAGAAGCATTCCCGGTTTCAATTTGTCCGAATCAGCCTTCATAGCATATCCCTCAACCGGACTTGTCACCAGTAAATCGCCAACAGAGATTTTCCCGTAATTTGAATCAACCTTTACGTTTACCCTCCCTGTATGAGCTATAATTGCCTTATCCGCCCCGCCTTCACCGAGAACGATCCCAGGAGTTTCAGACACCACTCCTGCAACCAAAGTACTATATGCCTTATAAGAGGGGATCACCTGATTCACTTGTTTAGTATCAATCATTACAACAGTACCTTTGGAAATAGGTGTAGACGTCCTTACCCACTCAGCAAGGTCCTGGTATTTTGCATTTATATTTCCATCGACCTGAATATCACCGGCCACATGAAACTTTTTAGACGGGGCTATCCCAATTCCGACATTTCCTGAGGAATCGACTTTAATACCACTGGTCCCACCTATTCCTGTTATCCAATTTTCAACAGACAGATTCCCTCCCGCTACTTCTGTTATCGAAATGTTATCAATAAAAAAAGTCTCCCCGGCAGCAGATCCATAAATACTAGGAGCAACAGAAACGTAACTAATCGACCAATCACTATCCGCGACAAAATAGCCTGTGTATGTTGTCCAAATATCTGTCGGAATATTAGTTACATCTATAGGAAGCTTTTCATTTATAGCGGATAAGTAAAACCTAAAATTGATATTTGATGTTCCCGCCGGCCTATAAAAATCGGCGCTTACTTTATACTTTTTGCCGGGAGTTACACTGTTTAAATAAGGCGCAGTCAATTTTGCATAGAAAACACCGGGAATTGTACCCGCCGTATATTTACCACATCCGGTATGGCCGGCAATATTTCCTGATTCCCAGGCAAAAGTTGCATTAGAAGTCCCGTAATTTGATATGACCCAGTTTCCCACTCCTAAAGCAAAAGTTCTATCATCCGTATTAATAATTTTTTCACTTCCCATCGATCCGGATTGGATAATAGCATCCCCCGTAACCGTTAGATTCCCATCTACCGGCAAATCTGCTGCAAATACTTTTGTACTTAAACTCAGAATTAATGACGCTATAATACAAATAAACGCACATCTTAAAATATCTGATTTTTTGGTCATCTCAAGGCCTCCATTAGTGATTTTTGGGGTTTATTTATCCTTTATAAATTCGTCTCAATTCAGATTGCCATCCCTATTCTGTCTACTATTCAAAAACAAAAACTGAATTATAAAAATTATTCCTTACCATACACTTTCTACCGCAAGGCGTAATTCATTTATATGAACAGCCTTTACAGATGTAACTCCTGCCTGTAAGGTGCCATCCGTCCATGTCCGAAATCCTATTACAGCTTCTATTGCATTTCTTAATTCATTAATGTGCACTGCTTTTATAAAACTGCTTTGCTGAGTTAGCGTGAGGTCCGTCCATGAAAAAGGATTTATTCCATTTCTGTCCCTTAGATTATTAATAGCATTTCTTAATTCAATAATATGAGCGGCTTTGATAGTAGTCACGTTTGCCTGAATAGGATTGTCTGTCCATGATAGCGGTTCACAGGCGTCACCAATGCCGTTCAAATTATAATCTAATTGTCCCGGATTATAATCATCAAGACAATTATCATCGCAATTAACAGTATTGCCACCTGTACAAAGATTGTCTCCTGCCACGCCACTATTATCACCGTCATTATTAATGAGGTCTCCGTCGAAGTCCCAGTAATAGGGGCTATCAGTAGCATATTTAAGGCCGCCGCCGTTGTAAATAATATGTAAGTTATCATTTGCATCCACAGCTATTGAACTGAGGCCTCCAGTCATGTATCCGTCATCAATCGTCTGACAACTCCAATTAGATTGTCCGCAATTGCCCGTCCCCGGGATAACATTTTTATTAGTAGCATACTTCAGGTCAACATCACTAAGATTGTCTTGACCGGGTACAAAGAAAGAGTAACTATAACTGACATGCGCCTTGCCGCCTAAATCCATGGCTATTGAATTTGAACGCCCCGGAGACGTGTAATATGCCGGACCCTCAATAGCAAACGTTCCACTGCTCCAAGCGCCCGATTCGTTCGTTATGTACATCAAATGATTATCTCTGTAATAGCTGATATATAATTTGTCATTTAAGATATCCAAGGAAGCGTTGATTCCCATATATCCATATTCAACATTCCAGACCCCGTTTATATTTTTATAAAAATGGTTGCCGTAAGGACTCGTACAAGCGACATGCGGCAGATTTGATGAATCCAGGTGTATAGAAGTACCCGCGAAATACTGCCCTGATGCATTAATACAACTTACTTGTACCGGAGACCATGAGCCCGCACTTATTGAGGCATATTTAAGACAATTGTCGGACTCGTCCAGATAACTGATGTGGACTATATTATCCGAACCGACCGCGATTGAATTGCCTCCGCCCACTTTGCATTCCGGCAAATCCAAACAATTAGGATATCCCCTATCAACTAATTCACATTTCCAATCCGCATTTGCACAACCTGCTCCTGAACCAGGAGAGACATTTCTGTTGGTCGCATAATAGAGGTCATAATTCGGGGCGCTTTTATAGTAACTTATGTGGATCTTATTATCAGCATCTATAGCTATATCGACCGGACTGCTATAATCCAATCCTAAAGAGGTGGCGATTGTAGTCGTGACCCAATTGCCTGAAGTGTTATTAACATACCTGAGTGAATTACTTGAGTAGTTGTAATAACCTATATGTACTTTATTATTTGAATCTACGGCAACGGAAATACTTCTTGGATCTGCGGAGGGATCTACGTTGATTATTTCCCAGCCCCATACCGTGGACGGCAAGATCGCCAGAAAAGCGATAAATAACAGAAACGGGGGCAAAAGCAATCGGCCACCTTTTAATTGCGCCACGGAGAGGACTCTTCGTAAAGAAATGACGTGCCTCAAATTAATACCCTCCTTCTTAATTTGAACATAAGTACATAAGCTTGTATTCTACGGCCAGACTGAGATTTTCATAAGGTTAACACAACTAAATTTAAAAAACACTAAGAAAAGATTTAAGATGCTTGAACATTACCGGTCTTAAAGTTCTAACCCTGTCTTCCTTTTTAAATGCTCGGCAATGCCGAAAAACGTTAACACGTCATATCATTAAAGAATGAAGAGTCCATTTGTACGTAAAGCGATATCCGTCAAGATTCGCCCACTACGGACTTGCCGTGTAATGCCTTTTTCAGTATGTCGATTCGCTGCCCGGCCCTGACCCCCACCGTATTCTCTCCGGCCACGTGTAGCCTTTCCGCGACACGGGCGCTGTCATTATTTTCGACCCTTAAGGCCTCCCGGACCATCTCCATAAATTCTTCCCCGCTCTTTGCTATTGAGATTACGCCCGAATAAGGTCTGACCTCGGGAAGGTCCGTAGATACCACCGGCTTCCCGCCTGCAAGGTATTGATGAAGCTTGTTCGGATACACATATTGATTGAACTCATTCAGCTTGTACGGCAGCAGCAAAACATCTATTCCTTTTTGATATGCGGGCAGGGATTCGTAGGGTTTCAATCCAAGGAAATGAACGTTTTTCATTTTCTTGACTCCTGCAAGCGCGACGTCATTTCTGAAGCGTCTGTTCCCCTTTATCCCGCCGATCATGACAATGGACCATTGAGGGTGTTTCTCCGCCATTGCCCGGATTATCCCCAAATCAACGTTCTCGGTAATATGGCCGATAAGCCCGATCCTGGGCGACGGGATTTCCGATAGGTCTTCAGGGACCTCAACGTCGGGTCTCAATGAGCCGGAGAAAAATTCCACATCCGCGCCGTTAGGAATGAAAAAAGTATTTTTGTTGTATCGTCTTTTCTCATCCTGAAGGGTCCTGGCTGAAGTAAGTACGATATCCGCCTCGGATAACACGGTCTTCTCGAACCTGCGAATCATTTCGTTTTCACGGTCGCTGAACTGAGTGATTTTATCGTATGCATCCGTAATTTCATAACACAGCAATTTTGTATTAAGCAGGCTAATAAAATGCCTCTGCATGGGATGAGCAAGCATCAGTACCTGGGAGCCGTTCAGATACGGCTGAATAGCTGGAATGAAAAATTTCCTCAATATGACAGTGTTTATAATTCTCAGGACTGAGAATTTTTCGGCAACCGCATAGGGGAGCAGGGCGACCGGTTTGAAGATATTCAGATTTTTCCCCAAATGTCTCGGTCTCAGACTGCTTTTAAACTGCGTAAAGAACGCGCGTGGACCCATGAAAACAGCACGTATTGTCAAAGGTCTTTCAATGCAGATAAGATTGCAGTTTACCGCCATGGCCTCCATTTGGGGACGCCTGTGGTCCGTCTCCCAGTCGCCGTTCAGGATGTAAATTATGTTAAGCATTTTCCTGCGCCGTCTTCCGCCTGATCCAGAAGGACCCCCCGGCATATGTGCCGCATCGGGAGCTGCGGAACACGGAAGCTACCTTCCCGGGGAAGTTTTGCGTCATAAAATAAGTCCCCCAGAGGATTTCAAAGTCGTTGTTCCCGATAAGAAATGCCTGAAGCAGGTACTGTTCCGTGAAGAACCTGGCCTGTTCCACCAGGAACAGTCTGGGCACCTCATAAGGGATCCGAATGTCGTGAATGTGCACTACGACCCCGGGGTTCAGCCTGGGAAGCACTTCAAGAAACAGATAATTGACGTCTCCCGCTGATTTCACGACATGCGAAGAGTCGATGAAGAGGACGTCGTTCTCTTCGAGTCTCGTGAAAAAATCCGGTCCGACGTCCTCGACCTTGCTTCTCAGCATTTCTATTTTCCCGGCCAGGGGGCCCAGGATCATTTCATTGGGGTATGGCTCTACTATGGAGATCTGCGCCCTGACGCCGGTTTCCCCTGCGTTTCGCCCAACCGCTGCACAGCATATCTGGGTTGAGCGCCCTGCGCCGACCTCGATAATCCTGCGCGGCCTGAAGTGCCGGAGCATCCCGTAATAAACCTCCGCGTCCGTATTGGCAAACATGCCGTTGTTGAAATGGAAATCAGCGGGACTGCCGGCCTCTTCCCGGTCCAGGGGGAAATCATATTCCCCGGTAAACCGTGGAAAAATGACATTCAATAATTCCTGTTGCAGATTTACGTTCAGGTCAATTCCAGGCGCCTCGTGCAAGCGCGAATCCCAGGAATCGTCTTTTCTGACAACCTCCAGTTCAGGAATGGGGGTATAGAAGTGCGCAGGCACCACCCATACGCCGAGCCTGTCATAGACCCTTGACATCCTGCCCAGAAGAAAGAGTGAAATTTTCTTCAGCATTATTACCTCCCGGCCACTACCTTTTCAATTGATTTGGAAAAGCTGTGGAGTCCCCTGTTCTTCCTGATGACCCCGCGCCAGGATTGAAACCACTCCCTGAGCAATAAGCCCTTCGCCGTTTTATTAAAATAAAGAAACCTGTACAGCTTCCGCTCGGAGCCGGCCCACTCATATTTGTAAGGCTCCCTGCCGAAGCCGAAATCAAATTCAGTAATTCCACTGTCGAAGGCCTGTTTCAGCAAATTCATAAGGAGGATGCGGCTCGGCGAGTATTTATTGTATTCAGGGTTGAAAGCCGGCAGCCAGTAATATAGTTTTCCCTGGAAAACACTCCCGAAATGGATGGCCAGCAGCTCGTCATTAAGCTGCAGATAAGAGAGCTCCAGCCGGTCTTTTTCCCATAAGGCCCGCGCTAAATCGAGATAAAAGTCCCTCTTCCTTTTGTCCTCGAACGCGCCCTGCCTGCCTGTGTCCCTGTACCTCCGGTTCTTGTACTCAAACAGCTTATCCATCAAGACCGCGATCTCCTCCGGCCCCTTGCACTTACCGTAATGCAGCTCCCCTAATTCGCAGAGCCTCCTGAGCTGCCGGTTTGTATCGCTCCTGATTCTCCTGTCGACGTTATTAATAAAGTCATCCCAGCCCGATTCCACCCTTACATGCGGCGCGCTGTCAAACTCCTCGATCCTCGCCCACCGGCCGTTCTCCTCCCCATATTTTTTCAGGGCCGGAAAGTTGGGCGAATCCACGGGGATATTGTCCAGAGAAAAGAGGTCCCACGACCTGACGTCCTTTGAAAGGAAATCAAGCGCAGCGCCGATGCATTCCTCCCTGTCCTGCGCCATGATGAAATCGTGGTAATCAAGGCTGTCGCCACCTAACAGACGGACCTGGGTGAAGTCCTTCTTCGCATGCTTGACGAGGGGGAGTATGGCCACGGGTTGTCCGGCTTTTTTAATTACGAGCGCCAGCAGCTCGCAGTCCGTCAGGAAATATGTCAGCCACGTGCGCGCAAACTCAAAGGTATAGAACGTCCTGTTCACGCTGATACCGCTTTTCTCCAGCAAACCATTCCAGAGAGGTTCAAGCGACAAGAATTCTTTTTCAGTCCTGATGCACTGCAGCTCGAGCATGGCTCACACTTTCCCTTTTAGCGGAAATAAAGTCGAGGATACCGCTTAAACGCACTTTAAATATTGTCATCGGCTCCGGCAGAAGCGGAAGCCTGCGGAGGGCAAAGAGGTCGGTCCCACCGTTGTTCCTGCCGTAATCAAGACTCAGGGCCGCGCGAAAGCCGGCGTCCTTTGCAAATTTTTTTGCCCTCTCATCATAATCATATTTTTTCCCGTACGGGTAACACAATACGGAGACCGTCTTACCGGTCCTTTCTTCAATCTCTTTCTTGGAAGCCGACAGCTCGTCCCTGAGCTCCTCGTCCGTGAGCCCGGCTAACACGGGGTGGGTGCGTGTATGCGCGCCCACCTCCATCAAGGGGTCGTCCGCAAGGGCCTTTACATTTTCCCACGATACAGTCATCCTGTAAGCGCCGTTATCACTGCCGCTGCCCGTTAGCCCGAGGGCCTTTTCAAGGTCGCATATGAGGTCCGTCCTCTCGTCCACGCCTGCATATTTCAAGGCCCTCCATAAATAACCCGCGGCCCGGGCCTTTCCCTCGACATTTCCTATTTCAAATTTCCTTTTCCCGGTCAGGTGAGTATCAAGGACAAACTCTTTTACCTTCGCCCGCGCGATCATCGCAGCTATCTTGTCGTCCCACTTGCAGTCCGTCTCCGATACATAATCCGTGGCTATAAAAAATGACGCCGGGATACCAAGGCGTTTAAGGAGAGGATATACGTCGTTATAGTGTTCGATATACCCGTCATCAAACGTGAGTATCAGCGAGTTCGCGGGCAGCCGTTTTCCATTTTCAAATGCTTTCAGGTAATCGCTTATGGAAATGAATTTGTATTTCTTTTTAAGGAACCCGAGTTTTTTCTCCAGGTCGGCAAGCTCCAGTTGACTACCTTTTAAATACATCTCGTCCAAAACACTTTTGCGCCCTGCCCCGTCAATGACCCTGTGCGCGCATAAAATAGTGACCGGGTTGTCATGCAGCATATTGGCAATCCGGCGATACGCCGTCCCGAGTCCCGAGTACCACAGGGGGATTGCCGAAACAGCCTTTATTGCTCTGATGAATTTATCTCGCACGTCTTACTCTCTAATGAAGAGGCTGAACATCCTCTGTCCCCGATCATCCGATAATATATTTCTTCTAATTGCCTTGTATTGGTCTCCGCGTTAAAGTATTTCCTGACCCTCTCACGCCCTTTTTCACCGAAGTTCTTTGCCAGCTCCGGCTTGTCCATCAGTCTATCTATGGCTTTGGCAAGGGCTTCCGGATCTTCAGGCGGGACCAAAAGCCCGGAGACGCCGTCTTCCACAACTTCCGGGATGCCGCCGACGCGGGAGCTGATTACGGGCTTTCCTGCTGCCATCGCCTCAATAAGCACCCTGCCGAAGGCCTCCCACAGGGTCGGCAGGACAAAGAGATCGAAGCTCTTATACATGGGCGCAAGGTCCTTGACAAAGCCCGCGAACGTCACCCTGTCGCTTATCCCCAGCTCTTTTACCAGGGATTTGAGTCTCTCTGAATATTCCGACACGCCGAAAGGCTTGGCGCTTCCGGCCAAAAATACATGCGCCCCGGGATATTTGTTTGCCAGCTTTGCCAGTGCTTCAAGCAGCACATGCTGGCCTTTTCGCGGATCGATCTGGGCCGCGCATCCTATCAGGAACACTTTATTGTCCAGACCATATCGTTGTCTGAAATCATTATCAGCGTCCTCACGCTCGTACTCGTCCGGAACAATACTGTTATAAATTACCCGGCTGCGCTGAGCCGGCCTCATAAACTCCTTATAACTCTCCTCTGTTGCCTTTGAGTTTGCGATCAATAGATTCGACAGGAAAACCAGCTCACGGTTATAGGCGATCTTTCCGATAGACGGGTTTCTCATATGGCAGATTACCGGGACGCGCGCAAGCTTCCCTGCCAGAGAGCCGAACTGACTCGCGTTGGACATATTGACGTGAACTATCCTGATCTTCCATTTTTTTATAATCCTTGCCAGACGGAAGACAGTCGTCAAATAGGGCAATAAAGACAGGGGATTTTTCTTGTTCAGTCTGTTAAACGGCATGACGATCGTTTCAACATTAATCTCCCGAAGGAGGTCCAGGAGATGCCCTTCTCCGGGCAGGACTACGACGGGATGAAAAGTCTTTCTGTCCATTGCCCGCAGACAGTTATAAAAACTCATCTCGCCGCCGGCGATTTCGGATGTGGCGTTGATGTACAGTACGTTATTTGGCATAGTCAAATCTTGTTTGCTAAATATCATCCTGTAATTCCCCGATACCTCTATTTACTGAACTAAAATTTATTTCAACAATCTTATCGCTCAGCAGTTCTGCGATTTTTTCACAACCTTTAGGGCTAAGATGCACGTGGTCATTCAGATATTCAGATTTACCCAACATGGACTTGTACACATCTAAGACAGGTACATTCTCCTCTTGCCCAACCTGATAAATCGCGTTATTTGCCAGGTCAATTAATTTTACTAAACCATCATGGTCGGTACTGACGTATGAATACCAAATCCTTTTTTTATCTTCTTCAGTTGTATTTTTAAAAGCCAGATTTGCCTGGGTAGCTAATAAAACAGAAACTCCATCCAGTTTTGCCAGGCGTACAAGATCAGTTAGACTGTTCCTGAAAATGGTCGTATCAAAAATCTGCCCGGACTGAATTTTATTTCCAGTGTACGGATCCCTCTCACTCTCTACAATATCTTTACCCTGAAGCTTGGCAGTTGCGGCCATAAACATAATCCTTAAAGCGTCTATTTGTGCTAATGGGAAACTGCCATTAAGATACCTTTGCTCGTTTTCCTTGTATAAAGAAAAATATTGAGGCATGTCAAAGCCATTATGCAAGAACTGAAAGTACTTTATATCGTTCCATGTGTGATACACGATTATGAGATCCGGTTTCAAGTATCTTATTCTGTATATATAGTTTATTAAAGAGTGGACCGTTGACCATCCCGGCACGCCGCAATTAATAACTTCTATTTCTTTTCCGGTCTTCTTGTGCAGCATTTCCTGCAGCTTATAGGTGAAAGTTTGGTTATCAGGCACCCAGATATCATAAACGGCGGAGCCTCCGAGGACGGCAATCCTGAATGTTCCCGGACGCGGCTTTTGCTGAATCTCTTGACCTCTTAAGCTGAGACTATTGATATGGACCTCACGTCCATCAGTGTGAAACCAGCCTTTGCCCGGAGATATATTTTGATTTGGTTTAATTCTGTAATTAATGAAGGCATCGCCAACATACTGCAAATCACGTTTTTTAGCGCTTTCAATATAGACCTGAGCAATTATAAACAATACGGATAAAGTCAATAAAACGGATATCGCGATCGTTATTAATATGAAAAGGGGTTTTTTGCTCCCCCTTAAGTCCATGAAGTTACTCCTCTCATCTTAAGCGATTGGCGAGATCTTCTTTGCTGCGATTTTTATTAAATGGCCGGCGATTGTTCTTTTCAAAATATCTTCGACCTTCTCGCCCGCCACGTTCCAGTTAAGTTCCCTCTCCACCCTTTTGCGGCCGTTTTCACCAAGCTTTCTCGCATACTCATGATCACTCAACAAACGGATGACGGCATCGGAAATCTCATCTAAATTTTCAGGGCTTACCAATATTCCGGTCACGCCGTCAATCACCGCGTCTTTCACTCCTCCAGAACGGCCCGCTATCACGGGCTTTCCGCAGGCATTGGCCTCGATATATACGATGCCGAATCCCTCGTAATCGGTCATGCTGCCGTTCTTTCTTTCAAAAGAAGGCATTATAAAGGCGTCACAGCCCTGATAGTAAGACAGCTTTTCTTTCTCATTTACGCGCCCTGCAAATTTCACGTAATCGTCCAGGTTCATCTCCCTGACCAGTGCCTTCAAACACGCTTCCTCTTCACCTGCGCCGGATATGACGTAAAGCAAATCGGGGACCTTATCAATTACTTTCGGCAGGGCTTTAATTACGTTGGCATGGCCCTTTCTTTTTACGAGCCTGGAGACACTGAGCAATATTCTTTTTTTTGTGAGATTAAACCGCTCTTTAACAGCCTCGACATTTTCGCATGGGCTTAATTCTTTGATGTCGGTCCCAGGATTGACAATATATATGCGATCCAGGGGGTAGTCATTGCCTTCAACAAGTTTTTTTGTCGCCTTGCTGTTGGCAATAACGGCGTTTGCATTTTTTAAAACAACACTTGAAATCAACCCGTCAAGCCATGTAAACCCATGAAGATAAGCATTAACGTCGCTGCCGTGCACCAGAATTACATAAGGAATTCCTAATAATTTTTTCGCCAGGACCGCTCCAAAGAGATGCGTAGAGCCGAAATGTCCAAGAAAAAGCATGTCCGGTCTTTCAGTAAGTGACAGATACAGTGTCCTGAAAAGTGTAAATAATGAAGAGAATGCAGGGGCATGGCCCTGCCGATGGATTATAATCTTTTGACCCATATCAAATTCCCTGTCTCCTTCGTAACTCCCCGTCAATACACTCACCCTGTGACCTCGCCCGGCAAGCTGTCTGCAAACGTTATAGACAAATATCTCTATCCCTCCATCGAGAGGCGGAAAGCCGGATGAAAATACCAGTAATTTCATTTAGCAGATTTTCTTTCTATTTCAATATAAATGTGGTGCGGTCTGAATATGTCCGCTATTTTTAATCTTGACAGTTTGTGTCTGAGGAATGATCTGCCCGGAATCTCAACGCCATAGTTTTTTATTTCCTTTATATTGAAAGTCACTAATATATCAGTCCATTGCGTTACGGTTAAAAGGCGTTCATCACCGAAGGATTGGCAATAGGAACTGTTCGGAACGGAAAGCATAACCTTCTTGCTGATTTTCAGTTGATTGTTGATGAACAGCCTTATTTGTTCATCCGTGAAATGTTCGGCCACACCCTGGGAAAATGAAACATCGAACTCGTCATCAAACGGCAGCTCAGAGAACCCGTCGGCCAAAATAAAGGTTACATTTCCATTTAACCGCCGGCAGTTAATTTTTGCCGTCTCCAGAACGTCTGCATTGTTGTCGGCGCAAACAGCCGATAAGCCCAGAGTGGAAAAAAAAATACTCAAACTTCCGGAGCCTGCGCCCACTTCCAATACTCGCCCCGGTTTCATCTCGAAAATCCTGTTTATCAAATACCTGTGTCTGGACAAATTATAAAGGTGTTGTTCGAGATTCAGGGGGGGATAGAAACTTTCCCATCTATGAATTGTTTTGCTGATCATAAAAGAAGCAGAAGGATACTATTTAACCCGGCTTAATGCAATCAATATATAATGACCCGATTTTACGGGCCTCACTGTCCAATTCCGGATTGAAGCCCCTTTTTATTATTTTTGTAAATCCCTTTTCCTTCAATCTTAAATACAATGTTTCATAGTCATAGGCGAAAAGATGCTCCCCTTTTTGTCTGAAATGGTAGTTTATATGTTCCATTTTAGTCCTGCACCATGAAGGGTGCCAGAGTTCTTTCGCCAATTTGAAATAATTGTCGTCATCATTAAGACAGGCTTTTATGGGCCATTCAGTATCCGGCACCGCTGCACTGAATAACCCGGTCGGCTTTAACACCCGCCGGCATTCTTCCAGCAAACAATCAATTTCCAAAGGATAGTCAAAATGCTCTAAAACATGCTCGGAGTAAATTACGGAACAGGAATTATCAGGAAACGGTAACCTTTCCCGCAGATCTAAACTCAGGTCGGCAATATTGCTGAACAAATCAATATTGATCCAGCCTTTTTTATAAATCGTACCGCATCCGAAATGCAGTTTCAGGGGGTCTGAATACGAAAATTTATTTGCTCTTCTGACCCCCTGCTTGTGCAACTTCATGATTTGATATAGACCGCTCTAACAAGTCTTTCCCGAGAGATTTGTTTGAAATTGAGGCCCGGGTATAAACTCTTTTCCTGATTATCGTTATAATCGCCTGCGACCTCTTTTCCCATGAATTTTCCCCTGCAATTCTCAGTCTCTCCTCCAAC
>QZKO01000072.1 GCA_003599505.1 Nitrospiraceae bacterium | reverse complement strand
GTTTATGATAGTCGTTTGAGAATAAGACTACACCGGTTTATTGCACTATTTCGGTTACTAACTCACGTTACGCAGAGACTTATAAAACCTTGTCATAAAGATCCTTGAGAGGGCCCAGAAGAAGGTCGTGGGGACGTTTCAGCGGGAGGGGAATATTTTTTATGTGAAGCCCAAAAACAGAAAAATACCTTTCGGCATCGTAATCAGCCCCGGCAACAGATACGGCGCCAGGGACGGCGACATTGTGCTTGTTGAATTTATTTCTTATCCGACTGCCATAAAACCCCCGGAAGGCAAGGTGCTGAAAATCCTGCCTGATGTAGTCGAGCCCGTCCATGAAATAGACATGATTATAGAGGAGCGCGCCCTTTCCCGCAAATTCCCTTCCCAGGCGCTTTCGGAAGTCAGGGAATTGGGCGGAGAGATATCCCTGCACAAGAGGGCAGACTGCCGCAAACTCCTGACAGTCACTATTGACGGCGAGACGGCCAGGGATTTTGACGACGCGATATCAATCAGCAGGACCCCGGACGGATATGCCCTTCATGTCCATATCGCTGATGTGGGCCACTACGTGCCGTGGGATTCAGCGGTTGATATTGAAGCGAGGCGCAGGGGCACCAGTGTTTATTTCCCCGGCAGTGTAATCCCCATGCTCCCCGAAAAACTTTCAAACGACCTGTGCAGTCTTGTGCCCCGGCAGGACCGGCCCACATTTACCGTTGAGATGCATATCGACAGGAAGGGGCATATAGTGAAAAAAGATTTCTATCCGAGCGTCATCAACAGCAACGAGCGCATGACCTATACGGCGGTAAAAAACATCCTTGTCGATAAAGACCCCGCTGAACGGAGCAGGTACGGATATCTCATTGAAAGTTTTGAGACCATGGAAGAGCTGTGCGGGATTTTAAGGGAGCAGAGAATAAAGCGCGGCAGTCTTGATTTTGATCTGCCGGAACCTGAGGTCCTCCTTGACATACAGGGCAGGCCGGAGGCGATTGTCAGGGCCGAGCGCAACCTGGCCCATATGATTATTGAAGAGTTCATGATATCGGCGAATGAGGCGGTGGCCTCTCATCTCGAAGGCCTGGAGCTGCCGTCCATTTACAGGATACATGAAAAACCCGATCCCGCCAAACTTGAGGAGCTGAAACCTGTTTTCAAGTCCTTTGATCTTCATTTCAAAAAGACCGACGCGGCCGCATTCCAGACGCTTTTAAAAAAGATAAAGGGTTCCGTCGAGGAGTCCCTGCTGAACATCCTCCTTCTGCGCTCGCTGAAACAGGCAAAGTATTCCACGGAAAATACAGGACACTTCGGCCTCGCGTCGGAAAGCTACACGCACTTTACCTCGCCGATAAGGCGGTATCCGGACCTTGTTGTCCACAGGATACTGAGAGACGCCCTGGGCAGGAAAAAACTCCCGAAGGGAAGAAGGGAATATCTTGAAAGACTGCTGCCGGAGATAGCGGCCAATTCTTCAAAGACGGAAAGGGCGGCGGATGATGCTGAAAGGGAAATAGTAAGCGCCATGAGGGTGTGGTTTATGAAGGACAAGGTCGGAGATGAGTATGCCGGAACAGTGTCTAATATTTCTTCACAGGGGCTGAGAGTGCAGCTTAAAGATTTTTTTGTGGAAGGGTTTCTGCATGTGTCGTCAATGCCTGACGACTATTACAGGTTTGACGAACAGAGCTACCGGCTTGTCGGAAGGCGGAAGAAAAAGACCTTTTCCATCGGCAAGGAAGTTACCGTCAGGATAGAACGTGTCGATATAGAAGCAAGGGAGATTTCATTAGGTCTTGTGTAGGGTTTGTACTACCTGTCTGTTCCCGTGAAATTCACCAGTCCATCATTATCACTGTCGGCGGAGACCGCTGAATTGTAACTCAACTGGGCCTGCGCCCCGCCGCCGCAGGTCCCGTTGTTTGTCGAATACCGATACATGGTTTCACCTGAATTGAGCCGTAACGCAGCCGTCGTAATTTCCCCTCCGTTGTTTATCCGTCTGCAAGTGCCGTCTACGATAAAATCCCGGCGCGAACCTGTATTATTCCAAACCCGGTATGCGGTACGTCCTACGAATACCGTAGTTGAGCATGACCCGCTGCCGTCTGCATTGCTTACTGAAAGGACATAAGTAGTCCTTGAAGAAAGCGCTCCTGTTGTACAGGAGTCGCCTGTCGAGCCGGAGAAAGTAGTACACGTGCCGTTTTGGGGCGAAAAGCTTGCAAAAGCAGGTCCGTTTGAAATACTGAAGTTTAGTGTTGTAGTGCCGCCTGACGGAATAATATCAGGGTTTGCGGACACACTGCACGTCGGGGCGCTGCCGCCGCCTCCCCCTCCGCCGGTACCGGCGGGGTTAATTGCAATGGAAAGCGTCTTTGACGCGGTCCGCGAGCCGGCGTCTGTAACTCTTACGGTAAATGAGGACGTCCCCGCTGTTGTTGGGGTCCCGGAGATCTCACCTGTGCCTGCGTTCAAGGCCAGACCCGCAGGCAGGCTTCCTGATGTAACAGCCCATGTGTATGGTGACCTCCCTCCAGTGGCGCTTAATGTAGCGCTGGGATATGCCTCATTAACAGTTCCGTAATTCAGAAACTCCGTGGTTATCCTCGGGTCATTCGGGTTTATTGTCAACGAAAAATTCTTAGTCGCCGGCCTGCCCTCCAGATCAGACACGGAAACAGTAAAACCAAAACTCCCTCCGGCAGTCGGGGTCCCTGAAATGACGCCCAGATTCGACAAGGTTAACCCTGCCGGCAGCGCGCCGGAAGACACCGCCCATGTATTATAAGAAGGCGGAATCTGAGGCGTCCCGTCCGTAGCATCCAGGGTTGTTGACGGATAAGCGAGCTCCTCTGTCCCGGTGGGAAGGCTGTCCGTCACTATCCTGAAAGGATTGCACATCTGCTGCCTGAGGGTATTTATATCCATATACATCACTATGTCGTCATAACCGGGGCTGCCGCTTCCGTCCGTACACGCAGTACTTACATCCGTATCCGCTATAGCAAACGGCGACCCTGTCCCTGTCTGGTTGCATCTGTTCTCCCCCTGGCTTAAAATGACAAACGCGACATTTGTCTTGTTTGAGCCCATATCGTTGAGAGTAAGATATGTGCCCTGCGTTGTGCATAGATTAGAGGCGGTCAGACCTGGAGCAGGATAATACAGCAGGATGTTATTGTAAGAATCTCTTGTCTTTGCGCTAAGGTCCGTCAGCAAGGCAGGGAGTCTTTTATTGGCGGTAGCGAATCCGCTTATGGTTTCGTAGACCTCTTTTACCGTGTTTCTCGTCTCATTCAGCTTGGCCCGCCTTGTCAGCGGCCCTATCAGTGACGCCCCCATGCCGATTAATAAACCGACGATTACAAGAACAATTGCGAGTTCAACAAGGGTAAAGCCGGGAGGGGTCAGGTCTTGACATTTGACAAATAATGTGTTGGCCTTATCAGTATTTGCTTTGCAATGTATTTTGTCAAATATCAAGACCTGACCCCCTACGACTGCCTCTTGAAAAGATAATACACTATCATTATATTCCCTGATAAATTGACAACAATCGCGGCCCTTGTCCTGGTTATCGCTTCGCTTATTTCCGTATCAGGCGAGATCCAGAACAGGTAATATCCGCACAGCACAAGCGCCAGCCCGATTATTCCGGTAAGCCTTATGAACAATGCCCTGTACATTCACGTTAATTCTAAACCACCATATAGGTTTTAAGCAGAAAAGGGGCGATTCCTCGCCCCCTTGATCAGTTCAATTATGCGGTTCCTGTTTCCAATTTATTATAAGAGATATTGCAGAGTAACAGTTGCTGTGGTATAAGCTGCGGAGCCGCGCACCGTACCCGTGTTATATATTCCGTCATCATATTTGATATCAATCGACTCGGCAACACTGCCCGGCACTGTAACCATGGTAATATAGTTTCTTGTCCCTAACGCTCCAAAAGCTGCGCTGCCGAAACCATATGTCCCACCGAATGGGTGCCTTGGCTGCGCTGCCGCGCCGCTCGTAGCCGGGTCGCCCGAGAGAAGCCCTGCATATCTTAAGACCTGCCATGCCGCTGTCGGCTCTGTAGCGCCATTGATATAACCGCTCCCGTTGCCGACAGCAGTCCCCCAACCATGGGCGCTCAGATCGTCCCCGGGTATAGCGTTGTACCTGTCATAATAGGTAAAATAAGCGGCGCTTATCCCCTGGATATCGTTCAGCAACCTTTTTTGCTTAGCGTCGTCGATCATCGCCTGCCCTTTCAGGACAGCCCCTATCAGCAGGCCGATAATGACCATCACTATCGCCAGCTCAACGAGTGTGAATCCTCTCTGGTTTGATATTTTCTTCATGCGGACCTCCTTGTTCATATCCTGTTTAGTATTTTGACAATTTATAAACTGCCAAATTATAACCCTTTTGATTATATATCGGAAGTACTCCGGGGAAACTTTAATAAAGGAAGAAGATCAAAACCCTCTTTTTATCGCGTCGGCGACCCTTGCCACTCTGACCATTTCTTTTACATCATGCGCCCTTATGATACTTGCTCCGTTAAATATTCCTACAGCAACAGCCGCGGCAGTGCCTTCAAGCCTTTCTGTCACCGGCAGGTCGCCTGATATTTTGCCTATAAATGATTTTCTGGAAGGGCCCAGCAGTATCGGTTTTTCAAGACCGGTAAACTTATTAAGCCGCTTTATTATCTCAAGATTATGCTCAACGGTCTTTCCGAAGCCTATGCCGGGATCGAGGATAATCTTATTGTCATCAACTCCGGCGTTACGCGCAATTTCAATTCCACACCTCAGATAATCCATGATCTCGGGAATAAGGGCCTTGTAGACAGGGGCCTTCTGCATGTTCCGGGGTGTGCCCTGAATATGCATGATAACGACCGGGACTTTATGCCCGGCAACAACCTCCGGCATCTTTTTATCGAACCTGAGTCCGCTGATGTCATTTACAATTGAGGCCCCTGCTGAAAGCGCGGCTCTCGCAACCTCTGACTTATAGGTGTCGATTGAAACAGGAATCTTAATCCTGTGCGCGATTGCCTCAATAACGGGCACAACACGTCTTATCTCTTCCCTGACGGAAATCCTTTCAGCTCCGGGCCTTGCAGACTCGCCGCCGATGTCGACAATATCAGCCCCCTCATCCTGCATTCTTAGCGCGTGATTGACGGCTGTGTTTTTATTGAAGAAGAGCCCGCCGTCCGAGAAAGAATCAGGGGTGACGTTTAGAATCCCCATGATGTATGTTCGCTGGGAGAAATCGAAATTATAATTATTCCAGATGAGGTTCAAGGAGTCACCGTTTTTTGGAGTTGTTTCGGATTTCGTGCTTCGGATTTCGAATTTTATCCGTTTACGAAGTTGCTTCAGTCGCAACTTTTATCTCCGGCGCTGCATCCGGAACAGGCATATCGCCGTCAGTCCCCTGTATTATGGCCTCTATTTCCACGGCGTCGAGGGTCTCTTTTTCAAGCAGCGCGTGCGCAAGCTTCAGGAGGGCTGATTTATTGTCAAGGAGGAGACGTTTTGAGTATCGAAACCTTTCGGTAATAATGGATTTGACCTCTTCATCAATCTCTTCAGCGGTCCTTTCGGAATAGTCTTTATGCCGCGTAATCTCCTTGCCTAAAAATATCTGCTCTTCGCGTTTCCCGAAAGTAAGCGGGCCGAGTTTTTCGCTCATCCCCCACTCGCAAATCATTTTCCTCGCAAGGTCGGTGGCCCTCTGGAGATCATTTCCCGCTCCGGTGGTCATATGTCCGAGGGCTATCTCTTCAGCGGCCCTGCCGCCAAGCAGCACCGCCAGAGTGTTAAGGATATATTCCCTGGAATATGTATACCTGTCATCGATCGGGAGCTGCTGTGTGATGCCGAGCGCCATGCCGCGCGGGATGATGCTGACCTTGTGAAGCGGGTCGGTCCCCGGGGTCAGCTTCGCTACAAGGGCGTGACCTGCCTCATGGTGTGCCGTATTGTTCTTTTCTTCCTCGGACAGGATCATGCTCTTTCTTTCCTTGCCCATCATGACCTTGTCTTTCGCTTCTTCAAAATCCGACATTTCGACTTTTGTCTTGGACTTCCGGGCAGCGTTCAATGCCGCTTCGTTGATAAGATTTGCAAGGTCCGCGCCTGAAAAACCAGGCGTCCCCCTCGCGAGGACTTCAAGGTTCACATTGTCGTCAAGAGGGATCTTCTTGATATGGACCTTTATTATCTCAAGCCTGCCTTTTACGTCCGGATGGGGCACTACCACCTGCCTGTCAAACCTCCCGGGCCTGAGAAGCGCCGGGTCGAGGACGTCAGGCCTGTTCGTAGACGCAAGCACGATAATCCCCTCGTTAGGGTCAAATCCGTCAAGCTCTACCAGAAGCTGGTTCAGGGTCTGCTCCCGCTCGTCATGCCCGCCGCCGAGTCCCGCCCCCCTGTGACGGCCTACCGCGTCTATCTCGTCGATGAAAATAATGCATGGGGAATTCTTTTTCGCCTGATCAAAAAGGTCGCGCACCCTCGAGGCGCCGACACCGACAAACATTTCGACGAAATCAGAGCCGCTGATGGAGAAAAACGGAACGCCCGCTTCGCCGGCAATCGCCCTCGCGAGCAGTGTCTTGCCCGAGCCCGGGGGACCGACAAGCATAACGCCTTTCGGGATCTTCCCGCCAAGTCTCTGAAACCTCTGCGGGTCTTTAAGGAACTGTATTATTTCCTGGACCTCTTCTTTCGCTTCCTCAATCCCGGCAACGTCGGCAAAGGTTATTTTTATGCCTTTTTCAGAGACAAGCTTGGCCCTGCTCCTTCCGAAAGAAAGGGCTTTATTGCCTCCGGTCTGCATCTGCCTCATGAAAAATACCCAGAGCAAAACAAGGAGAATGACGGGCCCGAAATTAAAGAGGATGCTCATGTACCACGGCGTATGATCGGGTTTTGCTGAAATCCTCACGCCTTTTTCTCTCAGTTCCTTAATAAGGTCCGGATAGTCCGGGGCGTAGGTTTTAAATTTCGTCCCGTTTGTCAGAGTCCCGGATATTGAATTCTCCGGTTTCTTTATAATTACATCCGCAATCTCACCCTGCTGCAACTTCGTGACGAAATCCGAAAATATCATTTCCTCATCCGGTTTGGATGTTTCAAGCAGATTAAACGCGAGAATCATCATCAGACCGAACAGGACCCAGATAACTATACTTTTATACAAATCGTGTCCCTCCTGTTATCACCTAAGGTTAACATATTTAATTCTCTAAGAGGAAGGGGGGTCAGACCTCCCTTTCATATATCCTGTACTTCTTGTATAACCTGCCGTTCATGGTCTCAATGATTCTCTGTACGGGATAGTTGTCCTCCAGCACCCATGAAAGCTCCATCCTCCTGTAGCCGTTTTTATGAAGCGCCTTCAGTCCTTCGATAAACAACAGCGAGTCCACCCCGCGCTTCCTGGCCCCCTCTTTAATGCCGAGGAGTAGTAATCTTGCATCTTTTGTTTTCCCTGAATGCCGGAGCGCCCTGAAAATCCCGAAGGGAAAAAGGCGTCCATTCAGCTTCTTTAGGACATAATTGAGATCAGGAAGGAACATCATGAAACCCGCCGGCTCATCGTTGAGCTCGGCAATCAGGGCCAGTTCCGGGACTATTACCGGTTTTAATTTTCCAGCCATATGTTCAATCTCTTCATCCGTCATAGGGATGTGTCCCCAGTTTTTTCCCCAGGCTGAATCGTAGATCCTCTTGAATATTCTCATTTCACTGTCAAAGGATTTCAGGTTTATGGGTCTGATTTTTATCCCCTGCTTTTCAGCAACCTTCGAAACCCTGTAAACCTTTTCCGGAAAGGTATCCATCACATCGGCGGTGTATGCATAAAGGTCTTTTGCCTTGCTCAGGCCGCACCCCTCAAGCAGCTTCTGATAGTAAGGAAAATTGTATGGCATCATAATCATCGGCGATGAATCAAAGCCTTCAATGAGCAGTCCGCATTCTTCGTTTATTGAAAAATTCATCGGCCCCCTCATTACCGTCATGCCCTTTTCAGCGAGCCATTCTTTTGTTTTTCCAATAAGACAGCCGGCGACGGCGTCTTCATCTATGCAATCAAAATACCCGAAAAAACCCGCCTTCTCATTATGAAAATCAATATGCATCCGGTTGTATATCGCAGTAATCCTTCCCACGGTTTCATTGTTACGCCTGGCTATGAAAGGCATTACCTCCGCGTGCCTGAAAAAAGGGTTTCGCGCTGAAAACTGCTTTTTTATATCGCTGATAAGCGGCGGGACCCAGTACGGGTCATTGGAATATAGTTTGAAAGGAAAATTCAGAAATTCTTTGAAATTTTTTTTATTGTCAGCGGGTAAGATTTCAATCAAAGTATTTTAAATTTGAGATTTGAGATTTAAACTAAATTATTCCCAGCGCCCTGCCCACTTCTTCAAACGCCTTCAGCACCCTGTCGAGCTGTTCATCCGTATGGGTCGCCATATAGCTTGTGCGTATTAACGCCATATCGGCGGGCACTGCCGGGCTTACCGCCACATTCGCGAATATCCCCCTGTCGTGAAGCATCCGGGCCATGGTAAAGGCCTTCCGGTCCTCGCCGACAATGACCGGTATTATGGGGGTCTCGCTCTTGCCTGTATCGAAACCAAGCGCTTTGAACCCGTTCAGCGCCTTATTGGTGTTATGCCATAACCGTTCTCTTCTTCCAGGTTCTTCTTCAATAATGTCGATCGCGGCGCTTACAGACGCTACCGAAGAAGGAGGAGGGCTTGCGCTGAAGATCAGCGCCCGCGCGAAATGCTTTATATAATGGACCACGTCTTCTGAAGCGGCTATAAAACCCCCGATCGACGCAAGGGATTTCGAATAGGTCCCCATGATTAAATCCACCTCGTCCTCAAGTCCGAAGTGTTCGGCGGTCCCGCGTCCGGTCTTGCCGAGGACGCCGATGCCGTGCGCGTCATCGACCATGAGCCTGGCGCCGTATTTTTTAGAAAGCCTTACGATATTCGGGAGGTCCGCGATGTCCCCTTCCATGCTGAAGACGCCGTCAACGATTATCAGTTTCCCCTTGCCGTTATTCTGCTGAAGCAGTCTCTCGAGGTCTTCCATATCGTTATGCCTGTATTTTTTGATCTCGCCGAAGGAAAGCCTGCAGCCGTCAATAATGCTCGCGTGGTCCATCTTGTCGATCAGGATTATATCGTCCTTGCCCGCAAGGGCCGATATCACGCCGAGGTTGGTCTGAAAGCCGGTTGAAAAAACAAGGGCCGTCTCCTTCCTCATGAAACGCGCAAGCTTCTCTTCGAGCCTGACATGGATGTCAAGGGTCCCGTTTAATAACCTCGACCCCGCGCAGCCGCTTCCGTATTTACGGACTGCTTCAAGGGCCGCCTCTTTCACCCTGGGATGGTTTGTAAGCCCGAGGTAGTTGTTGGAGCCGATCATAATCATTTTCCTGCCGTCAACGATTACCTCCGGGTCCTGCGCGCTTTCAATAACGCGGAAGTAAGGATAGAGCCCTGCCGCCATAGCCTCCCGGGCCGCGGTGAATTTACTGCACTTGTCAAAAATATCCGTTTCTTTATTTACAGCCATTTGTGAATTCTGTACCAGTCCGCCGTCCATTTTATCCCCTTTTTCATATCGACTCCGGGCTTAAAACAAAACTCGCTCCTTGCCTTTGAAATATCACAGACCCATTCCGGATACATGATTTCCTTTATTTTGTCACGGTTGACTATCGTATTTTTACCAACCATTTTACTAATTCTATCACTAAAATAGCCAATAATACGCAGAAAGGATTTGGGCAGTCTTATCCTGACGGCCTTAACGTCAAGGGACGAGGCTATCTCCTTTATTATTTCAGCATTGGAATGCAGTTCGCCGTCTGAAATAAAATATGTTTTACCGGCAGCGCCGTTACTGCAGGCGGCGAGGATAATCGCGTTTACCAGATCATCCACATATATCAAAGAGGTATGTCCGTCGCCCCAGTAAGGTATAAGCCCTCTCTCGATTATTCTGAAGAACCAGAAGAATTCCCGGTCCCTCGGCCCGTAAACAACTGAAGGCCTGAGGACAGTCGCCGGTATCCTGCCGGCATGACGGAACACCGCGTTTTCTCCTTCAAGCTTGCTTTTTCCGTAATCGGATACGGGATGGGGTATTTCATCCTCTTTCGGGAGACGGCCGCCGGTTTGCGGACCGAAAGCGGAGAGGCTGCTCAGGTATACAAACCTTTTTATCCCGGGATTGTTCTCCGCGACCGCCTCAATGAGGTTCGCCGTGCCTTTTGCGTTTATTGAATAAAAACGCTCTTTGCAGACAGCCTTTGTCAACCCCGCCAGATGGAATACGTAATCCTGCCCTTTCACGCAATCAAGGAGGGAGCTTTTGTCGGAGCAATCACCACCCACGCGTTTGACGTCAAGGGCATCAAGCCAGGCAGGATTTGACGTCTTTCTTACGAGACAGGAAACTTCATATCCTCTTTTAAGGAGGGCCTCTGCGAGATGGCTCCCTATAAAACCGGTGGCCCCTGTGACAAGCGCTTTCATGGAATTGGCAATATTTTACATCAAAGTTGAAACTTATAGTCAAGTCTTTTACCGGCCCAGCACTATCATCAGAAATCCGGCGAACATGATCATCGCCCCCACCGCCTTCTCGGTAATCTTTTCTTCTTTAAAAATAAAATACCCGTATATTATGCTGAAAAGCAGGCTCGTCCTTTTGACTGAAATCATATATGCGACTTTCGTCATGCTCATCGCGGTCATGTGGAGGATAATCATAAGGGACTGGGTGATGCCCACGACAAAGAGCGGGGCGATTTCTTTCTTTGAAATGACAATCTTCCCTTTGTTCATGAACATGGAGATGGGCGTGAAGATCACTGTTATCAGTAAAAAGTAGAAACTGCCGAAAAAGACGGGAGACGAATTGGTTATCGCAACCTTGCCCAGTGAAGACGTCATGCTGTAAATAAAGGCGACGACGATCATCAACACGCAGCCTTTTTCTCTCAGGACCGCCTTTATCGGTTCGACAAACGAATGTCTTATCTTGTGAAGGTTCAGCATGTAGCTGCCGACGGCCATGAGCACAATTCCGGCGGCGCCGGAAACCGATATCTTCTCCCCGGCGATTACGTATGAAATTACAATGAGGAAAAGAGGAGTAAGCGCGAGAAACGGCGTCGTCAGGCTGATCGGCGAGGCCTTCAATGCCTTTGTGTACAGGACCAGCGCGGTTATTTCCAGCGGGATCGCGGCTAAAGTGGCCTGCCAGAAAGTCGCGTTCAGAGCAGGGATATCGATAAACAGGAGGCTCAGTAAAAGCAGGGGCATGGAGAAAAACATCCGCGCCCACGCTACAAAATACTCGTCCCTCTTGGCGAGTATCCTCTTTGTAAGAGCGTCACTCGTGGCAAGAAAAAAAGCTGTCAGAAGGGCGAATAAAATCCACAAACAAATCTCCTAACTACAGGGCATACCCTTGGACCCTTGACCCCTTGGACTCTATTCTATCTTGTATTCCTTGATCTTCGTCAGCAGCGTCTTATAGCTTACTTTCAGCATCTCCGCGGCCCTGGTCTTGTTCCCGTGCGTGTCTTCAAGTGCCTTCCTGATCCTCAAAGATTCCGCGGCCCTCAACGCCGCTGACGCTGCGTCTTCGAGGGCGCCGTCCAACGGGATATTCATAAGCATTGCTTCAGGAGCCGCAGGCGGGTTTAATCTCAGATGTTCCGGCGTTATGGCATCTCCTTCGCAGAGGATCATCGCCCTTTCAATGACATTCTCAAGCTCCCTGACATTGCCTTTCCATGAGTACCCGCTCAGGATATCCATAGCCTCCCGGCTCACTTTTCTATGCGGTTTATTTAATTCAGCAGAAAACTTCGATATGAAATGTTCAGCCAGAACAGGGATATCTTCTCTGCGTTCCCTCAGGGGAGGAATGGTGATAGGGAAAACGCTCAGCCGGTAGTAAAGGTCCTGCCGGAACGTATTTCCAGCGACAGCCGCCTCAAGGTCTTTATTGCTCGCGGCTATGACCCTTATGTCTACCCTGATGGGGTTAGCTCCTCCTACCCGGTCTATTTCTCCTTCCTGCAAAGCCCTCAAGACCTTGGTTTGCAGGGTCAGGTCCATTTCACCGATTTCGTCAAGGAATACGGTGCCTTTATCCGCAAGCTCGAATTTGCCGGGTTTTTTCTCGGCGGCCCCCGTAAAAGCGCCTTTTTCATGACCAAAAAGCTCGGACTCAAGCAGCTCCCGCGGGATCGCCGCGCAGTTTATCGCCACAAACGGATATTCTTTCCTCGGACTCAAATCATGAATTGCACGCGCGAACAGCTCCTTCCCTGTGCCTGACTCGCCAAGAAGCAGGACCGTTGTCTTTGCCGGAGATACTTTCTGTATATTCCCGGCTACGGCTATCATCTTCGGGCTTTTGCCGATGATGTCGGGAATGCCGATACGATGAGACAGCGCGTCTCTTAAAAGAAGGTTCTCGGTGACAAGTCTCCGGTTTTTCAGTGACCTTTCTATTAATATACGAAGGTAATCCGTATCAAGAGGCTTTGTGATGAAATCGAACGCGCCCAGCTTCATGGCACTAACAGCGGTTTCAACAGAACCGAAGGCGGTCATAACAATTACAGGGATTAACGGATTTTCTTCTTTCGACGCCCTGAGCACCTCGATACCGTCTTTCTTCGGCAATTTCAAATCGGTCAGCACCAGGTCTACTTTATTCTCTCTGAGAGTCCTGATCCCCTCTGCCCCATCCCGGGCAATGGCAATTTTGAACCCTTCCAGCTCAAGCGTCTCCTTCAGCATCTGTGCCATGGATTCTTTGTCTTCGACAATAAGGATGGTTTCCATAATAATAGGTCTTATATGGCCAATGTGTCCTATAAGTTCCCAAGCTTCTTTTTCAGCAGCTCGTTCAGTACCTTCGGGTTTGCCTTGCCTTTTGTCATCTTCATTGCCTGGCCGACAAAAAATCCCATGAGCTTTTCTTCGCCCCCCCTGAACCGCTCAACCTCACCGGGGTTTTTTGCAAGGACCTCATCTATCACCTTTTCAATCTCGGACTCATCGCTTACCTGCACGAGTCCCTTTTCTTTTACAATCGCGGCGGCATCCATGCCTGTCCTGTACATTTCCTCAAAAACCGTTTTTGCGATCTTGCCGCTGATTGTTCCCTGATCAATTAAATTCAGGAGTCCGGCAAGCTGTCCCGGCTTCAGAGAGCACTCTTCGATCTGCCTGTTTTCCTCATTAAGAAGTCTCATGAGCTCGCCCATCATCCAGTTGCTCACGGCCTTCGGGTCACCTCCGAGGTCCACAGCCTTCTCAAACCATTCCGCCATAGCCCTCTCCGAGGTCAACAGGGCCGCGTCATGTTCAGGAAGACCGTACTGACTGCTGAACCTCTTGCGCTTTGAATCAGGAAGCTCCACGAGCTGCGCCTGTATCCGCTCAATCCAGGCGTCGTCGACCTCAACAGGCACAAGGTCGGGTTCCGGAAAATAGCGGTAATCGTGCGCCTCTTCCTTGGAGCGCATGGACTCCGTAATCCCCCTGTCTGAATCCCACAGCCTTGTTTCCTGTATGATCTTCCCGCCTTCCCTGAGAATTTTTATCTGCCTCTTTATCTCATAGTCAAGCGCCTTCTCGACAAACCTGAAGGAGTTCATGTTTTTGATTTCCGTCTTTGTGCCGAGCTCCTTCTGCCCCACCGGCCTGACCGAAACATTCGCGTCGCATCTCAGAGAGCCCTGTTCCATGTTCCCGTCGCATACGCTGATATAGCGGACCAGCGACCTGAGCTTTTTCATAAACTCCACAGCCTCCTGCGGAGTGCGGATGTCGGGCTCTGAGACGATCTCCATCAGCGGGGTGCCTGCGCGGTTTAAATCCACAAAGCTGTAATTGCCCGCGCCTTCGTGGATGTTCTTGCCCGCGTCTTCTTCAAGATGGATCCGGGTGAGCCCTATCTTCCTGGTCTCGCTGTCTATGTTGATCTCAATAAACCCATGACCGCATAAAGGGAGCTCGTACTGGCTTATCTGATAGCCTTTCGGAAGGTCGGGATAGAAATAGTTCTTTCTCGCAAACCTGCTGTAAGGGGCGATGTCGCAATTAACAGCCAGGCCTGTCTTTATCACATACTCAATAGCCTTTTTGTTTGTCACAGGCAAAACTCCCGGCATGCCGATGCATACCGGACACGTCTGGGAATTCGGCTCCGAGCCGAACTTTGTCGAACACCCGCAGAACATTTTCGACTCCGTCAGGAGCTGCGCGTGTATCTCAAGGCCTATGACCGCTTCGTATTGCATTCACTATCTCTCTCTACAACTCCAGTTTCATTTTGTGCCAGTCAGCCGACTGTTCATAAGCATATGCGATTTTCAAAATCGACTCTTCATCAAAGTGCTTCCCGATTATCTGCAGGCCGACCGGCAAATTTTCCGAAGTAAAACCGCAGGGGATTGAAATACCCGGCACTCCAGCAAGGTTTACGGATATCGTGAAAATATCGGCAAGATACATCTGGAGCGGGTCGTCGGTTTTCTCTCCTGCCCTGAACGCGGGCACGGGCGATGTCGGCGTAACTATTGCGTCGACCTTTTCAAACGCCTTCTCGAAATCCTGCTTTATCAGCGTCCTCACCTGCTGCGCCTTTTTATAGTAAGCGTCATAATATCCCGAAGACAGAGCGTACGTTCCGAGGATTATCCTCCTCTTTACCTCCGCGCCGAAACCTGCTTCCCGTGTCCTCATGTACATATCAATAAGGTCCTCGCCTTCGACCCGCAGGCCGTATTTCACGCCGTCATACCGCGCAAGGTTGGAAGACGCTTCGGACGTGGCAAGTATGTAATACGCCGCGACCGCGTAATCAGTATGGGGAAGCGATATTTCAACCGGAACCGCTCCGAGCGATTCAAGTTGTTTGATCGCCTGTCTTACCGAAGACCCTACTTCATAAGCGATACCTTTAATGAAATATTCTTTGGGGATACCCAATTTCATTCCTTTTATATCTTTACCCGCTGCGGACGTAAAATCAGGCACAGGCAAATTTGCCGAAGTGGAATCGCAGAGGTCGCGGCCGCTGATGATATTCAAAAGTATTGCCGCGTCCTTCACATTCTTTGTTATCGGCCCGATCTGGTCCAGTGACGACGCAAAGGCGACAAGCCCGTAGCGAGAGACCCGCCCGTATGTGGGTTTTAATCCCACAACCCCGCAGAATGAAGCGGGCTGGCGAATCGAGCCTCCTGTATCCGAGCCGAGCGCGGCAATGCACATATCCGCCGCGACCGCTGCGGCAGAGCCGCCGCTGGAGCCGCCGGGGACCCTTGTAATGTCCCATGGATTGCGCGTAGGGCCGAAGGCCGAGTTTTCGGTCGACGACCCCATCGCGAATTCATCGAGGTTTGTTTTCCCGGTCAATACATAGCCCTGGTCCCGCAGCTTCTTTGTAACCGTGCTTTCATACGGAGGGACAAAGTTCTCAAGCATCTTTGACGAACATGTGGTCCTTACTCCTTCCGTGCAGATGTTGTCTTTTATCGCGAGAGGTATTCCTGAAAGCGGATGTTTAATGTCCTGCCTGATATGCTGTTCCGCCTGTCTTGCCTGGGCAAGGGCATTGTCCCTGTTTACTGTGATAAAGGAATGGATTTTGTCTTCAACAGTATCTATCCTTTTGAATACGGCTTCCGCCAGCTCCACAGGACTGATCTCGCCCCTGTCAATGGCCTTCCGCGCTTCTTCAAGGGTAAGACTGTAAAGCTCCAATTGCCCTCCGGCATAAAATGACAAATTTTGAATTATTCTACAACTTTATTATTCCAAGTAACAACCGGGTTTTGGGCAGGGCAGGGGTCAGGGGTCAAGTATTACGGATGTGCGAGGCACAAGTGGGAAGGCAGCGATGGAACCGTTATTACGGCATTTCATCGGCCATCCTGGACAGTTCTTTGCTGATATTATCCAGGGTACGGACAACAGATGAAGCCTCAAACGCGTAGCTTACGATTCTGTTCCATTCTTCTGAAACAACTTTTACTCCATACCGGAACAATGGATTTTCCACTTTATATTTCTCCGCTGTCAGCTCCGCGTCTTCAACGACCGAAACGCCTTTCAGCGCCGTCAACAGTTTTTTCTTTTCCTCCGGTCTTTCCTGGACGCGGATTAGCCTCACGATACGTCTGTATGTATCCGAGCCGGGATCGAGCTTTTCAAGCTCCTCAAACAGAAACCTGTTCAATGCCATTTCAATGACGCCGTAGTCGTCACGGATGAACCTTTTCCACACGATAACTCCGGAAAATTGCGCGGCCCCTTTTTTGAACATAACGCTGTCAGCGTCCACGGCCCGGTTCATATAAAAATTAAAACCGTCTTCATTCCAGTCGAGCGCCTTGACCGGCTCCCATACCCCGTTTATCCGGATTTTTAATTCTATATATATGTGACTGTGTCTCTTTTTTCTCCTGATGTCCATGTTTCCTGTCAGTTGCCTGCAAGCGGCACGACGCTTATCTTGTTCCTGCCGGTAACTTTTGAATAATGCAACGCTTTGCCCGCGGCTTCGACCAGTTTTGCCTTGTCCTTCATATTTTTCTGGGGCTCATACATGGAAAGGCCCGCGCTGATCGTAACCTTTACTGCCTGCCCTTCAATTTTTATTTCCAGCCTTTCAACCATCTTGCGCAATCTTTCCGCGATTATGATTGCCTTTCTGATGTCCGCCTCGGGAATAACCACTGCAAATTCTTCCCCGCCGTACCTGACCACTATATCAGGTTTCCTTACGACCTGCTGAAAGAGCTCGGCCAGGGCGCGCAGCACGAGGTCCCCCTGGTTATACCCGTAGGCTTCGTTGACCTTCCTGAAATGGTCGATATCCATAATAATGAGGGACAAATTCCGCGAATACCGTTCCGCCCTTTCAACCTCCCGGTCCAGGAACTCCTGGAAGAACCTGTGGTTGTATATCCCGGTAAGCCCGTCTTTATTAGCGAGCATCTTCAGCTTTTCGTTTGAATTCTTCAGTTCCGCCGCGAGACGCCCGGTCTTCTTTTTCTCCTGCCTCAGCTCCATGGCGAGCTGTTCATATGTCATATTGAGCGGCCCGATTTCCTCGGCGGCCTCGCTCATGATTTCGGAATAAGGTTTAACATCGACTGCGTCAATATCAAAACAGGTGAGTATTTCAAGGGTCTTTTCGGCGATAGAATCTATAAAGGCGTTTACATCGGACCCGGTCATGCCCAGCCTGTCATGAAGCAGCCGGCCCAGGTCCCTCAATTTTTCAGTGCTTCTGTTCCCGTAATAAACCGACGACGCCATATCGGAAAGCATAAGTATCTCAGATGTATCGCGCCAATCGGACGCGGCGTCCTGCGTTTTATGGTGGCATGAAATAGGCATATAAATATTTTCCGGTATGCCCCAGGCCTTCAGGATTTCGCTGCCCGCTTCCTGGTGGTCGAACCCGAAAACAGCCTTCTCTGTGGCTGCAGAGGCTGTTTCCGAAATTATTTTTTCATTTATGACCGTTAAATAATCATCAGGCCGGTCCAGATACATGACCAGGACGCCTATATCCATGAGGAGGGCCGTGACGAAAATGTCCTCGCGTTTCCTCTTCAGCTTTGACGCCATTAATTCCGCGCCTACCGCAGCGGTGACCGCTCTCTTCCAGAAAAGCTCCTGGTTAAATTCGTCTACGGAATCCCTTTTGAAACCTTTGACTATTACAAAAGACAGGGCTATGTTTTTAATGGCTTCCAGCCCCAGAACATTTATCGCCCTCTCTACCGAATCCACCTGACGGGAGAGGCCGTAGAATGAAGAATTGGCCACTTTCAGCATCTTTGCGGTGAGTGCGGGGTCCACGGAGATAATATCGGCAAGTTTGCCGATTGACGACTTGTCTTTCCTTATCTCCTGGATTATCTTTACCGCAACCGCGGGGAGTGAAGGCAGGGAGCTGATGTTCTGAAGAAGGGAATCCGTATTCATTATTATGTTTTAAACTTTTTTATAACAGATGTTATACACTCCTTAAATCGGCCTTGAAAGCCGAAAACTTGAATTGCCATTTTTATCCTGGTTTTTTTGTATAATTTAGTTGCTTTGATATTTCCGGACCAATGATATGACGGCAAGCGGAACAAACAGGTTAACGGAGGGAGAACAGATGGTGCGGCACGACATAAGCCTTTTTACCGACCAGGATATATACCTTTTCAAAGAAGGGAACCATTTCAGGCTGTACCAGAAGCTCGGCTCTCACCCCATGACTGTTGCCGGGCAGGAAGGGACCTATTTTGCCGTCTGGGCGCCAAATGCAAAGAACATATCGGTTGTCGGTGATTTTAATGGATGGAAAACAGGGTCCCATCCGTTGGCCGCAAGGTGGGACGGTTCAGGCATATGGGAGGGTTTTATTCCCGGAATAAAAAAGGGAGACATTTACAAATATCACATAGAATCCAATTTCAATAATTACATGGTCGATAAAGGCGACCCATACGCATGTTACTGGGAGCTGCCGCCAAAAACAGCGTCTATCGTATGGGACCTGGATTATGCCTGGAATGATTCCGGATGGATGGGAAACAGGCATAACGTCAATTCCCTGAACGCCCCTTTCGCCATATACGAAGTGCATCCCGGTTCCTGGAAGCGCGTCCCTGAAGAGGGCAACAGATACCTCAACTACAGGGAATTGGCGCATCACCTCGCGGATTATGTAAAACAGACCGGCTTTACCCATGTTGAGCTGCTTCCGGTTATGGAACATCCCTTTTACGGTTCATGGGGTTACCAGACCGTCGGATACTTTGCGCCCACGAGCAGATACGGGACCCCGGAGGATTTTATGTATATGATCGACCATCTCCATCAGAACGGCATAGGGGTGATACTCGACTGGGTGCCTTCCCATTTCCCCTCTGACTGTCACGGGCTCTCGTACTTTGACGGGACGTATCTCTATGAGCACCAGGACCCGAAAAGGGGATATCATCCGGAATGGAACAGTTATATCTACAACTACGGCAGGAACGAGGTGAGGAATTTTCTTATCAGCAGCGCCCTGTTCTGGCTCGACAAGTACCATATTGACGGCATCAGGGTGGACGCTGTGGCTTCCATGCTTTACCTGGATTACGCGAGAAAAGAAGGCGAGTGGATACCCAATAAATACGGCGGGAACGAGGACCTGGACGCCATAACTTTTATAAAGAGGTTCAATGAGGCTGTCTACGGCTCTTATCCCGGCGTTCAGACCTTTGCCGAAGAATCAACGGCGTGGGCGATGGTCTCGAGACCGACTCATGTCGGCGGTCTGGGGTTCGGGATGAAATGGAATATGGGCTGGATGCACGACACCCTGAAGTTTATGTCTAAAGACCCTATCTTCAGAAAATACTATCACGACCAGATTACTTTCAGCATCTGGTATGCGTTCTCGGAGAATTTCATGCTCCCCCTCTCTCATGATGAGGTCGTTCACGGTAAGGGGGCCCTTATCGGCAAGATGCCGGGGGACGAGTGGCAGCGCTCCGCGAACCTGAGGCTCCTGTTCGGATACATGTACGGCCACCCCGGCAAAAAACTGCTTTTCATGGGCTGTGAATTCAGCCAGTGGAAAGAGTGGGACCACGATGAAAGCCTTGAATGGCATGCCCTGAATTACCGGTTCCAGCAGGGGATACACAAATGGGTCACCGACCTGAACCATCTCTACAGGAATGAACCGGCAATGCACGAGCTGGATTTTTCAAACGAAGGGTTTGAATGGATAGACTGTCACGACTGGGAAGAAAGCTCGATAAGCTTTATCAGAAAATGTCACAGCACGGATGAAATCATACTTGTCGTCTGCAATTTCACGCCGGTCGTCAGGGAGAATTACAGGATAGGCGTTCCCCGGGGAGGTTACTGGAGGGAAGTCCTCAACAGCGATTCCGGCATCTACAGCGGAAGCGGCTGCGGGAACGCAGGCGGCGTTACGGCGGAAGCGGTCCCGTCGCAGGGCCGGGAGTTTTCACTCACGTTAAAACTCCCTCCGCTGGGAATACTGTTTTTCAAGAGCTGAAATGGACAAATACATCTGCATACACGGACATTTTTATCAGCCCCCGAGGGAAAACCCCTGGCTTGAAGAGATAGAGTTCCAGGACAGCGCCTACCCTTACCACGACTGGAATGAAAGGATAACCGCAGAATGCTACGCGCCCAACGCGTCCTCGCGGATACTTGATACCGAGGGGAAGATCATTGATATCGTAAATATCTATTCCAAGATCAGTTTTGATTTCGGCCCCACCCTCCTGTCCTGGCTCGAACGGCACAAACCCGACGTATACGAATCGATATTGAAGGCCGACCGGCTCAGCATGAGCAGGTTTTCAGGACACGGCTCGGCCATTGCGCAGGCATATAACCATATGATATTGCCTCTTGCAAACAGGAGGGACAAATATACCCAGATAATATGGGGGATAAAAGACTTTGAAAAGCGCTTCGGCCGCGCCCCCGAAGGGATGTGGCTTCCGGAAGCCGCGGTTGATAAAGAAACCCTCGAAGTGCTTGTGAGCCTCGGGATAAAGTTTACTATACTGGCGCCGAGGCAGGCGCAGCGTATAAGGAAAAGTGAAGAGCCGGGGAGATGGAATGATGTCAGAGGGGAAAAGATAGACCCTACAAGGGCGTATCTTTGCGAGCTGCCTTCCGGCAGGACGATAAATCTTTTTTTCTATGACGGGCCCATATCCCGCGACGTCTCATTCGGGGGGCTGTTGAATAACGGAGTGGATTTTGCCGGCAAACTGCTTTCCGCTTTCAACGACCAGAGGAAATGGGCGCAGATAGTCCACATAGCCACTGACGGCGAGACCTTCGGGCATCACCACCGTTTCGGCGACATGGCCCTTGCTTATGCCATGCACCATATCGAGGCCAACCGTCTCGCCGGGATTACAAATTACGGCGAATACCTCGAAAGACATGCTCCCGCGCATGTTGCCGATGTTTTCGAAAATTCATCCTGGAGCTGTGTTCATGGAGTGGAACGGTGGCGGAGCAATTGCGGCTGCAATTCCGGGACCCATCCGGGATGGAACCAGGAATGGAGAAGCCCCCTGAGAGAAGCGATGGACTGGCTGAGGGACAAGCTTATTCCGGTTTATGGAACAGAGGCCGCCGGATATTTCCGGAACCCGTGGGACGCGAGGAACGCCTATATTGAGGTTATTCTCGACAGGTCGCGGGAAAATATTGACCGGTTTTTCTCAAAATACGCCTTAAGGGACCTGACAAAAAGTGAAAAAATGACCGCCCTGAAACTCCTCGAGTCCCAGAGGAACGCCATGTTGATGTATACAAGCTGCGGATGGTTCTTCGATGAAGTCTCGGGCATTGAGACCGTCCAGATTATGCAGTATGCCTCAAAGGCCATACAGTACATGGAAGAAATCAGGGGGCTGTCGCTTGAGGAAGAATATCTGGAGCATATGACAATGGCGCACAGCAACGTGTACAGAAACGCCGCGCAGCCTTATGAGATGTTCGTAAAAAACGCGAAAAGCGACCTCCTGCGGGTAGGGGCGCATTACTGTATATCCTCTGTATTTGAAGAATATCCTGAAGACATAAAAATATACTGCTATACCGCGAAAAGCGAAGTTTATGACAGGAGAGAAGCCGGAAAACTGAAACTCGCCACGGGAAAGGCGGTAATCAGCTCCGATATAACATGGGATGAAAAGACCATAAGCTTTACGGTGCTGCATCTGGGAGACCACAATATAAACGCAGGCGTCAGGGACTTCCGGGGCGAACATGACTTTTCCGCCATGCAGGCGGAGATCACAGGGGCCTTTGAAAGAGGCGACCTCCCGGAAGTCATACGTCTTATGGACAAACATTTTAACGGCAATATCTTCTCTCTCTGGCATCTCTTTAAAGACGAGCAGAGGCATGTACTTGACATGGTGCTTAAGTTTACCTATGAAAGCGTTGAGTCTTCCTACCGCCAGATATATGAGAACAACTCCGCGATCATGAATTTCTACCAGAGCCTGCAGCACAGGATACCGAGGCCCTTTCTGTACGCGGCTGAATACATCATTAATACGGACCTCAAGAGGATTTTCGAAGAAGAATATCTGGATACGGAAAAGCTGAAAAAATTAATGGATGAAACCAGGAGATGGTCCGTTAAAATCGACACGACCACCATCGGGTTCATCGCGAGCTCCTGGGCGACCTCGGTAATGGGGAAATTAAGCGAGCGTCCCGAAGACGTACGCCTTTTTGAAAAGGTCTACGAGACCCTTGATCTCATCAAACCCCTCTCACTTTCCCTGAATCTCTGGAACGCGCAGAATATTTATTTTTCAATAGGAAAAAGCATGTTGAATAAAATGAAGGAGCAGGAGCGGGACGGCGACAGCGCCGCTCAAAAATGGGTGGAAGGCTTTAACAAACTCGGTTATTATTTGCATGTGAAGGTCTGAGATGGACAAACGCAGCAGCGGGATACTTCTTCATATAACATCGCTCCCTTCGCAATACGGCATCGGGGATTTCGGACCTGAAGCTTACAGGTTCGCGGACTTTCTTGTCGAATCCCGTCAGCGGTTCTGGCAGATACTGCCCCTCAATCTCACCTGCACTGAATACGGGAATTCCCCTTACAGCAGCTTTTCAGCGTTTGCGGGGAACCACCTTCTCATAAGTCCCGACCGGCTGGTCCGCGATGGATTTCTGCTGGAGTCCGATATACAAAGCCCTCCCGCGTTCCCCCTGGAAAAGGTCGATTATCAGGCCGTTACCGGATACAAAGAGGACATCTTCAGCCTGGCTTACAGAAAAAACAGAGACAAGCTGGCGGGGCATCAGGATTTCCAGGAATTCTGCGGTGAGCATTCACACTGGCTTGATAACTACAGCCTTTTTATCTCCCTCAAAAATAACCTGGGAGGGATTGAATGGGGACGCTGGCCGGAAGAGCTGAGGGACCGGAAAGCGGGCGCCCTGCGGGAATGGTCGGAAAAGTTGCAGGAGGAGATACTGAGAGAAAAGTTTATGCAGTATATCTTTTTTACCCAGTGGTCGTCCTTTAAGACTTACTGTGACAGCATCAACATCAGGATATTCGGCGATATCCCCATTTATGTGAATTACGACAGCGCGGACGTTTGGGCCAACCCTAAAATATTCAGCCTGGACCATGAAAAAAGGCCTGCCTTTGTTTCCGGGGTCCCGCCTGATTATTTCAGCTCTACAGGACAATTATGGGGACATCCGGTTTATCACTGGGAGGTCCTGAAAAAGCACGATTATTCCTGGTGGGTCAGGCGCATCGAGCATAACCTGAAACTGTACCATCTGTTCAGAATAGACCATTTCCGGGGATTTGTCGGTTACTGGGAAGTCCCGGCCGGCGAGAAGACCGCGATAAACGGGAAGTGGGTAAAAGCCCCCGCTGAAGATTTTTTTAAAACAATCCTGAAACATTTCCCGAATATTTCCATTGTTGCCGAAGACCTCGGCGTCATTACGGACGATGTAAGGGAAATCATGAACAAATTCGGCTTCCCCGGGATGAAGGTGCTGCTCTTTGCCTTTTCCGAAGACCTCCCGGCAAATCCATACGCCCCCCACAATCATGTCAAAAACTGCGTGGTCTATACAGGCACTCATGATAACAATACAGTGAAAGGGTGGTTTAAGAAAGAGCTGGACCATGAAGGCAGAAAAAGGCTCTTTGAATACCTTGGGCGCGAGGTCACAGACAAAACCGTGCATTGGGAGGTCATACGGCTTGCCATGATGTCCGTTGCCGGCATAATAATTGTGCCCATGCAGGATGTCCTCGGTCTCGGGGAAAAAGACAGGATGAACCTCCCTGCAAGTCCAAGCGGCAACTGGGAATGGAGGATGCTTCCGGACCAGCTTTCTCCGGCCCTCTCGAAAAAGCTGTCGGAGATGACCAGGATTTACGGCAGGGGGTATTAGTCCCTGTTGAACCTTTTTACTATCGAGGCAACCTTACTGATCAAGCTATCGATCTTAAAGGGCTTCAACAGATAGGCATCTGCCCCCAATTCAATCGCTTTCTTGATGCCCTCCTCATCTGTCCCTGAAGACATCATTATCAGAGGAGTGGTTTTCAGTGAATCATGTTTTCTCAACCATTCCAGCAGGGTGTTGCCGTCCAGCAGCGGCATCTCCTTTTCGTAAAGTATAAGGTCGTAACTGCTGCTCTCTATCCTCTGCTGAATGTTTTTGCCGCTGCTTGCGGTCTCGGTGACGATATGGGGAAAATGTTTCTCGATCGCGTATTTTATGAATTGCCTGAGGGAATCGGTATTGTCGGCGATCAATACCTTGAGCTTGTTCATGACGGACCCGGGAAAACAGGGTTCAAGGGTCCCATATCAAATCCTGTTGATCTCATCGATAAAATTCCTCAGTCTTCCGAAATCCCTGTAGTTGAAATCCACTACAAGCCTCGGCAGGTGGGCGATCTCGGGGTCGGCTTCTTCAGGCAGAGGAAGAGACGGATATATTCCGCCCCCCGGCTCAAGGATGTCTGAAAACTTTTTATTCAGCTTCTCAATGAAGGGTGTGTCTACAGGCGACAGAAGATGTATAACGAGTTTTTTGTTGATATATCTCAAACTGTGATAACGCCCGTAAAAAAGATTGATCCGTTCAACCGCGGTGTCTACGGAGTCAACGCATTCAAACAGGCTGAAATCCGATTCGCTGATATAATTTTCAGCGAAAAGCTCATCCTTCAGAAACATGAAGAAGCGTTTCCAGTAAGTGCCGTTGCCCGGCTCTTCAATAAGGATCAGAGGTATAGGGTTATGCTTGCCCGTTTGCAAAAGGGTAAGCGTTTCCATGGCCTCGTCAAGAGTGCCGAACCCTCCCGGGAAGAGGACGACCGCGTCCGCCTCTTTGAGAAAGGCCACCTTCCTGTTAAAAAAATATTTGTATGTAATAAGCCTGGGATTGCCCGCGAGGACGGGGTTCGGCTTCTGCTCAAAAGGGAGGAGGATATTAACGCCGAAAGAATGTTCAGGTCCCGCGCCTTCATTGACCGCCTGCATAATCCCTCCCCCTCCTCCGGTAATGACCATATACCCGGCCCCGGCAAGCTTCTTCCCGAATTCCCGCGCGATTCCGTAAATCGGCTCGTCAGGCCGGGTCCTTGCGGACCCGAAAACGGTGACCTTCCGCGTCGTACGGTAAGGGCCGAATACTTTTCCGGTAAACCTCATCTCTTTCATCGTTGTGTTCATCAGTTTCATGTGGGCCCTGTCGTTTCCCTCCTGTCCGGTCTTCAGGGCTGAAATAATCATCTCCCTGACCAGGTCCCCATGCTGAATACAGCCCGCGAGCTCAATTAAACTCTCGATAGCGTCATCGACCGGCCCGTTAGTCTTTGTAAAGTGAAGTTCCCTTAAATGAGCAAGTTCCGGTTCCTGCATAATGAAATCTCCTTCTGTATCTTATCGGAAATAATACACAATAGGATAACAGTCTATATATTAACCTATTTTAAAATTCCAGGGGCCAAGGGGCCAAGGGGTCAAGCCGATGGTTAAAAATAAAAATGGGCCCCGAGACTTAAAAATTCAATCAGCTCGTCCCGGAACTGCCCGTTTGGAGAATTACCGTTGTAATAACCGACCATGAGGTGGACCTTATGCCACATCGTTTTGGGGCTCTCTATCCAGACTCCCGCGCTTAAAGATATTTCACTATGCCAGTCGTTCTCTTCCCTGTTCTTGAAATCGGCCCCGGCCACCGGGACTACAGCTTTGCTCCAATACTTCCAGGGGCATTTAATCTCAAAGCCGTACTGTGTCGCCCAGGGTTTCAGGTCCCTGGGTGTTCTGCTGAAGGCATATTCTCCGCCGCCGTAAAAGCGAAACCATTTCTCAAGGTCATATGACAGTTTAAGGTCCGCAGCCTGATAACTGAAGTTCACCCTGTCAATCCTCGAACGCAGCAGCAGTTCATCGCCTATATGAGAGCTTTGATGATATACGCGGATGAGGCCTGAAAATGGCTCCTTCTTATAGGCAACAGGCAGGGCCACGATGTAATCTTCATTGAGCAGGTCCCATGAAGGCGTATCAAGGTCAAAGACAGCAAATACCGCCGCCTGTATCCCTGCCTGCCACCGGCCGCCTGAAGGAGTATCGTCATTATAAAAAGGCAGGGTCTCTCCAAAGCTCACCGCGGCGACATTTTTCAACCCCCCTCCGTGAGTATAGTACTGGTAGGCAAGCGAGAAATGCGGCCAGCGTGGGTCCGCGATCAGGGGGGCGAATAAATCCTTGCCGTTATTTTGGGCAGGCCCCTTAGCAGGGGCCTCTGCCGACGCCGTACCTGAAAAAATCAGAACTGTGATGATAAAGAAACAAAACCTTGAAAAATTCATTCGTTATCCCCGGTCAATCGGAAGTCTGCCGCAAACGCAACGTAAAATTGAACCTTATTTGTACCTGATATGTCAAGTGCATCGAATCCTATGCGCAGACCTATTGTCTTTTCTATTTAAAAAGTGTTATTCTTTCCATAGTTTTTACTACCCTGAAGCAGATTTTTTTTAAAGAGTGGGCATTCCCACTCTTTTGCTTTTGTGGAGGTTTTTGACGATTACCGAAAGGTGGATTCGCCGGCCGGACGGGGAATGAAAAAAGTTTGCCATGAACACGGACAAGATAAAGAATAAGGTCCTGGAAATCATAGAGCCGGTCATAAAGTCCCTCGGGCTCGCGGTGGACCGCGTGGAGTTTGGCAAAATGGGGAGAAAGGGGCTGTTGAGGGTCTTTATAGAGAAAGAGAGCGGCGTGACAATAGATGACTGTGAACGCGCGAGCCGTGAGATTGAGGCGGCGCTGGATGTGGAAGACCCCATCCCGTATTCGTATGTCCTTGAGGTTTCATCACCCGGCCTCGACAGGCCGCTTGCCTCGCCGGCGGACTTCAGGAAGCATACCGGGAAAACAGTTAGGGTCGTTACGCATGAACCGATAGACAGGCAGTCTTTTTTTACAGGAATAATCTCGGAGGCAGGGGATGACGGGATATCGCTTCTCCTGCCTAAAGACAAAACAGTCGTCATACCTTATAAAAATATTTCAAAGGCAAGACTGGAGGTGGAGATATAAATGAGCAGGGAACTTATTCACATAATTGAACAGATGAGTAAAGAAAGGGGCATTCCGAAAGACTCTATTATCGGCACCCTTGAATCTGCCCTTTTGTCCGCCGTAAGAAAAAAATATGGACTGAAGGTTGAAATAAATATAAAGATCGACGCCGAATCAGGAGATATAGCAATAACCGCGCTGAAAAAGATTGTTCAGAAAGTTGAGAACCCGATGGAAGAGATCTCACTGAAAGAAGCGCAGAAAACAGACCCCTCAAAGGGGATTGACGACATGATTGAGTCGTCCGTTGCGGTTGAAGACTTCGGCAGGATCGCGGCGCAAACAGCCAAGCAGGTGCTTTTCCAGCGGGTGAGGGAAGCGGAGAAAGAGGCCATCTTTGAAGAATACAAGGACAAGGCGGGTCAGATAGTAAGCGGCGTGGTAATCCGCAAAGAAAAAGGGAGCTATTTCGTGGCCCTCGGAAGGGCCGAGGCAACGCTTCCCATAAAATCCACATTGCCGGGCGAGAACCTGAAAAGGGGAGAGACGGTAAGGACCTATATTGAGGAAGTAAAAGTGACCCCGAAGGGGCCGGTTATTCTCCTGTCAAGGACACATCCGAATTTTGTCGCCGAGCTTTTCAGGATGGAGATCCCGGAGATTTATGAAGGGTTGGTCGTTATCAAAAATATCGTAAGGGAAGCAGGCGACCGGACCAAGCTTACGGTATATTCAAAGAACCAGATGGTGGACCCGGTAGGCGCTTGTGTGGGAATGAAAGGCACCCGCGTGCAATCAATCGTGCGGGAATTAAAGGGGGAAAGGATCGACATTATCCCCTGGTCCGATGATGCGCGTGTGCTTATCGCAAAGGCGTTAAGTCCCGCCGCCATCGAAAGTATAGGGACAAACGAGGAAGAGAAATCCGCAATAGTTGTAGTGAATGACCAGCAGCTCTCCCTGGCTATCGGCAAAAAGGGACAGAACGTCAGGCTGGCGATGAAACTCACCGGCTGGGACATCGAGATATTCAGCGAGACGGAATATAACAAGATGAGAAGGGGTGAAGCAGAGGCGCAGTTTGAAGAAGCCGAGGGGAAAGAAGAGAGCGGAGAAAGCCGGGATTCAGGGGATGCCCCCTCGACCCCTTGAACCCTTGACCCCTTTTTGTATATGGACAAGGTCAAAAACCTTACCCACAACAAAGACTCAAATTTTAACCCGCAGATATCAAAAGATACCCCTGTCCAGTATGTGAAAGGAGTCGGTCCGGCGCGCGCCAGACTCCTTGAACGTCTCGGTATGAAGACCCTCGAAGACATGCTTTACTATTTCCCCTGGCGTTACGAAGACAGGAAGAATCTGAAAAATATCCGCGACCTGCGCTACGGCAACCTTGAGACAACGATGTGCGAGGTGACGTCGGCGGAAATAATTACTACCCCGAAAAGGAAGATGAAGATATTCGAGATCACGGTCACCGATAAAACAGGTTATCTGAAATCCAGGTGGTTCAATCAGCCTTACCTGGAAAGGTATTTCAAGAAGGGACAGAAGGTGATTCTGAGCGGCGTCGTAAAGGGTAACCCGTATTCCATGACCGGCGCCGAGATGGATAATCCCGATTATGAGCTGGTCGGGGATGAAGATACATTTATACACACCGCAAGGATGGTCCCCGTATATAAAGCCACTGAAGGGATATCGCCGAAACAGGTCAGGACCATTATGTTTAATGTCGTAACCAACTGTTCGTCCATTATAGAAGATTATTTGCCGGCCGAAGTCCTGGGAAGGAACGGGCTGATGCCTCTGCATCAGGCGGTGCAGGAAGCCCATTTTCCGGAGGAATTCACTGACGCGGGGGCCCTGAACCAGGGGGTAAGCCCCGCGCACAGGCGTCTTGCCTTCGATGAATTTTTCCTGCTCGAACTCGGCCTTGCGGTCCTGAAAAAAAGAGAGACCATCGAGGAGGGGATAAGTTTTGAGGATAAAGGCGTTCTCGTAAACAGGTTTCTGCAGGGACTCCCCTTTGAACTTACTGCCGCCCAGAAGCGTGTGATGGCGGAGATCAGGGCGGACATGAAGAGGCCGCTGCCGATGAACAGGCTTGTTCACGGAGACGTGGGCTGCGGCAAGACGGTTGTCGCGCTCGTGTCGATGCTCATTGCCGTTGAAAACGGTTACCAGGCGTGCCTCATGGCGCCGACCGAGCTCCTGGCGGAACAGCATTTCATAAATATACACAGGATGGTCGAGGCGCTCGGCATCAACATTGTACTTGTTACGTCGGGAAGCAAAGGTAAATCTTCCGGCGATATAGCACAGGGGACCGCGCAGATCGTAATCGGCACGCACGCGCTTATACAGGAGCATCTGAAGTTCAGTAAGCTCGGTCTGGCGATAATAGACGAGCAGCACAGGTTCGGCGTTGTCCAGAGGGCCGATCTGAGGCGCAAGGGTTCCAGTCCCGACATCCTTATTATGACGGCGACCCCGATACCGAGGACCCTGGCGCTGACCTTATACGGAGACCTTGACATATCCATAATAGACGAGCTCCCTTCGGGCAGGAAACCGATAATTACCAGGGTGTTTTTTTCGAGCCAGAAGGAGAAGGTCCTCTCTCTTATGAAAGAGGAGCTCTCCGGCGACAGGCAGATTTACATTGTGTATCCGCTCATAGAAGAGTCCGAAAAGCTTGATCTTAAATCAGCCGTTGAAGGGTTTGAGGCGTTCAAAAGGATTTTCCCTGAAAGGAAGATCGGCCTGGTCCACGGCAGGATACCGCGCGATGAACGAGAGGCCGTGATGGCAAAGTTCAAGGCCGGAGAGATCGATATCCTTGTAGCAACAACGGTCATCGAAGTGGGCATAGACGTGCCGAATGCCTCTCTTATGCTCGTAATCCATGCCGAGAGGTTCGGACTCGCGCAACTGCACCAGCTCAGGGGGAGAATAGGCAGGGGAGGACACGATTCACATTGCCTGCTTATGGCATATCCCCCTTTCGGCGAAGAAGCAAAAAGAAGGCTCAAGGGTATGGAGTCCACATGCGATGGATTTAAGATTGCGGAAGAAGATCTCGACATCCGCGGCCCCGGCGACTTCTTCGGGACCCGTCAGTCGGGCATACCTGACTTGAAAATTGCTAATATAGTAAGGGATATTAAGTTGCTTGAGGCCGCGAGAAGAGAGGCCTTTGATTTAATTGAGGCCGGGCCTGATCTGAGGAGTTATCCATTGCTTAAAGAGACCTTGAAAAAGAAATGGATGGGAAGGCTGGAGCTTATGAAGAGTTAACAGTTATGAGTTATGAAACTCTAATTCCGGAGGAATTATGATAGACAGGATAAGGAAAAATTTAAACAGGGGGCTGGACCAGCTCAAGTGGGTTGCGACGTTCCTCGCAGAGAGGACCAAGGCAGAGACAGAGATCGCCAGGCTTCTGTTTGAGAGCACGAAGATTGAGGGCAGGATTGACGACCTGTACAGGGACATAGGCAAAAGGGTTGCGGAGCTCAGGGAAAAAGGGGAGAAGTCCATCTGGAGGGATTTCGTTGTCCAGCAGGCGCTCGATGAGATAAAGCATATGAGAGAAGCGGCGGAGGACTATAAAAACCAGGCAAAGGACCTGAGCAAGCTGCCCGAATGACCCCCTACATCTTCATCTTTATTCTTGGGGCGGTAATCGGCTCATTCCTCAACGTGTGCATATACCGCGTACCGCGAGGCTTATCTGTGGTACGCCCTTCTTCACGGTGCCCTTCATGCGGCACGCCGATAAAATTTTATGACAACATTCCGCTTATCAGTTTTATGCTGCTGGGTGGGAAGTGCAGGCATTGCAAAGCCGGACTGTCTGTCCGGTATCCCCTTGTAGAATTCCTTAACGCGGCGTTATACGTAATTTTGCTCGACCGGTCCGTCGCTGGTTCTCCTTTGATTTTGCTCGCCTACTGTTTATTTGTCTCCTCTCTTGTCGTGATCTTCTTTATCGACCTCGATCATCAGATCATTCCCGACGGCATTACTTTGCCGGGGACAATACTTGCCGTTATCCTGGGCTCCACCGTACTGCCTGATCCGTTTTCCCGGAGCGAGCTGCTTGGAGTCAAGTCTTCCGTTATCGGATTTCTTGCGGGCGGAGGCTCTTTTTATCTGATAGCCGCCATCGGAAAGGCGGTACTGAAAAAGGACGCAATGGGCGGAGGGGACATAAAGATGATGGCAATGGTCGGCGGGCTGCTGGGATGGAAGGGAGTAATACTTACGACGTTTACAGGCAGCTTATTGGGGTCTGTTATCGGTGTTTTGCTCATAATCCTGAAGGGAAGGGAATGGGGAGGAAAAATTCCCTTCGGCCCTTATCTCGCCACAGGGGCGCTGATAAGCCTCCTGTGGGGAGAGGAGATATTGAGATGGTATTTAGGGTAGTCCGCATGAAATTATAAAGAATATCATCAAAGTTGTCGAAAAGATTATAAAAACCATGCGGCAGGACACTTTAATCAGGAACTTAACGCTCTTCTTTCTCGCATCCCTCGGATTGTTTGTCGCTATTGCCTTTGTGTTTGCCTCGACAGGTCCGGGAAAACAGCTTGTCCCGGGGATTTCCGCGCTGCTGATTTCAGCAGGGGCCTTTGCAGGCACAGCGGTTTACATTTTCAAAAAGAAAAATTCCCTCAAGGCATCAGAAAACACAAAAGAACGCTCGGACGTCGGTTTTGTCGTTGATACATTTCATGATCTTGTGGGAAAGCTCAAGGAAAAAGAGAAAGAGCTCGAGAGACTTAAAGCATTCGCTGAAGAAAAGGCAATCAGTATCGAAGCGTATAAC
>QZKO01000046.1 GCA_003599505.1 Nitrospiraceae bacterium | reverse complement strand
CATCAGACACGTGGCGCTTATCATGGACGGAAACGGCCGGTGGGCCAAAAAGAGGGGACTTCCCCGCCTCGAGGGTCACAGGAACGGCGTCAAGAGAGTAAACGAAATAATAGATACTGCTGCCGGGATAGGCCTGGAGGCGGTCACTTTTTATATATTTTCGATGGAAAACTGGAAGAGACCCGCTGCCGAGGTAAACGCCCTCATGCGTCTTCTGGACAAGTATTTGAGAAGCGAAATGCGTAGGCTGCATAAAATGAATGTGGTCTTCAGGGCCATAGGCTGCATTGAAAAACTTCCGGTGAATATCCAAAAACTGGTAAGCGACTTTGAAAAACTGACAAAAAACAACACCGGGCTTGTGGTCTCAAGCGCCCTGAGCTACGGCAGCAGGGCTGAGATAGTCAATGCCGTGAAAACCATAATGACCGCCGGGGTGCGGGCTGAAGACGTTGACGAAAAGGTTTTTGAGTCTTATCTTTATACCGCGGGGATACCGGACCCTGATCTGATCATACGCACAAGCGGCGAGATGAGGCTCAGTAATTTCCTTCTCTGGCAGGCGGCTTATTCTGAATTTTACTTTACCGGGACCCTCTGGCCTGATTTCGGCAGGGATGAATTCCTGTCGGCCGTCTCGGAATACAGCGGCAGGGAAAGGCGGTTCGGAGCGCTGTGAGGAAAAGCGGACAAACAGGATGCAAAAAGGCGTAAAAAACAGTTCGTTCATAAAAAGGCATGTCGCCGGCGCGCTGATACTGCCGGTCCTCATTGCCTTTGTTTATTATCTGCCGCCGTGGCCGTATTTCCTGGCCCTGCTTGCGGTCGTCGCGGCGCTTGCCATGTGGGAATTTTATACGATGTACAGAGTGCCTGCAAGGCTGTATTTGCCTGGTATTGCGATCGGCGCGGCATTGTTTTATTTGTCCTGCCGCCACCCGGAATATTTTACCTTCGGCGTGTTTTCCGGCCTGTTTCTTATCCTGCTGCTCAGGCTGCTCCTGGTAACTACACCTTCCGGCTGTATGTCGTCGCTCGGGCCCCTGGTACTGGGGTTTTTTTATATAGCGTTTTCCCTCAGCTTTCAGTGGTTGTTAAGGACCGGGGAGAACGGCCTTGAATACATATTCCTTCTTTACGCGTCGGTGTGGCTTTCAGACAGTATGGCTTATTATGTGGGGACATACCTGGGCCGCAACAAACTGTATCCGGCTGTAAGCCCCAATAAGACTATCGAAGGGGCCTTCGGCAGCGTGGCAGGCGGCGCGCTGGGCGCCGTAATAATTAAAAATATTTTTGATATCCCCGGTCTGTCCGGAACGGAAGCGGCGGCAGTGGGCGCTGCATTGGGGACAGCGGCATTATTCGGAGACCTGATTGAATCCATGTTTAAACGGGACGCGGGCGTCAAGGACTCGAGCAATATTATCCCCGGTCACGGCGGCATGCTCGACAAGATCGACGGCTTTCTTGCCGCGGGCCCCATACTCTATTTCATAGTGAGGCGCTTTTGAAAAGAATTTCCATACTGGGGTCCACAGGCTCTATCGGCAAAAACACCCTCGAAGTGGTCCGGGGCCGTCAGGACAAATTCAAGGTTGTCGGGCTGGCAGCAAGGAACAATATTGACCTGCTTGAGTCCCAGATAAGGGAATTCAAACCGGAAATTGCGGCGGTCTTTGACGAAGACGCCGCTGCGAGCGTCAGGAAAAAAGACCTCCCGGTTGAAATCTTTTCAGGGGAGCAGGGGCTGGTCAGGGCGGCGACTATCGAAAACGCGGACATGGTCGTATCCGCCATAGTGGGCTCAGCGGGCCTCGTTCCCACGTACGAAGCCATAAAAGCAGGGAAAGACATAGCCCTTGCAACTAAAGAAGCCCTTGTAATGGCAGGCGGCATAATAATCCCCCTGGCTGCCGGACGCGGCGTCCGTATTATCCCTGTTGACAGCGAGCACAGCGCGGTATTCCAGTGTTTAAACGGCAGGGACATGGACGAAATCCGGAAGATTGTCCTGACCGCGTCAGGAGGCCCTTTTTTAAGGAAAAGTATTTCAGAGCTCGACGCGGTGACGCCTGAAGACGCCCTGAAGCACCCGACGTGGGACATGGGGAAAAAGATTTCCATAGATTCGGCGACCCTGATGAACAAGGGGCTTGAGGTGATAGAGGCCTGCTGGCTTTTTAATCTGCCTCCTGAAAAGGTAGAGGTGGTCCTGCATCCGCAGAGCATTATCCATTCAATGGTCAGGTTCATCGACGGCAGCGTTATCGCGCATATGTCCGTCCCTGACATGAAGGGGCCGATCAGTTACGCGCTTTCCTTCCCTGAAAGGTTCAGCGGGGCGATGCCGCCGCTCGATCTTGCCGGTGTCGGAAAGCTCACTTTTGAAGAACCGGACATGGGGAAATACCCGGCGCTTGCGCTTGCGTATGAAGCGATAAGGGCGGGCGGGACCATGCCCTGCGTATTAAACGCGGCGAATGAGGTTGCCGTGGAAGCGTTTCTTGACAGGAAAATATCTTTCAGGGCCATATCGCTTGTGGTCTCAAGAGCAATGGAGGCGCATAACGTCCTGAAAACTGATAGTATAGACACTGTCATCAAAGCGTCGGACCTGGCAAAAGAAAAGGCAAAGGAAATAATAGATGAGTTAAGAGTTATGTAGGGGCAGGCCTCTGTGTCGGCCCTTGCCTGGATGAATGTTAAAATACATGTAAAGGAAATTCAACAATGTCAATTTTGTGGGCGGTAATTTTTTTCGGTTTACTTATCTTTTTTCATGAGCTGGGGCATTTTATTTTCGCGAAGCTTGTTAATGTAAAGGTCCTGAAATTTTCCCTCGGCTTCGGCCCGAAGGTTTTAGGGAGAAAGATCGGCGAGACCGAGTATCTGATCTCCGCGATACCTCTCGGAGGATATGTAAAACCTCTCGGAGAAGAGCCCGGGGAAGAGCTTGCTGAAGAAGACAAGCCGAGGGCGTTTCAATATCAGCCTGTATGGAAAAGGGCGGCAATCGTTATTGCCGGTCCTGTTTTTAATCTTGTGCTGGCTTATATCATCTTTCTTGTGTTCCTGGGTTTAAAGCTTCCTGTCGCGATACCGGAGCTTGACAGCATGACTTCCACGATAGAGAGCGTTATGGACGGTTCGCCCGCTATGAAGGCCGGCCTGAAAGAAGGCGATACCGTTGTAGAAATCGACGGGACGTCCGTGATGGACTGGAATGAAATGGCCGGGATTTTCTCAAAGAGCCCGGGGAAGGAATTGGGTCTCAGGGTCAAAAGGGGCGATGAATTCATAAACGTGCGGATAACCCCGGAGCCGGCGGAAGCGAAGGATGAAACCGGCAAGGGAACCATTGTCGGGAGAATAGGCATTTCCAAGAGACTGGACGCGCATGTGATACAGAGCGATAGCATATTCAGCGCGCCTTTCAGGGCCATTGAGGCGCTGTACGGATGGTGCGCGCTTACGATAGAAGTTGTAGTCAAACTGTTTACCGGCGCTGTGTCGACAAAACAGGTAGGAGGGCCCATCCTGATAGTGGATGCCGCCGCAAAGGCCGCGTCCGTGGGGCCGTTCGCTTATTTTAACTTTATCGCGATAATCAGCATCAACCTCGCAATACTCAACCTGCTGCCCATCCCTGTCCTTGACGGGGGACACCTTATGTTTTTTACTATTGAAGCGTTAAGGGGGAAACCCCTGAGCGAAAAGGCGCTTGTCATTGCCAACAAGGCCGGCATGGCCATATTATTCACTTTGATTGCCTTTGTTTTTTACAACGATATTATGAGGATCGTGGTCCCGTGGCTTCAGAAAAGTCTGCCGCAGTAAAGATAATGGGCAATGAAAAATGAATAATGCGTAATGAAGGGAGTTTCTTTAATTGATAATTACTCATTGTTAATTGCTGATTGACATGGAAAGACCCCCGGCAATAAAAAAACAGACGTCTTCAGGAGGCGTCGTATTCCGGATATCGGAGGGCCGCGCTGAAGCCGCCCTGATATCGGTAAGAGGCGGCAAGGCATGGTGTATTCCCAAGGGCTTGATAGATAAAAATGAAGACCCTCCCGCCGCTGCGTTAAGAGAGGTCAGGGAGGAAACAGGCCTTCACGGGGACATAATCGGCAAGCTGGGACATATTTCCTACTGGTACTTCCTGAACGACGACAGGGTGAAAGTGCACAAAACGGTCCATTTCTTCCTGCTGAAATACGTCAAGGGGAGCACCGGAGACCATGACCATGAAGTGGACGAGGCGAGGTGGTTCCCGATAGACGAGGCAATAGAAACATTGTCTTACAAAAGCGAAAAGCAGATTATGCAGAAGGCAAAGAGGATGATAGAGGAGCTGCCCCGTTAGAGATGGAAGAGAAATTCCACATAATCTTTGAAAGCGTAATCGACGGCATCCTGCTCGCCGACGCGGAGACCATGAAGTTCCTGTTCGGCAATCCGGCGATCAGCCACATGCTTGGCTACAGCCCGGAGGAGATAAAGCGGTTGGGGGTTATGGACATTCACCCTGAAGCAGACCTGCCCTATGTCATAAAGCAGTTTCAAAGGCAGTCGCGCGGTGAGATACAGCTCGCCGCCGACATCCCGGTAAGGCGCCGGGACGGGTCCGTGTTTTATGCCGACATCACGTCTTCAGCCGTGCGGTTTGACGGCAGGCCCTACCTTATCGGAATATTCCGCGACGTTACTGAACGCAGGCTCATGGAGGAGGCGCTGCTTGAAAGCGAAGCGGTCCTGATGCAGACCCAGCGTGTCGCGGCCCTGGGGCATTATGTTTTTAACGCCCGCTCAGGGGACTGGACCAGCTCGGATGTGCTGGACGAGATTTTCGGCATTGACTCTTCTTTCACGAAAAACGTGGAGGGCTGGCTGGACCTCGTGCATCCTGAAGACCGTGACGAAATGAGGGCGTATCTCCGGGATTACGTTTTAAGGGACGTGAACCCCTTTGACCGGGAATACCGTATCCTGCGCGCCAATGGCGGCGCTGAGCGCTGGCTGCACGGACTGGGCCGTCTCGAGACAGGAAAGGACGGAAAGCCGGAACGGATGATCGGCACCATACAGGATGTTACCGACCGCAAGAACGCTGAAGAGGCGTTGATCGGACAGGAAAAGAAATACCGCACGCTCTCACACGAGTTCCAGGCCCTGCTCGATAACATCCCCGACGGCATCGTTCACCTGACCCCCGACCTCAGGATTATCTGGGCCAACAAGTCTCTGATAAAGCAGGCGGGAAGAGACAGCGAGTCGGAACTTAAAGGAAGATACTGTTATGAAGCCTTCTGGAGCTATAAGGCTATATGCAATCAATGCTCCGCTGTCAGGAGCTTTAGTTCAGGCAAATTTGAAGGCGGGGATGCTGTAACCCCGGACGGGAGAATCCTTGAGTTCAGGGCGGCGCCTATTTCCGGGGAATCGGGCAAGGTCGAAAGTGTAATAGAGATAATACGCGACATAACCGGGCATCGAAAGCTTGAAGAGCAGCTCAGACACGCCCAGAAGATGGAGGCTGTCGGCACCCTGGCCGGCGGCATCGCCCATGATTTCAACAATATCCTCTCGGCGATAATCGGTTATACTCATCTGATACAGATAAAAATACAGGGAAACGACCAGGTGCGCCATTGTACCGGTCAGATACTGGAAGCGTCAAACAGGGCCGCGGCGCTCACGCAGAGTCTTCTTTCGTTCGGCAGAAAACAGCCCGGCGACCTGTCTCCGGTCGATCTGAACGAAGTGATAAAAAGATTCGAGAAATTTCTTCTCAGGGTTATAAGGGAGGATATTATACTGACGACTGCCTTTGCAGAAGACAAGATCAGCGTAATGGCTGACAGCGGTCAGATAGAACAGGTGATTATGAACCTTGTCACCAATGCCAGGGACGCCATGCCGGAAGGCGGGAAGCTGGGGATCGCGACAAGGACCATCAGTCCGGACCGGGAATTTATTGAAGCTCATGGATACGGCAGGACAGGCAAATACGCCCTTATCGCTGTTTCCGATACCGGGACAGGCATGGACGAAAGCACAAGACCAAGGATATTCGAGCCGTTTTTCACCACGAAAGAGCAGGGAAAAGGCACGGGGCTGGGCCTTTCAATGGTGTACGGGATAATAAACAGACATAACGGCTTCATCGATATTCACAGTGAAACCGGAAAAGGAACGACCTTCAATATCTACCTCCCCTTAGCGTATGTTGCCGATGCGGCTGATAACAGGAAACCCGGTGAGAAGTGAGGGACGATGATCCAGGTCAGCAACCTGTATAAATCATACGGACAGCAGGTCCTCTTCGACAATGCCGCATTTATGGTCAACCCCGGTGAACGCGTGGGCCTCGTCGGCAGGAACGGGCATGGCAAGACTACCCTTTTCAGGTTAATTTTAAGACAGGAGCAGCCGGACTCGGGAAACATCGGCATTCCAACAGGCTATAAGATAGGACATCTTTCACAGCAAATAAGGTTGACCGGCGATACAGTGCTGAAAGAGGCGTGTCTGAGCCTTCCGCACAGGGAAGACGGCAGGGATGAAAGTTACAAGGCGGAAACCATCCTGACCGGCCTCGGTTTTTCCATTGAGGATTTCAGTCTCGGTCCCGCTCTGTTATCAGGAGGTTTTCAGGTAAGGCTGACCCTTGCCAGGGCGCTTATCTCGGACCCGGACCTCCTGCTCCTTGACGAACCTACGAATTATCTTGATATCGTGTCGCTCAGATGGCTCGCGAATTTTTTACGCGGCTGGAAAAAAGAGCTTATAATCATCACGCATGACCGCGCTTTCATGGACAGCGTCACCACGCATACCATGGCCATACACCGCTGTAAAGTGCGGAAGGCAGCGGGTCCTACCGGGAATATATATCAGCAACTGCTGCTTGAAGAAGAGGTATACGAAAAGACGAGGATAAACGATGATAAAAAGCGGAAAGAAGTTGAACAGTTTATAAACCGTTTCAGGGCCAAGGCTACCAAGGCACGGGCCGTCCAGTCAAGGATAAAGGCCTTGCAGAAAAAAGAACGGCTCGAAAAATTGACCGACACAAAAAACCTTGATTTCGCGTTTAACCCGGCGCCTTTTACAGGCAGGCATCTGATGGAGGCAAGGGCTTTGTCTTTTGGTTTTTCTGCCGGCGAGCCCCTGATTGACGGGTTGAGCTTTTATGTCGGCAAGAAGGACCGCATTGCCATTATCGGAAAGAACGGTAAGGGGAAAACAACACTCCTTAATCTCCTCGCCGATGAATTATCGCCTGTCAGCGGCGGCGTCAAATATCACAATGACCTGAGGTTCGCATATTTCGGCCAGACGAACATAAACCGGCTTGACCCGCAAAAGACCGTGGAAGAAGAGATAATGGACGCGCACCCCGACCATAACAGGGGCGCGGCGCGTAATATCTGCGGAGTCATGATGTTTCCCGGCGATCACGCGTTAAAGAAGATCAGCGTCCTCTCCGGCGGGGAAAAGAGCCGTCTGCTGCTCGGCAAACTGCTCGTCAGCCCCGCCAACATGCTTATGCTGGATGAGCCGACAAACCACCTTGATATGGAGTCTGCCGAGTCTCTGCTTGAGGCGCTTGACGCGTTCAGCGGGGCCGTGATTATCGTCACCCACAGCGAAATGATACTCCATGCCATTGCAACGCGGCTTATCGTTTTTGACGGCGGCGAGGCGACGTTTTTTGAAGGCACGTACCAGGACTTCCTGGACAGGGTAGGATGGAAAAATGAAAACCTTCCTGGGCCGTCCGATGCCGCAGTGAGCGGGAGCAGGACTGTGGACAGGAAACTCCTTCGCCGCGCGCGCGCTGAACTGATCAATGAAAAATCAAGGACCCTCGGCGGCTTGCAGAAAAGGATTGATGAAATTGAACGTGAGATCATGGGCCTTGAAGAAACTGTCGCTCAAGGCAGCAAAGATATTATGGAGGCCTCCGTTAAGAGCGACGGAGAAACCATCAAAAGGCTGTCAAAGACCATCCACGATTCAAAATCAAAGATCGATTCGCTCTTCTGCGAACTGGAACGCCTGCATACCGAACTTGGAGACAGGACTGAAGAATTTGAAGAGAAGCTCAGCGGTATGGAGGTGGCGCAGTAGTGCGGAAAAATCTTTTTGACATCGCGGACCGGTTTAAACCGCGGGGCGAAGTCTTAGACATTCAGGCGTTCGGAAGCGGCAATATCAATGATACTTTCCTTGTTACAGTAGATTCTGATGCGCAACGCCGCTTTATCCTTCAACGCCTGAACACGAAGGTTTTCAGGCAGCCGGAGCTTGTCATGCAAAACATGCGTGTTTTGACCGCGCATGTGCTTGGTCGCCTTAAGGGCGCTCCTTCCGTTGCCGGCCGCCGATGGGAGATGCCCTGCATACTGCTGACGCGGGACGCCAAAACCCACTGGATTGCCCCTGACGGCTCGTTCTGGCGGGCGCTTACATTTATAGAAGCTGTTCAATCCTTTGATAAAATCAAAGATATGGAGCATGCCCGTGAAGCCGGTTACGCCCTTGGTTTATTCCACTATCTTACCAGCGACCTTCCCTGTGAGAAACTTGCCGATACCCTGCCGGGATTCCACATCGCCCCGCGCTATCTTCAGCATTATGATGAGGTCCTGGAGAAAAACAGCGGGAGGAAGTCCCCTGAAGTGGAATATTGTTTGAAGTTTATAAATGAGAGGAGGACCCTCGCGCATGTCCTCGAGGACGCGAAAGCGCGGGGCAGGCTGCCTCTTCGCACTATCCATGGCGATCCGAAGATCAACAACGTCCTTATTGACATCTCCACAGGGCAGGCCGTCAGCATCATCGACCTGGACACGGTCAAGCCCGGCCTGGTCCACTATGATATCGGCGACTTACTCCGCTCGGGCTGCAATCTCAAGGGTGAAGAAACCGGACAGCGGGAGTCGGTTTATTTCGATATTAATATTTGCAGGGCGGTCCTGCAAGGCTATCTTTCACAGGCAAGGGGTTTTCTCACTCCATCTGATTATGAATATGTGTACGACTCAATCCAACTGCTTGCTTTTGAGCTGGGCTTGAGGTTCTTTACAGATTATCTGGAAGGCAATATCTATTTTAAGGCCGCTGGCCCGGAGCATAATCTTGCGCGCGCGCTTGTTCAGTTCAGGCTCGTGGAGAGCATCGAATCACAGGAAACAGCCATCCGCAAAACTATACAGGACGCGAAATGAACAGACTTAATCTTTCCCTGCGCCCATTCCCCTCTGCTGCGCCCCTGCCGGATATAAAGATAACCTGCGGTATCTTCCGGCACGCCGGTACGATAACCGTCCATTACGAGCTTCTCGGCGATATGGATTGCCTTATGATTCCCGGACCTGCCGGCAGGCCTGACCGCAAAAGAAACCTGTGGGAAGAAACATGCCTTGAGCTCTTCCTCGGCGTCCCCGGCTCTCCCGGCTATTGGGAATTCAATCTCTCGCCTGCAGGACACTGGAATGTCTTCCGGTTTGACGCGTACCGGCAGGGGATGCGGGAGGAAACGGCTATTACGTCATTGCCTTTCAGCGTTCAGCGTCATCGCGATTCTTTGCTGATTGATCTGGAACTCGATCTGGACGGGATCATTCAGCCAGGTCAGCCTCTGGAGGCCGCAATCAGCGCGGTTATCAAAAATAGAGACGGCGAAGCGACTTATTGGGCCCTGGCCCATCAGGCCCAACACGCTGATTTTCACCGGCGGGACAGTTTCATCGAGCTGACCGAAGGCCTGACGGTCAGGCTGAAAGAATTAATGAGTTGACTGTTTAACCCTGCTTCTCTATCGTTACAGCGCACGATTTGTATTCCGGCGTGCCGGTAATCGGGTCTCTGAATTCAGAGGTCAGCAGGTTTGAAAGGGCGTTCCTGTGATGGAACGTGAGGAACACGTTGCCCGGCTGCGAACGGTCCGTCACTTTCACTTTTACCTTTATCTCGCCTCTCTTCGATGCCACTTTTACGCGGTCGCCGTTTTTAATGTTCAGCGCCTTTGCATCTTCCGGACTCATTTCCAGCAGTTCCTCAGGGACAAGCTCCATAATCCCGGGCACCCTTCCTGTCATGGAGCCGTTGTTGTAGTGTTCTCGTATCCTTCCTGTAATCAGCACATACGGATAGGTTTTGTCCGGGACTTCGGCGGAGCCTTTATGGTCCAGGGCCATGAATTTCGCCAACCCCCCGGGTCTTGAGAATAAATCAGTGTATAATGTTGTGGTCCCGGGATGGTCTTTAGTCGGGCAGGGCCACTGTATTCCCCCGTTATTAAGACGCCCGTAACTTATCCCTCCGTAAATCGGCACGAGACCCGCGATCTCATCCATGATCTCAGCCGGGTGAGTATAATTCATGGGATAACCCATGAGGGTCGACAGCCTGCTGATGACCTGCCATTCCGCCATACCAGAAAGAGGCTCTATCGCCTTTCTTACGCGCTGGACCCGGCGCTCGCCGTTCGTGAACGTGCCGTCTTTTTCTGCAAAGCTTGCGCCGGGAAGTATCACGTGGGCAAAACGCGTGGTCTCTGTATGGAAGATATCCTGCACCACAAGGAATTCCACGGACTCAAGCGCCTTCCAAACATGGTGGAGGTCCGGGTCTGTCTGGGCAGGGTCTTCTCCAAGTATGAACAGTCCCTTGAAATTCCCCCTCCGGCATTCATCAAGCATCTCAACGGATTTCAGTCCCGGTTTGGGACTTATCTTTACGCCCCAGGCCTTTTCAAACTTTTCGCGCGACTTCGCGTCCGAGACAGGCTGATAACCCGGAAGGGTCGCCGGTAACGGGCCGAGGTCCGAAGCGCCCTGAACATTGTTCTGCCCCCTGAGCGCCATAATGCCGGTTGAAGGCCTTCCGAGATGCCCGCAGACAAGGGCGAGGTTCGCAATCGCCATCGCGTTTTCCGTGCCGGTCTGGTGCTCTGTAACTCCAAGGCCGTAGACGATCATCGCCTTGTCGGCGTGTGAAAACAAGCGGGCCGCTTCGATTATATTATCTCTTGAAACCCCTGTAAGCTTCTCGACACGCTCCAGGTCATATTCCTGAACTTTTGCCTTTAACTCTTCAAATCCCTCTGTCCTTTTTGCTATGAATTCTTTATTTTCCCAGCCGTTCTGAAGTATCACATTCACAAGGCCGTTCATCATGGCAATGTTGCTGCCGGGCTTGAGGTTAAGCCAGACGTCCGCGCGTCTTGCCATCCAGGTCTTACGGGGATCGCCTACGATAAGCTTAGCGCCGTTGCGCAAGGCCGCTTTCAGCCAGAAAGAAACTATGGGATGCGCCTCCGTAGGGTTGGAGCCGAACAGAAAGAGCGTGTCAATGTCCGGCATCTGTGATAATGAATTCGTGGCAGCTCCCGCTCCCAGGCTGGTGGCCAGACCGGCCACAGTCGGAGCGTGTCAGACACGCGCGCAATTGTCTACGTTGTTCGAGCCGATCGCGCATCTGACCCACTTTGAAAGCAGGTAGTTTTCCTCGTTAGTGCATCTTGATGATGAAAAGCCGCCGACCTTTTCCGGTCCGTGCTTATCAACCAGTTCCTTGAATTTATTCGCTATGAGGTCAAGCGCCTCATCCCAACCGGCCTCATGGAAGCTCCCGCCCTTTTTTATAAGAGGTGTTTTTATCCTTTCAGGGCTGTGGATAAAATCATAACCGTAGCGCCCTTTTATGCAGAGGTTCCCCTGATTGACAGGCGCGTCATAGGCAGAAGTCACTTTTATGACTTTATTGTTCCTCACATTTAAATAGAAGTTGCAACCTGTGCCGCAGTACGAGCAGGTGGTCTTCACTTTCTTCATCTCATATGAACGCCCCTTGCCCCTGCCTTTCCTGTCGGTCAGCGCTCCGGTCGGACAGGTGGATACGCACTGCCCGCAGAACTCACAATTGTCCAGAGAGCGGGGTTTTCTGAAGGCGGTGTCAGGCATTGAATTAAAGCCTCTCCCGACAAGGTCAATGGTGCCTGCCATAACGATTTCATTGCATATCCTCACGCATCTCCCGCACAATATGCATTTGTTGGGCTCATAGGTGATAAACGGGTTATCTTCACGAATAGGCAGGTCCCACATCTCCCCCTCAAACCTCTTGCCGTCCACACCGTACTCGTATGAAAGGTCCTGAAGGCCGCAGTCGCCGGTCTTCTCGCATCTCATGCAGTCATTCGGATGGTTTGAGAGCAGCAGGGAAATGAGGGTCTTCCGGACCCTCGTGATGGTATCGTTATCCGTGCGGACTTCCATGTTCTGCGTAACAGGGGTGGTGCAGGCCGGAAGAGGCCTGTTTACGCCTTTTACCTCGACTATACATAACCGGCATCCGCCGTATGGCTCAAGACGGTTGTCATTGCAGAGTGTAGGAATCCGGACCCCCGCTTTTTGCGCGGCCTGAAGGATCGTATCTTCCTTCCCGCAGACGACTTCCCTGCCGTTTATAGTTATTTTAAGTTGTTTGTCGGTCAACTCCGTACCTCCTGTCACTCCCACACATAATCAACCAGCTTCATGAACTTGTCGTTCATTTCACGCAGTATTTCCACGATTGCGATAGTCATTTCACTTACAATCTTATACGCGGTCTGGGGTGTTTCCGCGAGGAGCTTGTCCATGTCGGCTTTCGATAGGATGAACACCTTCGTGTCCTCCAGGGACTCCACTGATGCGGAATGGGCGCGGCCGTCGAGAATCGAAAGCTCCCCGAAAAAATTATTGGCCTTCAGAACGGCAAGTATCTGCCTGTTCCCTTCCTTGGTCCTTCTCGACACCCTTACCCTGCCGTAATCAATAATCTGCAGTCCCTGTTCAGGGCTGTCTTCTTCCCAGATTACAGTACCTTTCGGGTAGAAGGATTCCTTCAGAATGTTTGAAATCTTTTCAAGCTCTTCCTGCGTAAAATCTTTGAATAATATAATTTCCTTTAAACGCCTTGTGCTGACCATGCTACCCCCATGAATAATAGTTACATGATTGAATTAAACGGGCATGCCTCAAAGCATGCGCCGCATTTTACGCATTTTGATTTACTTATTGCCGCCTTCTTCTTCGGCTCCCATGTAATCGCGCCTGAAGGGCATACCCTGAAGCACTTGCCGCACATCTTGCAGACCTCCGCGTTTACGACATACTGGCGCAGGGCCTTGCATACATGGGCCGGGCATATGCCGTCATTTATGTGCGCCTCATATTCATTCCTGAAAAACCTTATGGTCGAGAGGACAGGGTTCGGCGCGGACTGTCCGAGACCGCATAATGAAGACAATTTAATGTCGGTACCAAGCTCAAGGAGAAGCTCTATGTCGCCTTCTTTGCCTTTGCCTTCGGTTATCCTGGTCAGTATCTCAAGCATCCTCTTGGTCCCGATCCTGCAGGGGACGCACTTGCCGCAGGATTCGTGCTGGGTAAACGACAGAAAGAATTTTGACATATCGACCATACAGGTGGCGTCGTCCATGACGACCATGCCGCCTGAACCCATCATGGAGCCGATACCGATCAGTGATTCATAATCCACCGGCATGTCGATGTGCGAAGCAGGGATGCAGCCCCCTGAAGGCCCGCCTGTCTGAACAGCCTTGAACTGACGGTTCCTCTCCATGCCTCCGCCGATGTCATAGATAATCTCTTTCACCGAAATGCCCATCGGCACTTCAATGAGGCCGGTATTCTTGATTTTCCCGGTAAGCGCAAAGACCTTGGTCCCTTTGCTCTTCTCGGTACCGATCGATGAGTACCATTTGGCGCCGTTTGTAATAATTGACGGGAGGTTTGAAAGCGTCTCGACATTATTTATTACAGTGGGTTTGCCCCATAGGCCTTTGTTGACCGGGAACGGCGGTTTGGAACGGGGCATCCCGCGTTTTCCTTCTATGGAAGCAATGAGCGCGGTCTCTTCACCGCAGATGAAGGCGCCAGCTCCCTGTTTGATTTTTATATCGAAGTCAAATCCGCTGTTGAAAATATTTTTTCCCAGAAACCCTTTTTCCTTTGCCTGTCTGATGGCCGTCTCCAGGCGTTCAATGGCAAGCGGATATTCCGCCCGGATGTAGACATATCCGTAACTTGACCCGATCGCGTAACCTCCGACAATCATGCCTTCGAGCACGGAGTGGGGATTGCCTTCAATGACAGACCGGTCCATGAACGCTCCGGGGTCGCCTTCGTCCGCGTTGCAGATGATATATTTCGGCGTCCCTTTTGCCATGCTGCAGAGCTCCCATTTCAGCCCTGTGAGAAACCCGGCCCCGCCCCTTCCGCGAAGGCCCGAGGCCTTTACCTCTTCAATTACCTCAAAAGGCGTTACTGAAAGCGCTTTTCCGGCCCCTTTATACCCGCCGATGCCGAGATATGCCTCGATATCCTCAGGATCAATTTGTCCGCACTGTTTCAGAAGTATCTTCGTCTGTTTGTCGTGGAAAACATGATAATCAGGGCCGACCAGCCATTCCGTGACAGGGTTGCCGCCGATAATATGCTCATTTACAATACGGTTGACCATTTCCGGCTTTATAAACTGGTAGGTCGAAAGCTCGCCGTCAATGATTACATCCACAAGCACGTCTTTTGCGCAAAAGCCGCGACAGCCGGTCTTGTTGACGCATTTTTTCTCAACACACGGAGGCAAACCATGGATTTCCAGCTCAGCGTAAAACGCCTCGATGACTTCTTTGCTGCCCGCGGCAAGTCCGCCGGTGCCGACGCACACCCGTATGGTCAGGTCTTTCGGTATCCTTGACTTTGGTTTGCTTTTGGCCTTTGGTTGGGCCTTCTTGTTTACGGTCTTCTTCTTTTCAGTCATTGTCGGTAACGTTATTTGCTTTTCTCAAATTCCTTCAGGGTCTTCGAGGCCTTGTCCGGAGACATGTTGCCGTGGACCTTCTTGTTTATTATTAATACCGGAGCGATACTGCAGGCGCCTACGCAGGCGATCTTCTCGATTGTGAACTGTCCGTCGTAGGTCGTGTCTTCGCCTTCGGCAACGGCAAGGTCGGCCCGTATCCTGTTTATCATCGGCTCCGCGCCCTTGACATGACAGGCGGTCCCGCAGCACGCGGTGATGATGTTCTTCCCGCGCGGTTTTAAATAAAACTGGGCATAAAAAGTCGCGACTCCGAAAAAGTTGCTTGCGGGGATATTCAGTTTCCCTGAAAACCAGAATACCGCGTCCTCAGGGATGTATCCGAAGGCCTCCTGAACATCCTGGAGTATGGATATGACACTGCCCTTTTCCCGATAATATTTATCAAGAATTCTTTGGCTCTCTCTCTCTATCATCCAAATCACCTCTAAGGGGGAATCAAGCGGACTTTTATTATAACCGATATAAATTTTTTTTAAAAACTCAGGCGAGCAATTATTTTAAAGAAAAATAAAAATTAAGTAAAGATGCCGCAAGGCGCTGCTGAAGCAAAATGGTCCACCTTACAACTGCATGATATGCCGGTTACGGTAATGACCGGAATGAGGCAGAACGGAATAAGCACTTTCCTGCAGAACAATCCGGAACTAAAGAATCTCTCCTCTCCTTTTCGGTACAAATTGTAAATACTATTGACATATTGTGCAACATAATTTAGGATAGTATCATGATCGAGCGGGATTCAGGCCGGACTCTCAAGCGTCTTGCGCGCGGGTTCCCGATTTTGGCCATAACCGGGCCAAGGCAATCCGGCAAAACAACTCTCGCCAAAGCAGTATTCCCTCAAAAACCCTACCTGTCGCTTGAAGACCCCGACATGCGAATGCTGGCAGAAGATGACCCCCGGGGACTGCTGTCGAGATTTCCAGACGGAGTTGTTCTGGATGAAGCGCAGCGCGCCCCAAAACTGTTCTCTTATCTCCAGACCATTGTCGATAAGGACATGCTGCCCGGCAAGTTTGTGCTTACAGGCTCGCAGCAGTTCGGCCTTTTGTCCGGCATAAGCCAGTCCCTTGCAGGCAGGGTGGGACTGGTGCAGCTTTTGCCGTTTTCAATGAGCGAGCTTAAGACGGCAAAGCGGCTTTGCGATAATCTTTCCGACCTTCTCTTTTGCGGGCAGTACCCGCCGCTTTACGACAGGGACCTCTTACCGGCCGACTGGTTTGCCGGCTATATGGCGACCTATATCGAAAGGGATTTAAGACAGCTTATCAATGTGAAGGACCTTTCGGTTTTTCAGCGTTTTGTAAAGATGTGCGCGGCCCGTACCGGTCAATTGCTCAACCTATCCTCTTTGGCTACGGACTGTGGAATCACCCATAATACGGCGTCCTCCTGGATATCGGTGCTGGAGGCGAGTTATATTGTGTTTCTGCTGAAGCCCCATTACCGCAACTTCAACAAGCGCCTTGTTAAAACGCCGAAGCTGTATTTCTGCGATACAGGTTTTGCAGCGTGGCTGCTGGGGATCAGGGACCCCGAACAGCTTTCCTTTCATGCCCAGCGAGGGGCGCTGTTCGAGACGCTTATAATAACGGAGTTCCTCAAGGCCCATCTCAATCAGGGTATGCAGCCGAATCTGTATTTCTGGCGAGACAGCAAGGGGTTGGAGATCGACCTTGTGCTGGAAGATGGCGACCTGCTGAAACCTGTTGAGATCAAATCCGGGCAAACATTTGTACCGGAATTTCTGGCTAATTTAGAGAAGTGGAGCGAATTATCGGGCAAAAGTGATCTCCCGGCCTTGCTTGTTTACGGTGGAGAACAAGAGATGGTCAAAGGGAAAATAAAAATACTTCCATGGAGGAAACTGTCCGCAAAGCGCGAAAGTTCGTAAGCGTGAAAGTTCGGAGTATGTAAACGCCGAAGTTGGGAAGCAGGGTTTAATCAGAACCGGCCTGACTTAGCCCAGGATGGAAACCCTTACGATGTCAAGCAGAAGCGACGGGAAAATACCGATGACAAGGACCATTACGGCTGTAAACGCGAGCGCGAGGTTCATGGAACAGGAGGTAGTAAGGACCACGTCTTCTTTAGGGTCTTTCATATACATATACATAACGACCCGCAGGTAGAAAAACGCGGAGACGACACTGAAAAGGACCGCGATAATCGCGAGATGCGTATAGCCTGAATTTATCGCCTCCATAAATACATAGAACTTACCTATAAAGCCCGCCGTGGGAGGGATCCCGGTGAGGGAAAACATAAAGATGAGCATAAGGGCCGAGGCAAGGGGATGGCCCTTTGCGAGGCCCATGTAATCTTCAAGGTTTTCACCCTGAAAGCCTTCCCTTCTCAGCATAATAATTACGGCAAAGGCCCCGATATTCATTAACATATAAATCATCAAGTAGTTCACGGTGCTTGTCAGTCCCCCGGGCGTGCCCGCGATGACCCCAAGGAGCATATAACCGGCATGAGCTATGGAGCTGTATGCGAGCATCCTTTTGATATTGGACTGCGCAAGCGCCAGGATGCTCCCCGCTGCCATGGTAATAACGGCAAGCGGGACGAGGATGCTGTTCCACTGCACCTGCATGCTCCCGAAGGCGTCGAACAATACGCGTCCCAGGACCGCGAACCCCGCGGCCTTTGGGCCCACGGACATAAAAGCGGTTATGGAAGTGGGGGCCCCCTCATACACGTCAGGCGCCCACATATGAAAGGGGACCAGGGCGATCTTGAACCCGAACGCTACTATGAGGAATATCAGCCCGATGAATACCGTGGGACTGCCCGAGATGTTCAGGGCCTGCAGTGCTGAAGCAATCTCCTTAAGGTTGGTGGTGCCGGTAAGACCGTAGGTAAGCGATATCCCGTACAGGAGGAACGCGGACGAAAACGCTCCGAGGAAAAAGTATTTCAGCGCGGCTTCATTCGAGCGGGGCTGTTTCCTCATAAGGCCTGCAAGGATGTAGGTGGAAAGCGCCATCAATTCAAGCCCGAGATAAAGGATGATAAGGTCTGCGGCGGAAGCCATAATCATCATGCCCGCGGTCGAGAAGAAAAGGAGCGCGTAATATTCACCGAAAGAGGCCTTTTCTATAGCCATATATTTAAGAGAAATGCAAACGGTAAGAATGATATTCAGGTAAAAAATCAGTTTAAAAAAGTTGGCGTATCCGTCCAGCACGAACATGTTCGCGAAAGCGGTCTGGGGTCCGCCGATGCCGAAAAGCTTGAAGGTCCCGTACAGCGCGACAAGGGCGCCGGCAATCCCGACGGCAGCGATGACCCCTTTCTTCTTTACAACAAGGTCCAGCAGCAGCAATATCAAACCCATGCAGACCATAGTAAGCTCGGGTATGATCAGCCTGACACCGGCCAAAGTTATGATGTTTGCAGTCTCCATCAGAATATCTCCCTGAGTTGCGCCATTAAATTTTGACTTTCCGCGTAAGCGCTCAGATTAAAGTCTTGAAGCAAACGCTCTACTGATGAATGCATATAGCCCAGAAAAACCTCCGGATAGAACCCTATCCAGAATATAAGCGCTATCAACGGCGCAAGTGTAACAACTTCTCTCAAACCCAGGTCCCGCACCGGGTGACGGCCTGACGGGCCGTAATCAGGTCCAGGTCTTTCCCAGAAAATCTTCTGGTAGAGCCAAAGCATATAACCTGCCCCGAGTATGACTCCTGTGGCAGCCAGCACCCCGTAAAGTTTTTGGGCCTTGAACGCCCCGAACAGTATCAGGAATTCGCCGATGAAACCGTTCGTCCCCGGCAGTCCTATGGAGGCAAAGGTCAGTATGATAAATAGCCCCGCGTACCATGGGACAAGGGTGGCAAACCCGCCGTAAGCCGCTATTTCCCTTGTGTGGGTCCTTTCATAAATAATCCCTATCATAAGGAACAACGCGCCGGTGATAATCCCGTGGTTGACCATCTGGAGTATCCCGCCTTCTACTCCCTGGATATTCAGTGCAAAAATGCCCAGCGTGACAAATCCCATATGGCTGACACTGGAGTATGCGATGAGGCGCTTTAAATCCTTTTGAGCGAGACATACCAGCGCGCCGTAGATGATGCCGATAACCGACAGTATGAATACCGGTTTAACGAATAACCTTGTAGCGTCCGGGAACATGGGGATGGAGAACCTGAGAAAACCGTAGGCCCCCATCTTGAGCAGGACGCCCGCGAGGATAACGCTTCCGGCTGTCGGCGCCTCTGTGTGGGCGTCGGGCAGCCATGTATGAAACGGGAACATCGGCACCTTTACGGCGAAGGCCGCGAAGAAGGCAAGGAACAGCCAGAATTGAAGCTTCAAAGGGTACTGTAAGGCGCTTAAAGCGAGAATGTCCAGTGTATTGCCGCCGGTGAAATAGAGCACCACAATCCCGACGAGCATCAGCACGCTCCCGACAAGCGTGTAGAGGAAGAACTTTATCGCCGCGTAAACCCTTTGAGGCCCTCCCCATACGCCGATAAGGAGGAACATGGGAATGAGCATGGCTTCCCAGAAGATATAGAAGAGGAAGAAATCCAGGGCCACGAACACCCCCAGCATCCCCGCTTCCAGCGTGAGCAGGGCGATATGGAATTCCTTTGCCTTGTTCTCTATCGCCTTCCAGGAGACCAGGACGCAAAGTATGCTGAGCAGCGTTGTCAGGAAGATGAACAGGATGCTGATGCCGTCGATTCCTATGAAATAGTTTATTCCCCAGGAAGGGATCCATTCGTGTTTTTCAACGAACTGCATTTTATAAGTTGTCTTGTCAAAATCAGTAAGGAGCGGCAGTGAAATAACAAAGGTCGCGAGGGTCACGAGAAGAGTTGTAAACCTTATCAGGCTATCGCCCCGCAGGAAGAGCAGGAGCAGCGCGCCTGCCACGGGCAGGAACACCGTGCATGTGAGAACCGGGTAATTTAACTGGTTAAGGATTATATTTTCCATTCATTACCTCATAAAAATCATATACCCGATAATCGCAAGCGCTCCGAGCGCCATCGCGAGTCCGTAATTCGACAGAAGCCCGGTCTGGACCTGCCGGAACTTCCTGCTGAAGGCGCCTATCAGGTTAGGCACGCCGTTAACAATCCCTTCTATTATTTTTGCGTCAAAAAAACCAAGTATGACTTTGTCCGAAATTTTAAGCACCGGCTGAACGATTGTCTTTCCGTAAAGCTCATCCACATAGTACTTGTTGAACAGGAGATTATAAAAAGGTTTGAACATTTCAGCGACTTTCCGGGGCAGCTCCGGATTTTTGACATACATTTTATGCGCGATAAACCATCCTGCCAGCGCGACAAGCACTGAAGACGCCATGACCATCATCTCTTCGGCATGGGTACCTTCGCCGTGAGGATGTCCGAGCACGGGTGAGAGGAACTCACCGATCCTGTCGCCGTGCTCCATAAGAAGGGGCGGTATGCCGGCATATCCCGCGAATATCGCGCCCACGGCAAGGAACATCAGGGGGACTGTTATCACCTTTGGCGACTCATGCAGGTGGTGCTCCTGTTCATGCGTCCCCCGGAATTTGCCGTGGAACGTCATGAATATAAGCCTCCAGGAATAAAATGAAGTCATGAGGGCCGCGGCTGTACCGAGGAGCCATAGAAATTTGCCGGTATCTCCGCCGAGATAGGCCCTGTAGAGGATCTCGTCTTTACTGAAGAAGCCCGCCAGTCCGGGAATTCCCGTGATGCTCAGCGTGGCTATAATGAATACCGCGTACGTCACGGGCATATATTTTTTCAGTCCGCCCATCTTTTGCATATTCTGCTCGTCATGCAGGGCATGGATAACGCTTCCTGAACCGAGGAAGAGGAGCGCCTTGAAATAAGCGTGGGTATAGAGGTGGAATATCCCCGCCGAGTACGCGCCCACGCCGAGGGCGAGGAACATATAGCCAAGCTGGCTGACCGTGGAATACGCGATGACGCGTTTAATGTCATTCTGCACCAGGCCGATTGTAGCGGCGAATATCGCGGTCACGCCGCCGACAACCGCCACCGTATTCATCGCGGTGTGAGAGAGGTTGAACAGCGGGTTGCAGCGCGCGACCATGAAAACGCCCGCCGTTACCATAGTGGCCGCATGGATCAGCGCGGAAACCGGAGTGGGTCCCTCCATCGCGTCGGGCAGCCATACATGCAGCGGCATCTGGGCTGATTTTCCGACAGCGCCGCAGAAGAGAAGCAGACATATTACTGTTATAAGATCATAATCCGTTCCGAGAATATTTATTGTCTGTCCGACGACACTGCCTGCGTTGCCGAACACCTGCGCGTAATCAAGGCTTCCAAAGGTAAGGAAGACGAGTATCACGCCGAGGCCGAAACCGAAGTCCCCGAACCTGTTGACGATGAAGGCCTTCTTGCCGGCGTCAGCCGCGGATTTCTTGTGGAACCAGAAACCTATGAGGAAATATGAACACAGGCCGACCGCCTCCCACCCGAAATAAAGTAGCAGGAAGTTGTTTGCCATAACGAGCATGAGCATGGAAAAGACGAACAGGCTCAGATAAGCGAAGAACCTGTAATAACCTCCGTCTCCGTGCATATATCCTATTGAATAAATAAATATCAGGGTGCTGATGGACGTGACGACAATCAGCATTATAGCGGTCAACTGGTCAATGAGGAAACCGATGGATACCTGAAAATCTCCCGATACAATCCAGTTATAGATGTTGAGGTTGATTACATTGCCTGCCAGCACGTCCATAAAGGCCGAGACCGCGAGGATGAACGATCCTGCGACTGCGGGAACAGCGATCCAGTGCGCTTTATCTTTTATGAAATTCCTGCCGAAGAGGATATTGATGATGAAAGAAAGGAGCGGCAGCAATGGTATTAATGTGTATTTCATTTCATCCTTTCAGCAAATTTATCTCATCCACTTTTATAGTGGGGTTGTTCCTGTAAAAGGCGATCAGTATGGCCAGGCCGATCGCTGCCTCGGCAGCAGCTACGGTTATTACGAAGAAGACAAGTATCTGTCCCCTCATGGACTGCAGGTAATGGCTGAAGGCCACAAGGCTGATGTTCACTGAATTAAGCATCAGCTCGACCGACATAAAAACAATAATCAGGTTGCGCCGCGCGAGGAAACCGAACACGCCGATACTGAACATCACCGCGCTTAAAATTATGTACCAGCTTAACGGGACCAACAAAACCTCCTCACTCCAGTCTCCTCTTCGCCAGCACCACAGCGCCGACGATCGCGACTAAAAGTATCACCGAAGCGATTTCAAACGGCAGCAGGAATTCGGTGTATAAGACCTTTCCTACCGTCATAATATGTCCTTCTGATTTTATGGCATCCACCGAGTAAGGTCCTAACGGCGGGACCACGCTGATATTGCCGAGGACCGGGACCAGGAACATCATAAGGACAACGCCTATGCCCAGACCGAGAGGCCACTGCCTCTGAAACCTTTTTTCAGTCTCTTCCTTCCGCAGGTTCAGCAGCATTATGACAAACAGGAATAATACAAGTATGGCCCCGGCGTATATGATTATCTGTATCGCCGCAAGGAATTCCGCGTTCAGGAAAAGATAGAGCCCCGCTATATGCACGAAGAGCAGCAGCATCCACAGTACGCTGTGGACGGGATTTTTCCTGGTCACCACAAGCAGGGACAGACCTGTAATCATGGCCGCGAAATAGGAAAAGAAGACCTGGGGCGCTGTCATGTCTTTGCCTCCTCTTTTGAGCGGGACAGCGCGGCAGCTCTGAAATCGGAAGCCCTGGGCGTCCAGTATTTCTGAAAATATATTCTGCCTTTTTCGCCTGCCATATAATCGTCCCAGTTTTTCAGGAGACGGTCTTTGTTCATATAAAATTCTTCCCTTGTAAAGCCCGAATACTCGTAGCAGTCGGTAAGCGCCACAGCGCCGTAAGGGCATGCCTCAACGCAAAGCCCGCAGAAAACACACCTCAATACCTCAATCTCATACCTGTCGACAACCTTTTTGTGGTCCTCACCCTCGCTCGTGTAAATATGAATGCACTGCGAGGGGCACATGGCCGCGCAAAGCCCGCAGCCGACACATTTCGCCTTGCCTGTTTCAGGGTCTCTTACAAGCGCGTTGAGTCCCCTCGAACCGGGGAAAGGCTCTCTCTTCTCCGAAGGGTATTGCCTCGTGACCGCGGGCGAGAAAAAATGCCTGATCGTGAGGGCAAGCCCTTTGAGGATTTCCAGGAATAATACCTTTTTTACGAAGTCGGTGACAGTCATAATAAGTAGGGTCCCAGGGTCCCGGGGTTCAAGGGTTCAAGGGTTCTATTCATTTCCACAGTTTTATCACTCCCGTTACTACAATATTCGCCAATGCCAGCGGGATAAACACCTTCCATCCGAGCGCCATGAGCTGGTCATACCTGTATCTCGGCAGCGTCGCCCTTATCCAGAAATAAAAGAATATACACCCGTAAATCTTCAGCAAAAGCCACACAACCTTCGGGACGTGGGCAAATATCCCAAAATCGGGACCGCTCCAGCCACCCAGAAAACATATGGTCCCGAGGGCGGACATGATAAACATCCCGGCGTATTCAGCCATGAAAAACAGGCCGAAGCGCATGCTGCTGTATTCCGTGAAATAGCCGGCCACAAGTTCCGACTCCGCCTCAGGCAAATCAAAAGGCGCCCTGTTGGTTTCCGCCATTGCCGACATTACGAATATCAGGCACGCGACAGGCTGATACCAGAGGAACCAGCCCTCTGACTGGGCCTTTACGATATCGGTAAGGTTCGCGCTTCCGGCAAGCATCATGACGCCGACAAGGCTCAAACCCATCGCGATTTCATAGCTGATGACCTGCGCCGAAGACCTCAATCCTCCAAGGAATGAATATTTTGAATTGGAGGCCCAGCCGGCGAGAATGATACTGTACGCCCCGACCGAGGAAAGCGCGAGGATATATAAAATCCCGATATTGAGGTTTGCGATTGAAAACCCTTCCCATAAAGGGATCACCGCAAGAGAAGATAAAACCGCGACGAGTCCGATAATGGGCGCTATGTAAAAAATCGGCCTGTCGGACTGAGAAGGGATGATGTCTTCCTTGAAGAAAAGCTTTATCCCGTCCGCGATCGGCTGAAGCAGTCCGTGCCAGCCGACCCTCATGGGCCCGAGTCTGGCCTGCATGTGGCCTATTACCTTCCGCTCGAAATACACGACATACGCGACGTGTATCATCAGCACGTTGACCACGATAAAAACCTTAAGCAGAGTCCAGAGCATGTCCGTTACGTTCATAATTTCTTTATCTTGACCTCACAGCCCTCAAGCCCGGGGGCCTTTGTTACTTCATCGATAGTAAAAGTCATAAGGCCCAGGGCCCCGCTGCCTTTGAAATTATTGCTGTAGTAAACCCTGTTGTCCCTGATCGACTCTTCGATAGAGACAACCGCTTCCCGGCTGCCGGTCTGCGTGAAGAATTGTACCTTATCCCCTTCTTTCAGTCCAGCCTTTTTTGCGGCTGAAGCCCCGACCCTGAGAACAGGCCCGGGGTATATCTTCATAAGCGCGGGTGATTTTCCCGAAAGAGTTCCTGAATGGAACAGGGGTTTTTCAACCGAGAGATAAAAATCCTCCCTGTGCTCTCGCTCTATATCAGCGGCCGCGGGGACCGTCTTCATTTCTCCCCTTAACGGTTCACCGTGATAGGGCCATAAACAGTTGCCTTTGCCTATCTCCTGATAAGTTATATCCCGGTAGAGAGGGGACACTCCTGCCATCTCTTCCATAATATCCCTTACCTCCGTGTAACTCATCTTGCAGCCCATCCTGCCGGAGACCTCCGAGATTATCCGCCAGTCTTCCATCCCGTGCAGTGTTTCGACCGTCTTTCTCTGAAGCTGGACCCTCCGTTCAAGATTGGTGTATGTGCCTGTTCTCTCCGACCATCCCAGCGCAGGCAGGACCACGTCCGCGATTTCCGCCGTCTCCGTGAGAAAAAGGTCCTGCACCACCAGCAGGTCCAGGGATTGCAGTTTATTTTTTATATAAGGGCCGCCGGGGAGATTGAAGACCGGGTTTTCGCCCATGATATACATCGCTTTTATTTTCCCGGCGCCTGCGTTTTCGATTATTTCAAAAAGTGTCAGTCCGTCTTCTGCCGGGACAGGACCTTTCCAGGCCTCTTCGAATTTCCTTCTGAAGTCGTAAACATTCAGAGGTCTTCCTCCCGGAAGCATGTCAGGGACGCATCCTGTATCGACAACCCCCTGCTCATTCGGTTTTTCCGAAAGGAGGTAAAGTCTTGCCTCAAGCAGATAGGTCAGTCCTGAAACAGCGAAAAGGGACCTGTGGCCGTCCGTGCGCTGCACCAGATCGGGACCGAAGACAATGGACGCGGATTTACTCTCAAGGAGCGTCATCATGAGCTCGTCAAACTCCGGGACCGCGGTCCTGGCTCCTGTTTTTCCGGCAAGAGATTTAATGCCGTGGTCTATAGCCGGTTTTTCTCCGCGCGTTCCTCTGGCATTGTAAATCCCGATGAGAAGCGACTCAAGGGTGTCCGCCTCCTTAAAGACCTCCGGCATTATGTGAAGGGTCTTGAACCTTTCAAGTCCTTTTGCATTGCCGAGGACCAGTATTTTCGCCCCGCGTCCGGACGCCTCGCGTATGGAAAGTCCCAGCACAGGGTTTATCGCGGTAGGGTCGCCGCCGAGAATTAAAATAGCGTCGGAGTTTTTAAGTCCGTCTATCATATTCGCCGTTATGCCCTGTCCCAGGAGGTCTTCAAAATATTTCTGCGCCGCTGCAAACCCCGTCCTTGAAATTGAATCTATATTGTTTGATCCGCACACAGTGCGCATGAATTTCTGGAATACGTAATTGTCCTCATTGCAGCATCTCGGTGAAGCAATGCCTGCGATCGAGGAGCCGCCGTGTGTCTTTTTAATGTGTCCCAGCCGTTCCGCGACCACGCTTAACGCTTCGCTCCATGTGCTTTCCTCAAGCTTGCCGTGTTTCCGCACGAGAGGGGTTTTCAGTCTTTCCGGGCTGCTTATGTATTCATAGCCGAAACGTCCCCTTGAACAGAGGAGCCCTTTGTTTAATCCGAGATCGAACCTGGGGATGACGCGCTTTATTGAATCGTCTCTTACCTGCGCTACAAAAGAGCATCCTACACCGCAGTAGGAGCAGACAGTTTCAACTTCTTTATCAAGCTGCCAGGGCCTGAAGCTGTGTATATACAGGCGGCTCAGTATCGCGCCCACAGGGCAGACCGTCAGACAGTTGCCGCAGTATTCGCAGTTAAAAGCGGCCGAAGAAAAAGGCTCCATTCTTGAACGGTTGCCTCTGCCTATAATCGAAATGGCGGAAGCGCCCTGGACGTCGCCGCACATCCGGACGCACCTTGTGCAGACGATGCACCTCTCCATATTCCTCGCGAGGATCTGGTCCTTATGGCTCTCCGGCACTTTTCTTTTTTCCTCTTTATATCTGCCGGCCGAGGCCCCGTATTTGTTGACCATGTCCTGAAGCTCGCATTCGCCGGCCTTGTCGCAGTAAGGGCAGTCAAGGGGGTGGTTTATAAGCAGGAATTCCAGTATGCCGCGGCGCGCTTTTGAGATTGCTTCGGATTCTGTTTTTACCACCATGCCGTCCGCGGACATAAGGGTGCACGAGGTCTGCAGCCTCGGCATCCTCTCGACCTCGACCACGCAGAGCCTGCAGCCGCCGTACGGCTTGAGCGCCTCGTGATAACAGAGAGTCGGTATTTTTATGCCGGCCAGCTTTGCCGCTTCGAGAACGGTCACCGGCTTGTCCAGCGTTATCTCTTTTTCGTTAATGGTTAAGGTAATCATAATAAGCTTATCGCTAATAGCTGTCAGCTAAAAATGCATTCCGCATTTTTTATGTGTTCCTCGAATTCGTTCCTGAAATGCTTCAGCATTCCGTTTATAACACCTGCAGCGCCGTCTCCCAGCGGACAAAAGGTCTTGCCTGCTATATTCGCCGCGACATCGGAGAGAAGCTCGATATCTCCGTCACGGCCTTTTCCGTTTTCGATCCTCTCAAGGATTTTCCTGAGCCAGTCCGTGCCTTCCCGGCAGGGGACGCACTTGCCGCAGGATTCATGCTCGAAAAATTTCAACGCCCTGTACGTTACTCTCACCATGCAAACAGATTCATCCATAACAATCACAGCGCCTGAGCCCAGCATACTGCCGGCCTTCGGCATCGCGACAAAGTCCATCGCGCAATCAATGCCGTCCGCGGGAAGCACAGGCGTGGAAATGCCCCCGGGTATTACAGCCTTCAATTTTTTACCGCCCTTTATTCCACCGGCATGTCTGAAGATAATATCTTTCAGGCTTGTGCCCATCGGAAGCTCATATACCCCGGGTTTTTCAACGCACCCGCTTACACTGAACAGTTTGGGGCCTGGACAGTCTTTGCTGCCTATTTTCGAGTATGCTTCCCCCCCTATCGTTACGATATACGGCACATTTGAAAGGGTCTCAACATTATTCACAATCGTCGGCAGGGCCCACGCGCCGGAATTCACCGGAAAAGGAGGCTTGTTTCTCGGCTGCCCCTTTTTCCCTTCAATGGATTCAATCAGCGCTGTCTCTTCGCCGCATATGTAGGCCCCCGCGCCCTGATAAACGACAAGGTGAAATTTAATCCCTTTGCCGAGGATATTGTCTCCGAGATAATTCTTTTCACGGGCCTCGTTAATCGCCCTGTTGAGTATGTCCTTTGCAAGCGGATATTCTCCCCTGAGATATATATAGCCGTATTCCGAGCCGAGTGTATATCCGGAGATGACCATGCCTTCTATGAGCAGATGGGGGTTTTTTTCGAGTATGGGCCTGTCCTTGAATGTGCCCGGCTCGCCTTCATCCGCGTTGCATATCAGATACTTGGGGAATTTCGGATCGGCAAGCGCGAAACTCCACTTCATCCCGACGGGAAAGCCTGCCCCGCCCCTGCCTCTCAGCCCTGACTTTTTTACTTCTTCAAGGACGTCTTTCGGTTGAAGTCCGAGGGCCTTTGACAGGCCCTGATATCCGCCGGCCTTTATGTACTCGTTAATGCCGGCAGAGTTGGGGTTGTCGATGTTTTTTAATAAAATTTTTTCCATTACTTGAACCCTTGGCCCCTTGAACCCTATTTATATTTCTCTAATATCTCCTCTATCCTCTTCTCAGTCAGGCTGTCATGAAAATCCGTGTTGACCAGCATCGCGGGGGCAGTGCCGCAGGCGCCTATGCACTCCATGATTACAAGGGAAAATCTTCCGTCCTGCGATGTGCCGCCGGGCTGGACCCCGTATTTCCGCGAGATAAAATCTGCCAGCCTTTCAGCGCCCAGGACCATGCACGATACATTTGTGCAAAGCTGGATCAGGTTGCGTCCTGCCGGCTTGTGCCTGTACATTGAGTAAAAAGACGCGGCCCCCCTAACCTCCGTCTCCGGCAGGTTTAAAGTCTTTGCGACACAGAGCAAGGCTTCCTGGCTAAGCCAGCCGAATTCCCTCTGCGCGATATAAAGTGAAGGCAGAAGGGCGCTCTTCCTGTCAGGATACTTCACCCTTATCTCATCAATCTCTTTTAAGACAGTTTCGTTGAACATTTCTTAGCTGATAGCTTATAGCTTAAAGCTGTAAGCTGATTACCTGTCGCATTCTCCCAAAACGATATCGATGCTGCCTATATTCGCGATTACGTCCGCCACCAGCTCTCCTTCGCAGAGTTTCGGCAGCGCCGAAACGTGCACAAAGGACGGAGATCTGATCCTCATCCTGTAAGGCTTGCCGGTCCCGTCGCTGACAAAATAAAATCCCAGCTCGCCCTTTGGGACTTCCGTGGCGGAATAAACCTCGCCTTCAGGGGCCGTCTGGGGACCTTTTGTAATCAGCACAAAATGATGTATGAGATGCTCCATGTCGGAAAGCACCCTGTCTTTTGCCGGCAGGGTGAACTTCGGGGCGTCCGCCATTATGGGGCCTTCAGGCAGTTTGTCTATGCATTGTCTTATGATGGAATTCGACTGGCGGAACTCATCCATCCGTACCCTGTACCGGTCGTATATATCACCGTTCTTCCCGGTAGGCACTTCCCATTTCACTTTGTCATAAGCGCCGTAAGGCATCGTTTTCCTTACATCATAGGGAACGCCGGAGCCTCTCAGCACGGGCCCGCTCATACCCCAGTTGATTGCGTCTTCAGCGGAGATTACGCCGATCCCTTTCGTCCGCTTAAGCCATATACGGTTCTTGTCGATAAGGGTCTCATACTGTTCCACTCTCATCGGGAATTCATCCGTAAAGCGGTAAAGCTCGTCAAGCCATTGAGGCTCGACATCGTTCTTCAGCCCGCCTATTCTCGGATAGCTGACCGTGAGCCTGGCCCCGCACAGTTTTTCAAAGAGGTCCAGTATCTTCTCTCTTTCCCTGAAACAGTAGAGGAACACCGTCATGGCGCCGATATCGAGCGCGTGTGTGGCAAGCCAGAGAAGGTGGTTTGAAATGCGGGTCATTTCCGCCGTCAGCGTCCTTATAAATTGGGTCCGCTCAGGGACCTCTATTCCAAAAAGCTTTTCTACCGCGACGCAATAACCGATGTTATTCGCCATGGAAGAAATATAATCAAGACGGTCCGTGAGGGGTAATATCTGGAGGAAATTCCTGTGCTCGGCAAGTTTTTCTACCCCCCTGTGGAGATAACCCACATATGGGGTGCATTTCACGATGGTCTCGCCGTCAAGGTCCAATACAAGGCGCAGGACCCCGTGAGTTGCCGGGTGCTGGGGCCCCAGGTTCAGCGTCAGGTCCGTTGTCGCAATTCGCCCGTTATCGAAGTCGTTCATACTATATTCCATTCCTTATCATGGGCATGCAGCTCTTTAGTCTCTTCAAAGCCCCTGTATTCCGCTCCTTCTTTCCCTCTTAAAGGATAGTCCTTTCTCTGGGGGAAACCGTCCCAGTCGTCAGGCATCAGGATGCGTCTCAGATCGGGATGTCCGTTAAATACAATACCGTACATATCGCATGCTTCCCTCTCATGCCAGTTGGCGCCGTTCCAGACCGCCACGACACTGTTAATGGACGGATCGTCCTGGGGGACCTGCGCCTTGAGAAGGACACGGTGGTTATATTTCAATGAATAAAGATTGTAAACGACTTCAAACCTGTGCTTTCTTTCAGGATAGTCAACACCGCACAGGTCCGATAAGAAATTCATGCACAGGTCCGGTTCTTCATAAAGATAGCGGCATATTTCCAGTATCTTTTCGCGTTTAACGCTTACAAATACCTGGTCCCTGAAGCTCTTTACTTCGAGGACCTCAAACGGGAATTTATCCTTAAGTCTGCCGGCGATTTCTAAGGGTTCCATAAATCAGCTATCAGCTTACAGCTATCGGCTATAAGCTATTTACCTCCATGGGCTCCATCTGAAATGTTCCTTGTCTATCTTTTCCTGCAGCTTCATCAGCCCTTCCATGAGGGCTTCGGGCCTGGGAGGACATCCGGGGATATAAACATCAACAGGCAGGAACGTGTCGCATCCCTGCACCACCGAATATGTATCGAATATACCGCCGGAGCACGCGCAGCTCCCCATGGCAATTACATACCTCGGTTCCGGCATCTGGTCATATACCCTCCTGACAACCGGGGCCATTTTCTTTGTTACGGTCCCTGCTATGACAATAGCGTCCGACTGTCTCGGAGACGCGCGGAATATGATCCCGAAGCGGTCCAGGTCATAATGGCTTGAGCCTGTTGTCATCATTTCGATTGCGCAGCAGGCAAGGCCGAAGGCCATGGGCCAGAGTGAATTTTTTCTGCCCCAGTTAACAACTTTGTCAAGCGACGTTACAAAAGTATTTGCGCCGGGGATTATCTTTACCCCTTCTTCAACTTCGACTAAATCCGCGCCGATTATCATATTTTAATTTCCTTTGCTCCACAAGGGCGGGTTTGAAACCCGCCCCTACCATTATTTATTCCCATTCAAAGGCGCCTTTTTTCCATACATATACATAACCTATTAAAAGGATGAAGACAAACAGCATCATTTCGACAAAGCCGTATATGCCGAGACTGTCATAAGCAACGGCCCAGGGATAAAGAAAGACCGCTTCAACGTCAAATACCACAAAAAGCATGGCTATGATATAAAATTTGACGGAAAATTTATACCTCGGTTCCCCGACAGGCGGGTTGCCGGACTCGTACGGGAAAAGCTTCTGGGTGTACGGCCTCCTGGGCCTTACCAGAATACCCGCCACTACGGCGCCGAGACCGATTAATAAAGCGATTGAAAAGATAACAACAACAGGAAAATAATCCGTTGGAATAAATGTTCCGGGCATACGTTGTTTTTTATACACGAAAACATCCGCCCCTGTCAACTTAATCTTATTTATGCGGTGTTTTAAGTTATTTATCGCCCTTTTAAAAAAAATAAAAGCTCCTTATAATACCTTTGACACTCATGAAAAACATTTTCAGACATCCTGAAAAATCCGTCGCGTCAAAACTTATCATCGCAATCGGCCTGCTTATGATATTGCTCACCCTTATCTTCTGGTACGCCATTCTCATAAAGCAGGAAAAAGACATCACTTCCATAGCGGTAAGATACGGCGGCTCTTTTGTAAATTTTACGAAAGAGAGCGTCCGGGCCAGCATGCTCAATTTCAAGCGCGATGAAACGCAGCGGATGCTTGAAACTCTCAGCACGCCTCAAGGGGTCCGGAGAGTAAGCATATATAACCATCAGGGCAACATACTGTTCAGTTCCGACAAGAAAAGCACGGGGCAGCTTATTGACAGGAATACTGTCGCCTGCAAAGGATGCCACACTGACCCTGAAAAATCCCCCGCGCTTCAGGAAGCCCCGCGAAAGTGGGCTGTCTACAGGGACGAGCATGGATACAGGACATTGCATGTAATCGATGAAATCCCGAACGAACCGTCCTGTTATACCGCGGCCTGCCATGTTCATTCCCCGGACCGGAAAGTCCTCGGGTTTGTCGACGCGCAACTGTCTCTTGCCTTTCTCGATGAGGCCCTCTTAAAGCAGAAGCTCGCCATCACGGCTTACGTGGTGTTGTTCGTACTCGGGGTATCGCTGTTTTTAGGCCTTATTATTTACAAGATAGTGTCCAAACCCGTGAGCGAGCTCGCACAGGGGATGGAGAAGGTGGCTGGGGGCGACCTTGACTACACTGTCCCCATAAAATCAGTCGATGAGATGGGGGTGCTGGCGCAGACGTTTAATTCCATGATAAAAGACCTGAAGATGGCCCGGGACCAGAGGGAAAAGTGGACCCAGACCCTTGAAGAGGAGATCGCCAAGAAGGCCGAAGAGATACGGAAAACCCACGCGAGCCTGGTGCAGACCGAAAAACTTGCTTCTCTGGGCAGAATGGCCGCGGGAGTCGCGCACGAAATAAACAACCCCCTCACCGGAGTTGTAACCTTCGCGCACCTGCTGAAAAAACGTTTCCCGGCGGAGAGCCCCGAGTCGCAGGACCTCAATATCATCATTGAACAGGCGGACAGGTGCTCCAAGATAATAAAAAACCTCCTGACCTTCGCCCGCGCAACGCCTTCAGAGAAAGGGAAAGTAAGCATAAACGACGTGCTCAACCGCACGGTTTTCATGGTGCAGAACCAGGTCAAGTTCCATCACATAAAATTTGACGTACATCTGGAGAACTACCAGTTCGTTATAGTAGGGGATTCTTCCCAGTTCCAGCAGATATTCCTGAACATGTTCATTAACGCAGCCGACGCCATGAACGAGAGGGGGAAGATCACGGTAGCAACCCGGAGGATAACCGAGAACGGCAGGCCCTATGTTGAAATTGAATTTACGGACGAGGGCTGCGGGATAAAGGATGATGACCTGCCCAAGCTCTTTGAGCCGTTCTTTACGACGAAGCCGGTGGGAAAAGGCACGGGGCTCGGACTTTCGGTCAGTCACGGCATAGTCAAGCATTTAGGCGGCTATATAAAGGTAAACAGCGTTGTTGGTAAAGGCACGAGCTTTTTTGTTAGACTACCCCTGACGGAAGAGGGAAAATGAAAAAAATACTTGTAATAGACGATGAGGCGATTGTAAGGACCAGTTGTGAAAGGGCGCTGGGTCTGGAAGGCTATCAGGTGAAACTCGCGGCCAGCGGCAGGGAGGGCATCGAATTTCTTGAAAATGAAACCTTCGGGATCGTCCTGCTTGACCTGAAGATGCCCGACATGGACGGAATTGAAGTGCTCAACAGGATCAATGAGAAATGGCCGGCTACAAAAGTCATTATGATCACCGGTTACAGCACTGTTGAAACCGCGGTGCAGGCCCTGAGATTAGGGGCGTATAATTTCATCGAAAAACCCTTCACTCCGGATACGCTGCTCGCCGCCGTCAGGGAAGTTACAGAAAATTCAGGCGGTCCACAAAAATAACGGTCCACAATAATAACAACGTGAAATTAGCTGAAATATCAGAAATCCTTGATGCGGCAACCATCGTCGATTCCGGGAATTCAGACGACCTGATTATTAAAAGCGTATGCAGCGCCGACATGATGAGTGATGTGCTGTATTACCATTCACCCAATTCCCTGCTGCTGACCGGCCTTACCCAGCCGCATGTTGTCACGACCGCGGAAATCGCGGGCATTAAGGTAATCATATTTGTCCTGAGCAAAAGACCGGACTCGCGCACAGTTGAACTTGCCAGGCAAAAAAAAATCCCTTTATTCAGCACCCCTTACTGCATGTATACGGCTTCCGGGAAATTGTATGAGGCAGGCTTGCGCAGTCTGCGCGACAGATGATTTATGCCTTTAATAATGGATGAGCCTATAGAGGGAAGTTATCAGTTAATCGGCGGAAATTTTACGACCGCGGGGGAGGCTTCAACCGGGCTGAAACTCAGACTCATGGAATTGGGTATTGATGAAAAAATCATAAGGCGCGCGGCGATTGCGACCTTCGAAGCGGAAATGAATGTAATTATATA
>QZKO01000008.1 GCA_003599505.1 Nitrospiraceae bacterium | reverse complement strand
TATACATGAACATGCTCAAAACCATCTTCAGCCGCCGCATGCTCGTTTCCTTTATCATGGGCTTTGCCTGCGGTCTGCCCCTCCTCCTTACCATAACCGTATTACAGGCCTGGATGAAGGAAGAGGGAGTCGACCTGACCGTAATCGGATTGATGTCGCTCGTGGGACTTCCCTATACGCTAAAATTCCTCTGGGCGCCGTTCATGGACAGGTTCACTCTCCCTTTTTTAGGCCGCAGAAAGGGATGGCTGCTGACAGCGCAGATCGCGTTGATCATTTCAATCGCGGGCCTCGGTCTTGTTAACCCCGGGGACCCGTGGATGATTGCCGCAGCGGCATTTCTGGTGACATTTTTCAGCGCGTCACAGGATATTGTTGTGGACGCCTACAGACGCGAAGACCTCGCGGACGATGAACTGGGATTAGGTTCTTCACTGTATGTAAACGGCTACCGTGTGGGTATGCTCCTGGCTTCAGGAGGCGGACTCATCATGGCGGACTACATGTCTTTTAAAATGGTTTACTTCATCATGGCCGCCTGTATGGTCCCAGGCGTCATCACAACTTTTCTGACGCCCGAACCGCCTGTCCCCTCCGGCACGCCGGAAAGTATTATCGAGGCGGTATTCAATCCGCTCACTGAATATTTTTCCCGTCAGGGCGCCCTTTGGGTCCTCGCGTTTATCCTTCTTTATAAAATAGGAGACACCCTCGCAAGCGCAATGACCACGCCTTTTTATCTCGATATCGGGTTTTCAAAGACAGAGATCGGCACGGTCGTGAAACTGTTCGGCTTCTGGGCAACCATTATCGGAAGCCTCATCGGCGGTGTCCTCATGCTGCGTCTCGGGATCAGCCGCTCACTCTGGATATTCGGATTTCTTCAGGCCGTGTCTACAGCCGGGTTCGCGGCGCTTGCAAAAATCGGCCACAGTGTTCCGGCGCTGGCAGGCGTGATCGCTTTCGAAAACCTGAGCGGCGGCATGGGGACTGCCGCCTACGTCGCATTTATGGGAAGCATTACAAATAAGAAATTCACCGCGACCCAATACGCCCTCCTCAGCAGCCTCATGGGCATTCCAAGGGTGCTCGCGTCCGCCCCCACCGGCTATTTCGCGAAGCATATGGGATGGATGAGTTTCTTCATCATGTGCACCCTGATCGCGGTCCCCGGGATGCTGCTGCTCCTGAAATTCGCGTCGTGGAAAAGGGGCTCTTGATCTAAAAGGGCAGACCCCGTTTCGTTTTTCATCGGCTCACGCAAGGTTTTGAAGGAGATCAGGGACGACCTTAATCATAAAATCATCGAGCTGAACCGGCAGGGACCACTCGCTCAATTCCTTAAGCTGCTGGAGAAATATTTGCTGTATCAGTGAGAAACCCGGCTTTGAATGGATTGACCGGTTGGAACAGTTTTTACCTTGAAAATAAGATATTATTTACTTATGATATTTACATAAACAAAGGCTCTTGTTATAAATAACATGAAAATTCTCAGGGAAAACAGTATCTATTCAGAGGTAATAGAATCGCCTGAATTTCAGCGATTAAGAGATATTTCATTTTTGGGAATCCTGGGATATGTCTGCCTGAACGGCAATGGACCTTCTACACGTTATGAACATAGTATATCTGTAGCAAATAAATGCCGTGTTTATGCACAAAAGAAAATACTTTCTAAATCTGAAGAAATCTATTTTGTGTTAGCCGGCCTGCTCCACGATCTTGGACACTGTAGTTTTTCTCATAGCCTGGAACCTGTTTTTATAAATAAGTTCTCGATTTCACATCATGACGTTACAAAGCATTTAATCCTTTACTCACCACACCTAACAAAAATTTGGGACAAATATAATATCGATGCGGACAGAATAGTTGCTACGATAGAAGGTTGTGCGAATTCAAGAGATAAAGTAATAACTAAAATGAGTATAAATTTTGATTCATTAGATGGCATAGTTAGAACGGAAAGCTTTTTCTCCAATTCAGATTATACAAAGCATATTTGTGATCAAGTATTTAACATTATGTGTAGTGAAGAGAACTGGGGGAACCATGCTGGTTTGTTCGATTCTTTTTGGAAAAGCAAGGATAGGATATATAATTCATACATCTACGATGAAAAGTCCAGAATTACAGAAGCGCTTTTTCAGGCACTATTTTTAAAAGAGTCATTTCTCAGCAAGGATTATTTTCTATTATCAGACTCAGAGATGCTGCATGTATTCCCATGGTTATGTCATTTTATTAATGAGTTCAAAAGTGATTTTTCGACAGGCTTTATAAGTAATCAATTAAAGGAACTCAATAAATTCGGGGACGTGGTTGGTTCCAGCTTAAGAAGCTTCAGGATTAACTTCAATAAAAAGTTCTCTGTATCAAAAAACCAGAGATATCTTGTAGCTGAAGAAACTCGCTTCTCCCATATTTAAACAATAATACTTGAAATATTTAGCAGAATTTCATAGTAAATCAAAACTGCCTTCTCGCTCAATATCCGCCCTTACGGGTTTCCAAACTTTTTCAACGGAAAAGATAGATGCTGTCAGGTCTCTTTTGAAAAAGAGATTACAAGCTGTCCAATGCGAAGGTGATTGCTGTATTGTTGCCGTTGGCTCATACGGCAGATATGAAGCATCTGCGCAGTCCGATTTAGACGTATATGTTATTTACAGCAAAAAAATGCCGAGTGATACAGAAAAAGTTATCAATGAAATTATCCGGGACACTGCCAAGAAAGCAGGGGTCAAGTGTAGTGTAGGATTTGAGTCTATCTCCATAAATGCTATGTATAAGAATATCGGAGGGAAGGAAGATACAAACCCTTCTATCACGAACAGGATACTTTTTTTACTGGAGTCGGAATGTTTGTACAATGAACCTTTTTTCAATGATGCATATGAGAAAATACTGAGGAAATATTTAAAGGACATCATGAAATACGACAACAAGCCTCCACGGTTTCTGCTAAGTGATATCATCCGGTATTACAGAACCATTTGTGTTGATTACGAATTTAAAACTACTGAGGACAACAAGGAATGGGCCATAAGAAACATCAAGCTCCGATTTTCGAGGAAAGGGCTTTACTTTGGAGGAATAGTAATTCTTTTAAATAGTTTAAATAAACATAACAGCACCAGGTATGACTATATAATAGAAAACTTACGGTTGCCATTTGCCGACAAGATATCACATATTCTTCTCGAACAGGAAATGGCAGATACTTATGAAAACATTCTCGTTTTGTATGCGGATTTTCTCCGGGAAATCGGCAAAAAAAGTGTCAGGAACCATCTTGACAATTTAAAAAAAGTCGATAGGGAGAAGGACATGGTATTTCATAAGTTGACAGAGATGTCCAGGCAATTCAATGCCGATTTACTCGGTCTTTTAAATGCCTGTAAGTGGGGAGACAAGAATTATTTGGATTTTTTAGTGTTGTAGTATACTATCCCCCATAAGTACAATTCCTTCGTGCTTCCGCTCTGCCGCACTTTTGCACTTCTTCAGTTGCAGGGTCAAATTTTTTTTGAGATAATGCCATTTATAGGAATTAGTAATTATGTTCTCCTTAATTGTTCATAGTTAATTATTCTTTGAATGGAGGTCAACATGATTTCTCTTGATGTCAACGGAAAAACATATAACATCGACGTCGGTCCGGAGGCGCCCTTATTGTGGGTTATCCGCGAGCACCTCGGACTGTCCGGCACGAAATTCGGCTGCGGCATGGCGCTGTGCGGCGCGTGCACGGTGCATATCGACGGCAAGGCGACAAGGTCCTGCCAGACTCCCGTAAAAGACGCCGCGGGTAAAAAAATCACAACCATTGAAGGCATTCCTGATGATCACCCGGTGAAAAAGGCCTGGATTGAAGATGAAGTCCCCCAGTGCGGATACTGCCAGCCGGGTCAGATCATGGAGGCTGTTGCCCTGCTGAAGGAAAACCCGAACCCCGGCGATGATGACATTGACAATGTCATGTCCGGGAATCTGTGCCGCTGCGGGACCTATCAGAGGATCCGCCGCTCCATTCACAGCGCATCAAAGATGATGGCGGAGGGAGGGAAGTCATGAGCGTGATCATTAACATAAGCAGGAGGGATTTTCTGAAGACAGGCGCATTGATAGGAGGAGGATTGATACTTGGAGTTTTTCCCCGTTACGAGGAAGCACCGGGAGAAGAGGCGGCGACATTTGCGCCTAATGCCTTCATCCGCATAGGTACGGATGGTATTGTAACTGTTGTCGTCAACAAATCGGAGATGGGACAGGGAGTCTATACATCGCTGCCGATGGTGGTGGCTGATGAACTGGAGGCAGACTGGTCCACTATCCGCATTGAGCCTGCTCCGGTTGACCCCGCATACAATCACACTGTATGGGGTATTCAGGGGACAGGCGGAAGCACGAGCACATGGAGCACGTGGGACCAGCTTCGCAAGGCAGGCGCTGCGGCGCGTGTGATGCTCATTCAGGCCGCGGCGGAGATCTGGGGCGTGGACCCACTTTCCTGCAAAGCGGAAAACGGTTTTGTCATACATCCGGAAACGAAAAAACAGCTTCCTTACGGCAAGCTCACGGAAAAGGCGGCACGGATGTGCGTGCCGCAGGATGTCCCTTTGAAGAAACCGGAGAAATATAAGATCATCGGCAAGCCGGTAAAACGGCTGGATACACCTGATAAGGTGATGGGGAAAGCGGTTTTCGGCATTGATGTCAAAGTGCCGGACATGCTCACCGCTGTTGTTGAGCGCTGCCCTGTATTCGGCGGCAAGCTGAAGAGTTTCAGCGATAAAAAAGCTAAAGCGGTCGCCGGAGTAAGGTCCGTCGTGCAGATACCTACAGGCGTCGCGGTTGTTGCGGACAACTTCTGGTCCGCCAAACTCGGCCGCGACGTCCTTGAGACCGTCTGGGATGAGGGGCCTCTTTCAGGGTTTGACACCAAAAAACAGCGCTCAGACTATGCAGCGCTCGCAAAGAGACCGGGAACTGCCGCAAGAAAAGAGGGAGACGCTGAGGACGCGCTTTCAAAGGCCAAGAAGCGGATAAGCGCGGAGTATGAAGTGCCGTATTTAGCGCATGCCACCATGGAGCCGCTTAATGCTGTGATAGATTTCCGCGAAGACGGCTGCGATATCTGGACAGGCACACAGTTTCAGACAGTTGACAGAAATTCCGCTGCGGAAGTCCTCGGTCTAAAACCGGAACAAGTCAGACTCCACACGACCCTCCTCGGAGGCGGTTTCGGCCGCCGGGCGAATCCCCATTCGGATTTTGTCACAGAGGCTGCGCACGTGGCAAAGGCAGTGAAAAAACCTGTGAAGGTAATGTGGACACGGGAGGACGACATCAGGGGAGGATACTACCGCCCGATGTGGTATGACCGCATAGCAGCCTGCCTTGACGGAAACGGAAAACCCATCGCGTGGAGGCATACGGTTGTCGGGCAGTCCATCATCGCGGGAACTGCCTTTGAAAAGATGCTCGTACAAGAAGGGGTAGATGAAACATCCGTAGAAGGGGCGAAGGACATCCCCTATGATATCCCGAATATCCTTGTTGATCTCCATTCACCAAAATATCCGATAACGGTACAGTGGTGGCGGTCGGTCGGACATTCTCACACGGCATTTGTCGTGGAGACTTTTATTGACGAGCTTGCCCAGGCGGCAGGCAAAGACCCTTACGAGTTCCGCCGCAGCCTGCTGTCGAAAGACCCCAGGCGCAAGGCGCTGCTTGAGCTTGTCGCGCAAAAGGCGGGATGGGGAAGCGTTTTACCCGCGGGACACGGCCGCGGCATCGCGGTGCATAAGTCGTTCGGAAGTTATGTGGCGCAGGTTGCAGAGGTCTCTATAAGCAGAGAAGGCGAAGTGCGGGTGCATAAAGTAGTATGCGCTGTTGACTGCGGCAGGATTGTAAACCCTGACACCATCGAGGCGCAGATGGAGTCAGGCATAGCCTTCGGACTTTCCGCAGCGCTTTTCAGTGAGATAACGTTTAATAAAGGACGCGTAGCGCAGAGCAATTTCCATGATTATCAACTAATGCGTATTAACCATATGCCGGTTGTAGAGGTCCACATCATGCCGAGTGAGGAGAAATCCGGAGGGATAGGTGAGCCGGGGGTCCCGCCTGTCGCTCCGGCAGTGGCGAATGCCGTCTTTGCCGTGACGGGCAAACGTATGCGGAGACTGCCGATACGCGCGGAGGATTTGAAGAGGGCGGAGGCAGTATAGTGGAAATCTATGAAGAAATAATCAGGTTGAAAAATGAAGGCAGGCAGTGTGCCCTTGCAACCATAGTGCAGTGCTTTGGTTCCTCGCCCCAGAGGGAAGGGGCAAAAATGCTTGTGAGGGATGACGGCACTACTCTGGGAACTTTGGGCGGAGGATGCATCGAGGCGGAAGTAAAACAGGCGTCGATGATGGCTATAAAAAGCGGAACGCCCCAGACTTTCCCTTTTCAGCTCAATGAGAAACACGGAGGGCTTGTCTGCGGAGGGAAAATCCTCGTTTATATCGAGCCGGTGGTCCCTGAACCCTGCCTTGTGATACTCGGCGCGGGTCATGTGGGTAAGGCGCTTTCAACGGTCGCAAGATTTTCCGGCTTTCACGTTACGGTCACCGACGACAGGGAAGAATACGCAAACAGAAAAAACATACCGCATGCTCATGATGTCATTGCCGAAGAATTCGGTACCGTATTTGAGCGCCTCTCTGTCGGCAGAAATACATATATTGTAATAGCCACGCGGGGGCACAACCATGACCTTGAAGCGTTGAAAGCCGCGTTAGGGACTGAAGCATGTTACATCGGACTGCTTGGAAGCAGGCGCAAAAAGGCCCTTCTTTTCAGAACGCTCAGGGATAACGGGTTCGCGGAAGAAGCCGTAAACAGGGTCATTACACCCGTCGGCCTTTCCATCGGCTCCGTGACGCCGGAGGAGATAGCGATAAGCATCACGGCGCAGATAATACAGCAAAGGAGGATGAATGCCGCACCGGGTCTCAGCCGTTCTTCTTGCAGCAGGCTTGTCAAAGAGGATGGGACATCTGAAGCAGCTCCTCCCCCTGAACGGTAAACCCATAATCAGGAACGGTCTCGAAACGCTTTTGCTTTCGGGGATAGAGGACACCGTTGTTGTTCTGGGAAGCGGACACGAAAGGATAAGGGAATCCGTTCATGATCTTTCCGTGAAAATTGTCTTCAATACCGACCCTGCAAGCGATATGGCGGAATCATTGAGAACCGGTCTCAGGGCAGTTGTTAAATCTTCAAGCGGGATACTGATAAGCCTTGCGGACCAGCCGCTGGTGTCGGCAGAAACAATAAAAAGCCTTGTCGCCCTTCACGGGCAGGAGCCGGACAGAATACTTATTCCGCAATATGGGACAAAAAAAGGCCACCCGGTGCTGCTGCCGAAGAGTTTATTGGAAGATATCTTTTACGGGGGCACTCTGAGAGACGTTATAAAAAAGTATCCCGAAAGGGTATGTCTTCTCCCCGTAACGGATGAAGGTGTTATCCTTGACATCGATACCGTGGATGATTACAAAAAGATACTGGAAAGGCATACGGCCAGAGTTAAGAATTGAGTTTCTTTATTGATCTGCCCACACATTCCAAATCGTCGGGATGAGCGCTTATCACTCTGAATCTTCATCATAGTCCAGTTTGACCGGCAGCCTGCCCTGAAAACCGGTTTCACCCTTCAGACATTTTATAACAGACACCTGCGCCTGTTCCGCCGTATCATATGCGGCGATAAGCGCGCCGGCTTCCGGGAAGTGTCTCAGCACATATGGGCTGCCGAATGATATGACTATGGATTGACGTGATTTTCCTGTCAGCTCTTTTATACGGCGTATCTCTTCTACACTTATCCCGGAACTGCCTTTCCATGCGGCGACGTTTGTGAAGACCGCTGCGATGATTGCAGGGGCGGGTTTTAAACCCGGCCCTGCGGGCACAAGGCCTCTGAGCGGCGACGTCCCGTATAGCTTCTCATCGCCGGCAAATACGAGAGAAACATTTTGCGTATTCTTTATCGGCAACAATCCCGGCGTATTCTTTACGAGAGTAATGGATTTATCAAAGATCAGTTGAGAAAGTTCTGCGTAACTTTCAGCCTGCAGGGGCAATTCATGAATTGCCCCTACCCTATTCCTGTACCTCAAAATCCTTTCTACCGCCCTATCGATCTTCTCTTCTTCAAGCTCTCCTGAAGCGACAGCCTGTTTAAGCTCCTCAACAACCGCATCCGCGTCCGCCGGATGAAGCAGGACATCAACCCCCGCATTCAGGCATTTCGCGGGAACGTTCTCTACCTCTTTCAGGGCGCTCATGTTCAACGCGTCAGTGAGAATAAGACCTTCATAACCGAGCTCTTTTCTCAGTAACCCCGTGATCACCTTTTTTGAAAGAGAGGCAGGCAGTGCGTCAAGCGCGGGGATGCCGAGATGGCCGATCATGATACTGCCGACTCCTGCTTTTACAGCTTCGTTGAATGGAAATAAATCCGTTTCCTTTATCTCCTTAACAGATTTTGAGATTACGGGAAGCGAAATATGCGAATCAACGGATGTATCGCCGTGTCCGGGAAAGTGCTTTGCGCAGCTTATCAGCCCTGATTCTTCAAGTATCCTGATATAAATCCTGCCGAACCACGCGACCTCTTCAGGCCTGTCTGAAAACGCCCTTGTGCAGATAATCGGATTATCGGGATTTACGTTCACATCCAGAACAGGGACGAGAGGCATATTGATCCCGATATCAGCAGCTTCATCGGCAATAGCCTTGACCATGTCCTGGAGCGCCTTCACATCATCCGCCATATTTTTGTCGGTTGCCGCTGCCGCTGCCATCTGAAAAGGGAACCGTGTCGCGCCCTCAAACTGCTGCCCTGCTCCGCGTTCAATGTCTGAAGCGATAAAAAGAGGAATTTCGGAAACGGACTGAAGCCCTGCGATAAAACTCTTCACCTCATCCTTCCTGCCGCCGAACAGAATGAACCCGCCGACCCCTTTTTCAGCAAGCTCAAAAGCCCGTTGCCGGTGCGGCGCCGAAGAAAGTTTCTCCCCGTCAATTCTGCTGATGATAAGCTGATACAACTTCTTTTCAAGATCGGGCATGTAACATTATAAACAACTCCTCGTGATTCATCTATCCCGCTTTAAAGGGGCAAAGGGCCGGGGCGGCAAGCGGAAATGGAGTTAAGGCCGCGCCGGTTGTTATAATAAGGCATGGTTGCGGGAAAAGACAAAAAGAAACTCGCTCTCCTGATTTTATCAATAATTATTGTCGTCTTCGCGGCGGGCATGTTTTTATATCCGGAATTGCAGGAGAGAAAGGCGAGGAATGTGGTCGAAAAACATCTCCAGGCCGTCATCACCGGCAAAGGGAACCCTTATGAAACAGTGGATGTGCTGAAGGTGCGGAAAATACCGGAAGGCGTGCTCGATTTTATTTATCTTGATACTCTCAAGAGAGAGCGCATTAAGGATAAATCAATGGTCATTGACCGTAATATGTATGAAAACTCTTTCAGGACCGTGTACAAAAGTTATGACGAGTTCATAGATGGAATGAAAATAGTTTACGGCAGCAAGGCGGAACAGACAGAGGACGGTCTGGTTGTTAAAAGAAACGGACATCATTATGAATTTGAATTCCTTTACGATGTAACTCTAACTGACAGGAGCGGTCAGAAACTCTACAAGAAATACGTGTTCGAGGTCAGGCCGTCACATCTTCCCGGGTCTGATTATATTATTTCCGGCTTTCAGGAAAGGTAAACCCGTCACTTTTCCGTCAGCGCCACGAGTCCGGGCAATTCTTTGCCTTCAAGAAGCTCCAGCGCCGCGCCGCCGCCTGTAGATATGAATGATATGCTTTCGGCGACGCCCGCCCTGCTTACCGCAAGGTCTGTATCTCCGCCGCCCACTATGGTCAGCGCGTAAGCATCGGCGACGGCATGGGCTATTGAATATGTGCCTCGTGAAAAGGCATCGACTTCAAAAACCCCCATGGGGCCGTTCCACAGGATGGTCTTCGCGCTTTCCAGCGCCTCGGAGAAAAGCTTCACGGACGCGGGACCGATGTCCACCGCCTTCCAGCCGTTGGGTATTTCCTGCGCGGTAACAAGCTTTGTCTCAGCGCCGGGCTCGATGCTTTGAGCAATGACGCAGTCAACCGGGAGATAGAATTTAATCCCCTTTGATGTGACGCTGTCTTTTATCTCGTTGGCAAGGTCCAGCATGTCGTTTTCCACGAGGGAATCCCCGACATTATATCCCATTGCCTTTAAAAAGGTGAAAGCCATTCCCCCGCCTACGATTACCTTGTCGACTTTCTTTTCGAGATTCCTGATGACGTCGATCTTCCCTGAGACCTTTGCCCCGCCGAGTATGGCGACAAACGGCCTGACGGGATGCAGCGTGACACCCTGCAGATATTCTATCTCCTTCTGGAGAAGAAAGCCCGCGGCTGAGGGAAGGAATTTTGTTATGCCTACTATCGAGGCGTGGCTTCTGTGGGCCGCCCCGAAGGCGTCATTCACATAATAATCGGCGAGGTTCGCGAGTTTCCTGCTGAACACTTCGTCGTTTTTGTCCTCTTCAATATGGAACCTCAGGTTTTCCAGGAGAACGATATCGCCCTCAGACATTCTGCCGACAGCCGCTTCCGTCTCGGGGCCCGCGCAGTCAGGCAGGAATTTCACCTCTTTCTTGATAAGACGCTGCAACCTCCTGGCAACGGAAGCGAGGCTGTACCTCTTGTCCGGTTTGCCTTTCGGCCTGCCGAGATGCGAAGCAAGGACCAGTTTCGCGCCTTCGTCAATCGCGTAATTAATCGTAGGAAGCGCCGAACGTATCCTCCTGTCATCGGTGATATTGAGGTTTTCATCCAGGGGCACATTGAAGTCCACGCGTATGAAAACCCTCTTGCCTTTGATGTCCAGGTCCCTGATGGAAAGTTTGTTTAAGACCCCTTTAATAGGAAGTGAATAGTTGTTTTCCATAATCGCCGCTCTACCTTTTCCTGGCAATATAAAGCATTAAATCCTTAAGACGTGAACTGTAGCCCCATTCGTTATCATACCATGACAGGACCTTTACCATAGTCCCTTCGATCACCTTTGTAACGGCTGCGTCGACTATTGAGGAATGCGGGTTGCCGTTGAAATCTATCGAGACAAGGGGCTCGTCACAGTATTGCAAAATGCCTTTTAACGGGCCTTCTGCGGCCTCTTTAAGGGCCGCGTTTACGGATTCTGCAGTAGCCTCTTTTTCAAGATCGGCCACAAGGTCCACAACAGAGACATTGGGAGCGGGGACCCTGATCGCCATGCCGTCCAGTTTGCCTTTTAAATGCGGGAGGACCAGTCCCACCGCCTTTGCAGCGCCTGTCGTTGTCGGTATCATCGACACGGCCGCGGCGCGCGCCCTCCTCAGGTCCTTGTGAGGGAGGTCGAGTATGCGCTGGTCGTTGGTATATGAGTGGATCGTAGTCATGAGTCCCCGTTTGATCTTGAATTTCTGGTCAATGACCTTCGCAATGGGGGCCAGGCAGTTTGTCGTGCATGAGGCATTGGATATTATTTTATGTTTTGAGACGTCAAGTGTTTCCTCGTTGACGCCCATACAGACCGTGGCGTCCGGGTCTTTTGCGGGCGCGGAAATAATGACCCACTTCGCGCCGGCGCTTAAATGTTTAGACGCCCCTTCCCTGTCAACAAAACGTCCTGTTGATTCAAGGACTATATCGACCTTCTGGTCTTTCCACGGAAGCTGGGCGGGGTCTGTAAGCGCTGTAACGGTCATCTCTTTTCCGTTTACGGCAATATTGTTGCCTTTTACCTGGACATCGGCTTTACATATGCCGTGAACGGAATCATAGCGCAGGAGATGGGCCAGCGTCTTTGCGTCCGTAAGGTCGTTTATCCCGACTATTTCAATATTGCTCTCACCGATACAGGTCCTCAGAAAATTTCTTCCGATCCTTCCAAAACCGTTGATACCTACACGTAAAGCCATAAGTCCTCCTTTATTAGCGATTAGCGGTTAGCAATTAGCAATAAGCGATCAGCAAATGATTTTCATAACTAACCGCTAACAGCCAATCGCTTACAGCTTTTTACACTTCCATTAATTCCTTCTCTTTATGCAATATAACTTCGTCCACCTTCTTTATGTATGAATCCGTAATTTTCTGTATGTCCTCGACAGCGCGCTTGGTTTCGTCTTCGCTTACATGCTTTTCCTTTTCAAGCTTTTTCATCTCTTCGTTGCTGTCGCGCCGTATGTTCCTGATCGCGACCTTTGCCTCTTCCCCGCGTTTATGAACATGCTTTACAAGCTCTTTTCTGCGCTCTTCCGTAAGCGGCGGGATGGCCAGCCTTATAATCTTGCCGTCATTGCTCGGGTTTAACCCGAGGTCGGATTTCTGGATCGCCCTTTCAATATCTGAAATCACTTTCGGGTCCCACGGCTGGATAGTAATAAGCCTGCTTTCAGGCACGCTCAGGGTCGCGATATGATTGATAGGCGTCGGCGTTCCGAAATAATCCACATGCAACCCATCGAGAATAGATAACGACGCGCGCCCTGTCCTGACGCCTCCAAGGTCCTTTTTAAGCGCCTCGATTGCCTTTTCCATCCTGTCCGTGAGCCTTGCCTTTACCTCTTTCTGCATGATGACCCCCTTATCCGACCAGCGTACCTACTTTTTTGCCCTCTAAAATTCTTTTGATGTTGCCGCTTTTCATCAGGCTGAATACTATTATCGGAAGTCTGTTGTCCATACAAAGCGATATCGCGGTGGAATCCATTACCTTCAGCCTTTTCTTCAGGACATCGATATAGGTAATCTCCTTGAATTTCTTTGCGGAAGGGTCTTTCACCGGGTCACTCGTATAGACGCCGTCGACTTTTGTAGCTTTCATGATTACGTCCGCCCCTATTTCCATGGCCCTCAGCGCCGCCGCCGTGTCGGTAGTGAAATAAGGGTTGCCGGTGCCGCACGCGAATATGACAAGCCGTCCCTTTTCAAGATGCCTCACGGCCCTTCTCCTGATATAAGGCTCGGCGAGCTCTCTCATTTCAATGGCCGACAAAACCCTTGTGGGCATCCCGTTCCTCTCCAGCGCGTTCTGAAGCGCAAGGGCGTTGAGCGCGGTCGCCAGCATGCCCATGTAGTCGGCTGAGGTCCTTTCCATGCCCTCAGCGCTCGCTTCGAGTCCCCTGAATATGTTGCCGCCTCCTATGACAATGGCAACCTGGACGCCTGACCTGGATATCCCCTTGAGCTCCCGTGATATGTACTGCACAATCTTCTGGTCGATCCCGAAATTTTTGTCGCCCATGAGGGCCTCCCCGCTCAGTTTCAGGAGGACCCTTCTGTATTTTGGTTTTTTCATAATTTTTCAAACCACAGAGTCACTGAGACACAGAGAAATACTTAAATTCGAAGCACGAAATACGAATTTGAATTTTGAATTTGTTTCGTATTTCGATATTCGAATTTCGGATTTTTTATTACTTCTCCGTGCCTCTGTGTCTCTGTGGTTAATTTACCTTCTCTCCCAACTGAAATCTTACAAACCGCTTGATGATGATATTCTCTCCCAGTTTGGCTATCTTTTCAACCACCAGGTCTTTTATCTTTTTCTTCTGGTCCGGGTCTTTTACAAATACCTGGTCCATGAGACAGGTGTCGGAATAATATTTCTCGAGCTTCCCTTCAACTATCTTGTCGACGACCTGCGGGGGCTTGCCGGTTATCTGTGAAGCGTAAATGACTTTTTCCTTTTCAACGACTTCGGCAGGCACGTCCTCTCTCTTCACGTACGCTGGGGTTGAAGCGGCGATATGCATGGCAAGGTCCCTGACAAACTCCTGAAACTCGGCCGTCTTCGCGACAAAATCGGTTTCACAGTTAACTTCCGCAAGGACGCCGATCTTGCCCATATGGATATACGACCCTATGAGCCCCTCTGAGGCCTCCCGCGAGGCCTTCCTCGTGGCTGAAGCGATCCCCTTTTTTCTCAATATATCCAGCGCAGTCTCAAAGTTACCCTGCGCCTCGGTAAGGGCTTTCTTGCAGTCCATCATGCCCGCGCCGGTCTGTTCTCTTAATTCTTTTACGGCGTCTGCTGTTATATTCATCCTGTTACTTCCTCCTTCTCCTGTTTCTCATCTTCAGCAGCTTTTTCTTCAATCACCGCCTGCTCGGCGCTCTGCTGCGCCGCCTTGCTCAGTATGCTCTTCCCTTCAATGATCGCTTCAGCTATCTTCGAAGTAATCAGTTTTATCGACCGGATAGCGTCATCATTGCCGGGGATCACATAATCCACCGCGTCAGGGTCGCAGTTGGTGTCGACAAGCGCCACTACCGGAATCGACAGTTTCCGCGCTTCGGCAATCGCGATGGATTCTTTCCTGGGATCGACGATAAAAACAGCGCCCGGCAGGTTTGTCATTTCTTTTACGCCGCTCAGGTTCTTTTCAAGACGGGTCCTTTCGGTCTCGTATCTGGCAACCTCTTTCTTCGTAAGGAGCTCGTAAGTGCCGTCCTCCTTCATCTTCTCAATCTTCTTTAATTTTTCAATCCCCTGCTTTACTGTCGTGAAGTTTGTCAGCATGCCCCCGAGCCAGCGCTGGTTCACATAAAAAGACTGCGAACGCTGCGCCTCTTCAAGAATTACGTCCTGCGCCTGCTTTTTTGTGCCGACAAAAAGGACCCGCTCACCCCTGCCGGACAGGTCCCTGACAAAATTATAGGCGTCTTCAAACATCTTGACCGTCTTCTGAAGGTCGACAATATAGATGCCGTTGCGCTGTCCGAAAATATATTTTTTCATCTTGGGGTTCCAGCGCTTGACCTGGTGCCCGAAATGCACACCGGCCTCCAGAAGCTCTTTCATAGTTACTACCATACTTACCTCCTCAGTTTTTCCTCCGTCCTTTCTCCCTGAATCCCGGATCTTCGGGACACTGTCAGAGAGAGTGTTGGGTGGACGTGTGTGATTTTAAGAAGAACAATAATGTTCTTCTGTCCGCAAGTATAAGACTATCATAACTCGCAGTGTTATTTCAATAATTTTTATTACCGCTTTTTAAGGCAGGCTGTTTGATGAAGCAGGGCGCATATTGCAGGGAAACACTACTCCAGCTTATCTTCTTCCGCGGCGACTTCACTGAAAGAAACATGCTCCCTGATCGCGAAGATCGAGCCGATGAGCACTGTGGAGCCCATGCCGACAAGCCACGCGACAATCCCGTAGCTTAAAGCGACCGATTTCTGAATGCCGAAAATCCCGTACAACGCGGCAATGCAGCCCAGGAAATATGAGCCGAAAAAACCCGGCGTAGGCATGAGCGTAATAAAGACCGCCACAGTCACGCAGAGTATGACGAGCGAAGACACAACAGGCAATTGGCCCCCGATACCGAACGCCAGGTAGAGAGGATAATAAGTAAGAATAAAAGAGGCCCATATAAGGACGGAAAGCAAGATTGAAGCGAAAAATCCCCGTTTGTCCCTGATGATATTAAGCCCCATTGTAAATGATTTCACAAGGCCGATAATTCTTTCCCGCCATTTCAGCGGAAAAGGCTTTATAAACACCCCGACTATTTTCATGGCCAGTCCGTTACTGAACTGCAACAGGGCGGAGAAGAGGAAAATAAACAGGCACAAAAAGAAGGTCAGGGTACCGAAAACCGTTACCATCTGGTACAGTGAAAAATTGAAGGTCCAGAATATCAGGGCCACCTGATATGTTTCGCCTGTGGCGGAAAAGGCCTCAGACATAAACAGCATCACCCAGATGAGCAGGATCAGGAGCAGGATCAGATCAAACAGCCTTTCTATGAAAATAGTGGCGAACGACGAGCTGAAACTGATGCTCTCCTTCTTTGAAAGCAGGTAGGCCCGGATGAATTCACCTGCCCTCGCGGGAAGCATGTTCGCCATAAAGCCCACCATCATGGGAGAAAAAAGCGACATGGTTTTTACGTCTTTTACAGGCCTGATAAGGTAACGCCAGCGCATGGCCCTGAGCACATAACTGATAAGGACTATGCCCATTGTCGGGATAAGATAAAAATAACGGACAGACCTGAAAGCGGCTGTCAGCTCTGAAATCTTTACGCCCTTGAAAGCGAAATAAACTGAAACCGCGATAAGGACGAGCCCGATGAAAAGATGGAGATACTTTTTCTTCATGAAGTCCGTGAGTATTAGTATAGCCGTATTATCAGTTAACAATCAAGGCGGATTTGATAAATTGACCGGATTTATTATACTTAACTTATGAAAATATTTTATTCCCCCAAATGCCTGGAATATTCCAGCCCCGGCCATCCTGAATCTCCTGTGCGGGTTTCGGCTACTTACAATTACCTTAAGGAGAAGGGGTTTGAATTTATGGGGCCGCACCCCTGCGCTGATGGAGATATCCTTCTGGCGCACACGCCGGAATTGCTTGAGAGCGTGAAGAGAGAGAAATTCTTTGACCCCGACACGCCTGTGTTTCCGGGGATATTTGAGATCGCGAGACTTGCCGCGGGAAGCGCTGTTGACGCGGCAATGCATTGTTTAACTACAGGTGAGAAGGCTTTCTCCCTCATGCGCCCGCCCGGACACCACGCGACAAAAAATAACCTCGGCGGTTTTTGTTACTTCAACAATATAGCTATTGCATCTTTAAAAGCGAAAGGGAAAACCGGAAAAACAGCAATAGTTGATTTTGACTGCCACCACGGCAACGGCACGGAAGATATCCTCCTCGGCAAAAAAGATTTCCTTTACCTCTCTCTCCACCAGAGCCCCTTATACCCGGGCACCGGGCTGAAGAGCCGGGGGAACTGCGTCAATTACCCCCTTCCCGCGCGGACCACGCCGGAAGAATACCTGTCGGCGCTGGAGCAAGGGCTTAAGAGCGTTGAAGAATTCAACCCCGACCTGCTGGCTGTCTCCGCGGGGTTTGACACATACAAACTCGACCCCATTACAAACCTTTCCCTGGAACAGGAAACATACAGGGAAATCGGCAGGATGCTTGCCGCTTTCAGGAAACCGGTTTTCGCTGTTCTTGAAGGCGGGTACAGCGAAGACCTTCCGGAATGTGTCTACCGGTTTTTGACCGGCCTTGAAGAATAACCTGCCGTAGATTTTTGCCGGAGTAATCGGGTATATTAATTTCTGAACGTAAAAACCGTTATTCGTTAGACGTTATTTTGTTATACGTAAAAGACAGGCAGCATATCATCTGATCTCCCCCCTTATAACATATAATGTATAACGTTATTACATGAACAGGAGGTGAAGAAGAATGTATCTCGTAAACGTTGATAATGACAAGTGTGACGGCTGTGAGGAATGCGTCAATCTGTGTCCGTCGGAAGTTTTCCAGATAACGGACGGAAAATCAGACCCTCATCAGGCGTCTGATTGCGCTTACTGTCTGACTTGCGTGGAATCGTGTCCTAACAGCGCCATAACAGTAACAGAGATGTAGGACCATGCCGTCATTCCCGCAGTCCGTAAGCGGGCATGACAGCTTATAGAGTTCACAGTATGTGCCGCACTAAAAAATCAAAAAGGCATCCCGTTTCATGGGGATGCCTTTTTGAGCTTCTCGCGGGTTACGTTTCTTACGCTTTCTTAATGAATATCTCCCAGTACCCCTTGTCTTCAAGTTTGATCAGCTCGAATTCGAATCCCTGTTTCTCACAATATTTCGGGATGGTGTCTTCCGCGGACGCGGGGGCGTCGCAGAGTACCTTCAAAAGGGTCCCGCCTGGCGCCTTCTCCATAGTCTTCTTTGTCAGGACGAGCGGGTAGGGACAAACCCTTCCTAAAACGTCAAGGGTTTGCGTAGGTGCCTGTGATTTTAAATCAGCCATTTTTTCCTCCTGGTATATTAAATTGGTTATCAGAAAAACAGGAGATGGTTTACATCTTCCATCATTTTCGTTATTTCGGAAAAGGGGACAACCTTTACTGTCATGTCGGCCCCGAATTCTTCAGCGTCCATCACGATATCGTTTTCGGAAAGCCCGAACTTATCAAGGTCCTCCTTGCAGACCATAACATTAAGGTCCAGGAGCAGGCAGTTCTTGATATGCGATTCGGTGCTGGTCAGACCGTATTTTTCCATTGCCTTCTGGTTTTTCAGGCAGTTCAGGACGCCGTCGCCCACAAACGCGATATCGGCGGTAACAAGGTCTCCGTCATTTAAATACACTTCAACGCTCTGGCTTGAGATGGCATGCGTGAGCGCGAGCTTCGTGTTCTCGCTTTTGTAGGGGGTTCTCTGGACGATAAATCCCAATTTGGTTGTGGCCATTCTATTCACCTCCTATATGAAACACCCTGTCTGCGTCAAACGCGCTCGCAAGGTACCAGTCCATGCTGTGCCTCTTGAAATTTTCAATTGTATTGTCCTTATGATATCCTCTTGCCTCTGCGCAGGCCTCGCAGGCTGTAATGGAAAGTCCCTTTCCCATTAATTCCTGGACCGGCTTCATAAGAGCTGAATAATCCTTGAAAGCCCTCTGCCCTTTAATTGAGAGCATGGTGGCGTTGCCCGAAACCCAGAAGTCCACCTTGTGCCCTTTTTCAATAGCCGCGGACGCAAGCTTGACCGAGAAATCAAGGCTCATTGAACCTACAAGAGAAGAAAAACATCCGATAGTAAGCTTTCCCATTGATTTTATACCTCCCTATAACCAAACGTTTTTATCATATTCATTGAACATAAGGTCTACTATGTCGCCGTAGCTTATGACCTTTACTTTGCTGTTTACAGCCGCGCTCAGGCCCCTTGTCTCGAGGTCATCGCTCAGGGCATAAAAGTCCGCTGATTTGTTCAGCAGGGATGAAGCGGCCCCGTTTTCCTTGGCGGTTGCGTGATAGACGCCGTTCTGAACAAGAATGATGCCGAGCTTTTCGGCTTTCAGCCGGTCCAGTGTGTCGACATTCAATCTGTAATCACTGACAAAGACAGCTAATTTCATGTTTATTTACCTCCTGAATCAGATTAAATGGGAGTTAAAAAAAAGATTTATAATCTTAAATCCTGACAGGCCGTTTGTCAAGAAAGAATGAGGCTATTAATTTTCTTTATACAACAAAAGGCGAAAGGCTAATGGCTAAAGGCTAACCACTCATGCCTCTTGCCTGTTATCTGCGGGCAGATCCATGATGACTCTGGTGAACTCCCCCTCATTACTCTCTATTTTAATCCTGCCGCCGTGGTCGCTGATAATGCCGTGGCTTATGCTGAGACCCAGCCCGGTGCCTTCCGCGGATTTTGTCGTGAAAAAAGGGTCCATTATCCTGTCCCTTATCCCCTCCGGTATGCCGATGCCGTTGTCCTGAAACGTTATCCTCACAAAGCGTCCGTCATCAGCCGTCAACCGGCCCGCGGAAACCCTTATTATCTTTTCAGCGTGCTTTTCAGGATATTTCCTGTTCAGCGCGTGGCAGGCATTGCTGATGAGGTTCAGCATCACCTGCTCGATTTGCTGGGGCTGCGCAAAAATCCGGGGCAGGTCCGGCGGGATGACGATCTCAAGGGATATCCCGTCCTTTTTTAACTGCGCCTCGGTCAGCGTCAGGGACTCGGACAATATCTCGCTGACCTGAACAGGCCTTTTTTCCCCGCCGCTTCCGCGCGCGAACGAGAGAAGGCTTTTTACGATGCCGGCGATGCGGTCGCTTTCCCTGATGATCCTGGCCGCTATATCATAATCCCTGCTGTCCGTCTTGCACCTGTTCAGCAGCATCTGGGCATAGTTTATAATGCCGTTTATCGGGTTGTTCACTTCGTGCGCCACTCCCGCGGCAAGCTCGCCGATTGAAGCCAGGTGCTCGGAGCGCATCAGCTCCGAATAGAGCGTGATATTCTCGGTTACGTCTATAAGGCTGAGGACGAGTCCGCCGACCTTGCCTTCCGCGTTTTTTACGGCCTTCAGGCTCCAGTCCCGGAACGTCGTGCCCCTCTCAGGGTCGTCAGTGCGGACAAAGGGTTCGGCCTTCGCGTAATAAGGCTCGCCTGTTTCGACGACCTTTCTGAAAATCGCCTCATTTTCTCCATCCGGATACAGGTCGAAGTGGTTTTTGCCTGTAAAGAATGCCGGCTCCCGGCCTTCCGCTTCAGCGTATTTATTGTTCACGGTGATGAAATTGAAACCCGTATCCATGTACGCGATCAGCACATGGACATTTGAAAAGACATTTTCAAGCAGCTCGAGGGCCGACTGGAGCGACAGGTAGTTCTGCATCAGCTCATCTTCCATGTTGAACCTGTGAATGGCCTCTCCGATCAGAGGTGTCATTGTCTCAAGGGCCTCGATCATGTCCAGGGGGACCTTCCCTTCCTCTTCATCGGCAAGATGAATAGCGGCAAACGTCCTGTCCAGAAACCGGACGGGGACTACAGCCACCGATTTATACCCTTTCATCTCACACACCCTCCTGTACTTGATCTTGTCTCCCGGCGGCAATTCCCGGAAGAACCTGGACGTGTTGTCACAATGCCATGAGCCCGCCTGAGTCAGTACAGCGGCGCCCCCGGGTTCAGGCTGTCCTGAAATTACCCTCATGCAGACACAGCGGTCTTTACTGATTGAAAGCCGGTTTTCCGATTTCCAGAAGTCCTGACCGAAACCGGCGTAGTGCTCATACGGGATTTCTCCGCGTTCATTCAGCACCCTTATGCCCACGCAGCGGCAGCCGCTCCATTCGCGGATTATCTTTACCACTGATTTCAGATAGTCTTTCCTCGAACGCCTGGCCGGAAAAAGTTTAAGGAGCTCGTTTGTCGTTTTGACGATGCGGTCCGTCTTCACGCGCCCGCTGATTTCCAGCGCCAGCTCTTCATTGCTCTTTTGCAGCTCCGCGGTGCGCTCTTCCACAATCTCCATAAGTTCTTCGCGGTGCCTGCGGAGCTCGCTTTCAACGGCCTTTTGCCCGGTAATGTCCTGCGCGGAGCCGAGCACCTCTTTTACAATGCCGTCGCTGTTCCTGCTGAATACGACACTCCTTGTGTGGAGCCAGCGCCATTCTCCGGAGGCATGCCTGACACGGAGCGTGACGTCCATGACGTCGTCATCTTTCAACCTTAATCCGTTCCGGAGGCTGCTTGCAACTTCAGGTAAATCGTCCGTGTGGATAATATTCTGAAGCAGGGAAGCGCCCATTTGCCGGAGCCCTTCCGGCGTATGACCGAGCTGCAGGTTCAGCCCGCTGTTCGCGTAGATAAGGCGGCGCTCAATAATATCAAAAATATAGAGGATATTCGGGGTGGCCTCCGCAATGCGCTGTACAATATGCTGTTTTTCCTGAAGCTCCGCCTCCACACGCTTGCGTTCAATGGCGTAACGCAGGGAGCGGACCAGCAGCCCGCTGTCTATCTGCCCCTTTACCAGGTAATCCTGGACCCCCAGCTTGAGGGCTGAAACAGCCGTTTCTTCATCATCAAGCCCAGTCAGCATTACTACCGGGGTCCTGGGCGCCGCTCTTTTGATCTCGGTGACAGAGTTGAGACCGCTGCTGTCCGGAAGCCCGATGTCCAGAAGCACCGCGTCATAAGATGCTCCGGACAGGGCCCTGACGCCGTCTGCAAGCGTGACGGAATGAGCAAACAGATAAGAGGAGGGCGTTGTTTCCGCGAGCATTTCACTGATGAGCCGCGCGTCCCCGGGGTTATCGTCGATCATGAGGACTTTTATTTCTTTTTTCTCCATATCCTAACCCGCCGGTTTCAGAAACCTCGTGAATTCTTCCGCGGGCACGGGCCTGCTGAAGTGATATCCCTGGGCCTCGTCGCAGCGGATGGTCTGCAGGAACGCGAGCTGGTTCTCATTTTCAACCCCTTCGGCGACCACTTTCAGCCTGAGGCCGCGGGCGAGGTTGATTACGGCATTCGTTATGGTCTTGTAGTCGGGGTCTTCAGAGAAGCCGCTGATAAAGGACCTGTCTATTTTGAGGACCTGGACAGGCAGTTTTTTCAGATAGTGCAGCGATGAGCAGCCGGTGCCGAAGTCGTCAATGCAAAGCCTGACACCGTCGCCGGCAAGCTTCATGAGGCCCGGTACGGCAAGCTCCGCGTCCTGCATCATCGTGCGTTCGGAGATTTCGATCCCGAGGTACACCGGGTCCAGGCCGGTCTCCTGAAGGATCCCGGATACGGTCCCGGCAAAATCGCTCTTCTGAAAATGACGGGAAGAATAATTCACCATGACGCACACGGGAGCATATCCTGCTTTCTGCCAGGCACCGGCCTGGGCGCAGGCCGCGCGCATTACCCACTCATCCACCTCTGTGATAAGACCTGTTTCTTCGGCAAAGGGGATGAACTGCGCGGGCTGCAGCAGGCCCATCTCCGGGTGCCGCCACCGCACCAGCGCCTCGGCGCAAAGCACTTGCCCTGTATCCAGGCTTACCTGCGGCTGGTAGTAGACCGCGAGCTCCCCTGACTTAAGGGCCCCCCGCAGGCGGTTCATCAGTCTCATCCGCTCGAGCACGCGGCTGTTCATGGCGGAATTATAAAACCTGTAATTGTTCCGGCCCCCGTTCTTGGCGCTGTACATCGCGGCGTCCGCGCTTTTCAGCAGTGTTTCCGCGTCATCTCCGTCGGAAGGGAAAAGACTGACGCCGATACTTGTGGATGTGTGGACCGGGTGACTGTCGAGTATAAACGGCTGCCGGAAGGCCGCGATTATCTTGTCGGTTATAGTAACAATGTCCTCTTCATGGTCCGCCTTCGGCAAAAGGATGTTATATTCGTCCCCGCCGATGCGGGCAATGGTGTCGCTTTCACGCAGGCAGGCCTTCAGCCTGCGGGAGACCGCCTGCAGCAGTTGGTCGCCCGCCGAGTGCCCGAGAGAATCGTTTATCTCCTTGAAATTATCGAGGTCCAGATACATCACCGCCACTATATACCTGTCGCGGTGCGCCCGGGCCAGCGCGAGCCTCAGGTGGTCTATAAAGAGGAGCCTGTTGGGCAGGCCGGTAAGGAGGTCGTGGTAGGCCTGGTGCTTTATGGTCTCCTCCATCCGTTTTCGCTCAGTGATGTCTATCATAGTCCCTGAAAGGACCTCGCCGTAGATGGTCACGCTGAGGAGCAGGTTCCTCGTTTTCCCGTTCTTTGTGACCGCTTCCATTTCAAAATTACTGACCTTCCCCCTTTTTTTCAGACTGTCGATAAGGTTTTTTCTGTCTTTCGGCGTCTTATATATGGAGAGCGCCCCGAGCGAGATTAAATCCCCGGGCGATTCATATTCGAGCATCCTTGCCAGGGCATTATTCGCAAACAGGATTTCGCCTTCGAGGTTGGTCTTGAATACCCCCGCAAGGGAGTTGTCCACGAGGTTTTTGTACTTGCCTTCAGACTCGGCAAGCGCGTCAAGGATCCGCTTGCGCTCCACAGCGTACCGCAGCGAACGCAGAAGAAGGGTCCTGTCTATCCGGTCCTTCAGCAGGTAGTCCTGGACGCCGAGCTGGAGCGCGGAAACAGCCGTCTCTTCATCGTCAAGCCCGGTGAGCATCACTATAGGCATCTTCGGCGCCACTTTCTTGATCTCGGGGACGGAGTCGAGACCGCTGCCGTCGGGAAGACTCATGTCCAGCAGTATGACGTCATAGATATGTCCTTTAAGTCTTGCAAGGCCGTCGGTAAGAGTGCCGGCGTGCTCGAGCGAATACGCCAGCTCCGACCTGCCTAACATTTCCCGGATAAGCCTCACGTCGCCGGGGTTGTCCTCGATAAGGAGTATGTTAATTTTTTTCGCGGTCATATTACTTAAAACATCATATCACTTCCTGGGCAGCTTGACTATAGAGAACCAGAAGTCCTCGATGGCGTGCACTACTTTTATAAACTGGTCGAGGTTTACCGGTTTTGTGACATAACAGTTTGCGTGCAGGCGGTAGCTTTTCAGGATGTCCTGCTCGGCCGCTGAAGTGGTCACAATCACCACCGGGATATGTTTGAGGCCGGGGTCGTTCTTGATTTCATCAAGGACCTCGCGGCCGTCTTTTCCCGGGAGGTTCAGGTCGAGCATAATGAGGTTCGGCTCCGGGGCGCCTGAGTATACGCCTTCACGGCGGAGAAACGACATCGCGTTTTCTCCGTCATATACAACGTGCAGGTTGTTGTGGACCTTGGAGTCCTTCAGCGCCTCCTGCATCAGGCGCACGTCTCCGGGGTTGTCTTCCACGAGCAGGACTTCAATCGGGTTCAATGGCACATTGTTCATCTGTTGTTCTCTCCTTTTTATTCACCGCTTTTCTTGTCTGTGATAGGTCGTATATGACTTATATGACTTATTTTACCCTAAGCGTAAAACAAAACGTCGAGCCCTTCCCCGGCTCTGATTCAACCCATATGCGTCCGCCGTGCCTTTCCACTATCTTCTTGCATATTGCCAGGCCGATGCCGGTGCCTTCATATTTTTCCCTCGAATGGATACGCTTGAATATGTGAAATATCCTTTCAGAATATTTCGGGTCGATCCCGATGCCGCTGTCGCTGACGCGGACAATCCATTCGTTATTCACCAGGTCCGCGGATATATTAACACGCGGCGGTCCATTGCTCCGGAACTTTATGGCATTGCTTATGAGGTTCTGGAATATCTGGGCCATCTGCACTTCATCAGCGTAAACGGCGGGAAGGTCTTCATGTCTTATTTCCGCGCGGCTTTCGTCAATCAGGGGCTTGAGATTTACAGTCGCCCTGCTAAGCGCGGAGCTGAGGTCGGTCAGCGCAAAAGACCCGGCGGCTGAACCCGCCCGCGAGTATGTCAGGAGGTCATTAAGGAGCGTCTGCATATGGGCCGTCCCTTTCACCACATAGTCGATGAACTCATCGGCGTCCCTGTCCAGCCTGTCTTTATAGCGCTTGCTGATAAGCTGCACGTAGTTTGAGACCATACGGAGCGGCTCCTGAAGGTCATGGGAAGCGATGTAGGCAAACTGCTCCAGCTCTGTGTTAGACCTCTCAAGCTCTGAAATCAGCCTTTCGCGCTCTTTTTCCAGTTGCTTGCGTTCAGTTATGTCATGGACCATCCCGGCGGACCGTATAATCCGGCCGTGCCCGTCTCTGGAATGTTCGCATTTTTCATGGACGGTCCTTACTTCGCCCGTTGCCTTTCTCACAATGCGGTGCTCTATCTCGTAGCTGTCCCTTCCTTCGCGCAGCGATCCGGAATATGCTTCATCGACTGCCGCGCGATCGTCAGGGTGCACAACTTCCAGGAACGCTTCATAGGACGCGCCGAATTCCTGCGGCCTGAGGCCGAATATCCGGTAGACTTCATCAGACCAGTACAGATGGTTGTTCACGAGGTCCAGCTCCCAACTGCCGAGATGGGCGATCTCCTGCGACCTGTTCAGACGCTGTTCACTCTGCCGCAATTCATCAAGGGTATACCGGAGCGATTTCTCCGCCTTTTTCAGCTCGGAGATATTTCTCGCCACATGCACGGAGCCGGTTGTCACCCCCTGTTCGTTTAAAATCGGGGTAGTGCTGACCAGCATGTCGCCGCCGAGCCTTTCCTCATTTAATTGAAACATATGCTGGCAGCCGTCTTTCAGGGTGTATGTATGGGGACAGAAGTCAGGCGGCGCCGACAGACCATGCACGTATTTGTAGCACGGCAGGCCGATACATTCTTCGGCCTTAAGTCCCAATTTGTCCGCCATTGCGCGGTTGACCCGCATGATCCGGTGTTTATTATCGAGGAGAGCTATCATGTCGGGAACGCTGTCGAAGGTCCGCTCCCACTCTTTTCTGGCGCGGATAAGTTCATCTTCATATTGCTTGCGCTCCGTAATGTCACTGAAGGTCACGGCGAAATAGCCCTTGTGAGGGCTGAAGGCGGAAATCGAAAACCACTGTTTAAGCGGCCCTGACCAGCTCTCAAACTGCGCTGGCTTTCCGGTCAGCGCGACCTTGCCGTATCTCCCTATCCAGTCCGCGGGGTCTTTCTCTATCCCGGGAAGGGCTTCCGTTACCTTTTTGCCGATGACGTCTTTCCCTTTAAGACCGGTTAGCCTCTCAAAGGCCTCGTTGACCTCAAGGAATATATAGTCGCAGGGCTTCCCCTTCGCATCGAGCACAATCCTGTGATAGGCAAACCCTTCAGACATATATCTGAAGAGGGAGTGCAGCTTTTCCTCGCTCCTCTTCAGGGCGTCCTTTACGGTGCGCGCCTCCGAGCTTTCGAGGACTTCCCACTTTCCCGCATTCTTCAGGAGGGCAAGCCGGTGGTTCTTTACGACCTCCATAAGCCCGATCGCGTCAAACCTGTCGCGGGGATATGCAAAGACCGCGAGCGCGTTATGTTTGCTTATAACTTCGGACCCGCATGTGAAGGCCTTGCCGTCCTTCTTTGTAAGGCAAGAGCCGCAAGCAAGTCTGAGGCCCTCAAAACCGCCGGAGACGGCCTTATCAACCAGTGAGCCGATGACCTTGCTCTCTTGCCCCTTGCCTCTTGCATCCCGCCCCTTTACTGCATGACAACGGCTGGAGGGGACCAACTGTATCTGCCCGTTCTTTGCATATTTTTCAAAATGGGGCACGGCTTTCTTAAGGGCCCTCTTCACATCCTCAGCCCCGAGCGCCCTTGAAGTGACCCATACGCAAAACTCATTGTTCTCCAGTCCCGCCTTAACGTAAGGGACAAATACATCAAGCAGGTCCTTCTTCGTCTGGTAAAACTGGCAAAAGTGACTGCCCCACGGCAGGTCGCCGATTATCGGGATGCCTGATTTGCGTTTGTCGGAGTGAAAGGTCTTCATTATAAGTCTTATAGGTCTTATAAGACCTATTGAGGCATGCTGACCATCTGCCATTCGCCGTGGTTCATGGCGAGGGCGAACTCGTGGTTCCTGACCACGTCCATGATCTCCACGACCCCGCACTTCTTGAGCGAATAGGTGCATATTGCGATCATCTTATAATTGCCGAGGACGCTGTTTACAGTAGCCTCATAGTCTGTAAACGCGTCCCAGTCTTTCTTTTCAATCCAGAAGGTGTTGCCTGTCAGCCTCAGGCCGTCAAAACCTTTCCTGAGCGCGGTGTTGAGCCTGCTCACCCAGCCGTTGAGCACCCTTTTCTCTTTAAAGCTTCCGCCCTTTGTGTACCACTCGTTATACGGTATGATCTCTATCTGGCCCTTCCTGACGTACTCTTCAAAACCCGGCACGGCCTTTTTCATCGCCCTCTTCGCGTCCTCAACATTTAAAGGCTCTGATGTGACCCACATGCAGAACTCGTTGCTTTCCAGTCCCGCCTTGAAATAAGGCACCAGCATGTCGAGCAGGTCCTTCTTGGTCGTGTAGAACTGGCAGAAGTGAGTGCCCCACGGCACGTCGCCGATTAAGGCTATCCCGGAATTTCTTTTTTCTGTGGAAATTGCCATTATTGCACCTCCTGAAATATCTGTAATAGGTCGTATATGACTTATTTTACCCTAAGAGTAAAGCAAAATGTCGAGCCCTTTCCCGGCTCCGACTCCACCCAAATGCGGCCGCCGTGGCGCTCTACTATCTTTTTGCAGATCGACAGGCCGATCCCCGTGCCTGGATATTGCCCTTTTGTATGGAGGCGCTGGAATATCTGGAATATTTTATCAAAGAATTTCGGGTCGATGCCGATGCCGTTGTCACTGACCCTGATGGTCCATTCGTTTCCCTTTAATTCGGATGAGACGGTGACCCGGGGGGCATCACTGTTCCTGAACTTTATCGCGTTGCCGATCAGGTTCTGGAACAACTGCACCATCTGGGTCTCGTCCGCGTAAATGCCGGGCAGGTTGCCGCAGGTGATTTGCGCCCCGCTTTCTTCAACCCGTTTTTTGAGATTGGAAATTGCGCTCTTCAGAGAGATATTTAAATCGGTCAGCTCAAAAGGTTTGCCCTTTGTGCCCACCCGCGAGTACACCAGCAGGTCATTCAGCAGGGTCTTCATGTGCGCTGCGCCGCCTGCAGCATAATCGATAAATTCACCCGCGTCTTTTTCAAGCTTGCCCCTGTACCGTTTGTCCAGCAAATCCAGGTAGCTTGTTATCATGCGCAGAGGCTCCTGCAAATCGTGCGAGGCGATGTAGGCAAACTGCTCAAGCTCTTTGTTGGACCTTACGAGTTCCGCGGTCCGCTCTTCAACCTTCCTTTCCAGCTCTTCATGAGAACGTCTCAGGGCTTCCTCGGCCTGCCTTTTTTCACGGCGCACTTCAGCCTCGCGGAGCTCCCGTTCAACGGCAGGCGCCAGCCTTGTCAGGTTGCCTTTTATGATATAGTCATGCGCCCCGGCCTTCATCGCTCCCACCGCGATGTCCTCGCCGATGTTGCCGGACACGATAATGAAAGGCAGGTCCTGCCCGCTTTCCTTCAGGATGGACAAGGCCGCAAGGCCGCCGAACACCGGCAGCACGTAATCGGAGATGACGATGTCCCAGCCCCCTTTTCCAAGCGCGGCCTTCATGGCTTCAGCCGTTTCAACGCGTTCGGATGTAACCTCATAACCGCCCTTCCTCAACTCGCGGAGCAGGAGAAAGGCGTCGTCTTCAGAGTCTTCGACGATTAATATGTGAAGTGGTTTGGGCATACTTGTAGGTCTTATAAGACTTATAGGACTTATTTTATTTTAACGTAAAATAAAACGTCGCCCCCTTCCCCGGCGCGCTGTCCGCCCAGATTTTCCCTCCGTGACGCCGGATGATGCGCTGGACTGTGGACAGCCCGATGCCTATTCCCGGGAATTCGGATTCCGCATGAAGGCGGCTGAACGGCTTGAAGAGCTTCCAGGCGTACTCCACATCAAACCCCTCGCCGTCGTCACGCACAAAGTAAACAGGTCCTATAAGACCTATATGACTTATTTCTTCTTCCATCACCCCGAATTCGATCTTTGCAGAAGGATGCCTGCCCGTAAACTTATAAGCATTGTCAAAGAGGTTCTCGATCACAACCCTGAGCATGTCGATATCTCCCAGCGCCTTAACGCCTTTGGCTATTACAATCTCCACCGGGCGCTCCGGGTATTTTTTCCCCAGCTCATATGCGGCCACTTCCGCCAGGTCGCTGAGGTTCACGGTCCTCGCCGTAAGCTCGCCCCTTGTCAGGCGGGCCATGTTCAGCATGGCGTTGATAAGCTGGGACATGCGCCGGCTCGCGGCGGTCACCCTGTCGAAATAATCTTTAGCGGTTTTATCGAGGGAGGCTGCATAGTCCTCGGTAATCGCGGCGGTAAAGCCTTCAATAGAGCGCAGCGGCGCCATAAGGTCATTGGACACGGCGTAAGAAAACGCGTCAAGCTCTTTGTTGACTGCGGCAAGCTCTTCGCTCACCTCCTCGGCCTGACGGCGGGCGGCGATGGCATCTTCCATTATATTGAGGGCGGCTTTGCGGGACTCTTGCAGGGCGGTATTGGCGGCCTGCATCTCGGCGGCGCGCCCGGCCACGCGGTGCTCCAGTGTTTCGTTAAGTTCCCTGAGCTCCTTAGTGCGCTCCTGGACACGTATTTCCAGATCATCATACGCCTTACGCAGCGCCTCCTCGGCCCGCTTGCGCTCGGTGATATTGTCAAAAACAGCCACAAAATGCCCCTTTTCCGTGCTGTAGACCGAAAGGGACAGCCAGATATTCAGGGGGACAAATTCGATGTCGATTTTCTCCGGATTGCCTGTCAACGCGACCCTGCCGTAAATCTCAAATAACTCCGGATGTGATTCTTTGATCCCCGGAATTGCCTCGGTGACTTTTTTGCCGATCACGTTTTCCAGGCCGGTCAATCTCCCGAATGCGCTGTTGACATCGAGATAGACAAAGTCAGCAGGACGGCCCCGGTCATCAAAAAGCATCTTGCAGTATGCGAACCCTTCCACCATGTTTTCAAATAGTGAGTGATACCGCTCTTCGCTTTTCCTCAACGCACCCGTGCGCTCGGCCACGTGCTGCTCCAGGGTTTTGTTAAGTTCCCTGAGCGCTTGTTCCGACAGCTTGCGCTCCGTAATATCGCTCACTGCCGTCATGCAATAAACAGCTCTGCCGGCCTTGTCTTCTACCGCAAGGCTTTGAAGCTGCGCATAAAACCCGGCGCCGTCTTTCCTTTTGAGCCTGAGCTCGCAGGTCTGTAGTTCTTTAGTTTCAAAGACCTTGCCCCGATGCAAAAAAAAGACGTCCTGATCGTCTTTGCGAATAAAACGTGAAAAGGGTTTTTTGATCAACAAATTCCTTTCGATGCCGAGTTGCCCGGCGCCGGTGAGGTTTACCCTGATGATCAGGCCGTATTTATCGAATGTAAAGTAGCCGACGGGCGCGAAGTCATAGAGGTCGGAATACCTTGCGCGGGACTCCTCAAGCTCGGCCTGGGATTTCCGGAGCTCCTCGTTCTGCATCTCAAGCTCGACCTGGTGGACACGCAGCTCGTGAACGAGCCGCTGCGGGTCGCCTTCATGCAGGTCGTCAAGTTTGTCAAAACGCTTTTTCAGCCGGGCTTCGGCCTGCTTGCGAAGGTCTGTGGGTTTATCTTTTTTCATAGATACGTTCTCAGGGCTGCTCCGACTCGAAATCGAGCGGATAACGCGGCGCATCTCCTACCCTTCCGCACAGCTCGTTCACCTCTTTCTTCAATTCGATCATGCGGAGCTCCCTGCCGACTGCGGCGTTGTTAAAGCGCGTCAATTCCTCGTTGACTGCGCTCAGCTCCTCTACCTGCCGCTGGATCTGCTCCTCCGCCTTCTTGCGCGCGGTGATGTCGTGGGCGACGTGCACCGAGGCGACCATCTTTCCCTGCTCATCGAACAAGGGGCTGGTGGTAACCAGCAGGTCCATGCCGAGATGTTCTTCGTGTAGCTCCCGGACATGCTCGCGGCCGTCCTTAATGGTGAGGGAATGAGGGCAGAAATCAGGCGGGGCCGTTGTCCCGTGCACGGCCTCATAACACCGCATCCCGACGCACTCCCCGGGCTTGCGTCCAAGACGCCTTGCCATTGATTCGTTTACCCGTATGATCGTGTGGTTATTGTCGAGTATCGCTATCATGTCCGGCACGCTGTTAAAGGTCCGCTCCCATTCTTCCTTTGCGCGGCTGATCTCCTCAGCGGCCCGTTTACGCCCGGTGATATCGCGCTCGGTTGTGGCAATGGCGGCCGGTTTCCCTGCATCGTCAAACAATACGGTCGCGGTCTGCCAGATGTCCAGAACCCGACCGTCCTTTGTGAGACGCTTCGTCTCGAACGGGGACACAGGCTCGCCGAGATACAGGCTTTCCAGGTAGGCGAGCGCCTCTGCAAGTTTCTCAGCCGGTATTGTGTCTCTGATCTTCATCTTCAGGGCCTCGGCCTCGGTCCAGCCGAACAACCGCTCCGCCCCATGGTTCCAGACCGTGATATTGCCCTCGAAGTCATGGACCATGATCGCGTCATTGGAGTCCCTGAGCACGGCGGCAAGTTTGCGCGAGGCCTCGGCGGCCAGCTTTCTTTCGGTGATGTCATAGGTATAAATGCGGGCGACGTTAAACTGGGGTGAAAAATAAATGCTCTCGCCGAAGGACCTGTCCTTTAAATTGATCTCGCGATAAAGTGTCTCCTCCGTTTTATTCTCCAGGTCTTGTAAAATGCTCTCCATATCTTCGGGCAGGAAGACGCTGAAATCTCCTCTGTCCATGCCGAGGCTGTCCAAAATCTTTTGCGCTGCCGGATTAAAGAAAATAACTTTGCCCGAGGCATCCACCTCCAAAACAGGGTTCGGGTTCAACTGCGGAAATGAGGCGAGATGTCTTGTGCGCTCCTCAGCCGATTTGATCTCGGCGACGTCACTGTAGGTGATGACAACGCCCTCGATACGATTGTCGGAAGTCCTGTACGGGAGCGCGGTCCTGACATACCAGATGTCTTTCAGCAGGATTTCCTTCTTTACCGGGACAAGGTTGTCGAGAACGGTTTGCGCGTCCGCAATCAGCTCGGGGCCGAGGCTTTCCAGCGACATGTCGGCAATCGGCCGTCCCACGTCGGAGGGGATGAGCTTCAGGAGCCTTGACATGGCTGGGGTGAACCGTTTCACCCTGAACCGGGAATCAAGAAAGACAGTAGGAATATTTGTGCTTGTGAGAAAGTTGTTCAGGTCGTTGTTGGTCTCGTCCTGCTCCTCGATCTTGCCCTGGAGCTGGGAATTCACGGTGATCAGCTCTTCATTCAGCGACTGCAGCTCTTCCCTTGAGGTCTCAAGCTCCTCGTTGGCCGCCTGCAATTCCTCGTTGGATGATTGCAGCTCTTCATTGAGGCTCTTCAGTTGCTCGATATGACTCTGGAGGTCCGCGCGCGTTGCCGAAAGCTCGCTCTCAAGCTGGCGTATTGCATTGACGTCAACGTCGGCGGCCTCTATCGCTGCGGCTTCCTGTTCGGATATCCCTCCCTTCTCATGGAACACGATAAGGGACAGGTCCTCTTTCAATCTTGAAATACGCAGTGTGACCTGGATTTTCCCCTTGTCGTCTCCGGGGATGCTCGCGCGGATCGAGACCGGCCTTGCCTCCTTAGTTGTCCTGTAGATCGCCCCCCGGACCCTGCTGCGCAGGTTCTCGGAGAGGAGCTCAAGCAAGTTCTGCGTGGGCGCGCCACGGGGCTGGCGGAGGTACCTGTTGGTGGGGCCGTTATGGTAAATGATGTCGTATTGTTGATTGATCGCCACTGCCGCCGGGGCGTATTCCTCAAGCAGGGACTCCTGGATGGACCCTGTGACGGACTGCTGCTCAGTGACCGCCGTCCTGACTGGAGAAGGCGCAGCGCGCTCCGATGCAAAAGGCACGGGAAGCGGCAGTCTCGCAGAAGGCACTGCCTCGATTTTTTGATAGACGCGGCATTTTTTATGGGCCAGGGACCTGAAGAGAGCGCCGCTCCTGCCGACGGACTCCGCATTGCCGAGGAAAAGATAGCCGCCTTCCTTAAGCGCATAATGAAAAAGGTTGATGCATTTCTCCTGGGCCTGAGGTTCAAGATAAATAAGCAGGTTGCGGCAGATGATCAGGTCGAGCCGGGAAAACGGAGGGTCCGTGAGAAGGTCCTGTTTGGCGACCACCACGCGCTCGCGTATCTCTTTGCCGATGATTACCGAAAGGCCGTCTTCGGAGCATGTAAAATATCTCCTCATGTAATCCGGCGGCACGTCGGCGACTATGCTGGAGGGGTATTTGCCTTCACGCGCCTTATCGAGCGCCCGGTCGTTGACGTCCGTGGCAAAGACCTGTATCTCCCTCTTCTTCCCGGCAAGCTCAAACTCATTGTGTAGCATCATGGCGATGGAATAAGCCTCTTCCCCGGTTGCGCACGCGGGGGTCCAGACCCGGACAGGGGAATCATTATCTTCCGCCGCAAGCTTCCTTATCACACCGAGGTTGAGGGCCTTCCATGCCAGACTGTCACGGAAAAAAGAGGTGACCCCTATCATGAAGTCGGCGGCAAGGGCGCCTGCTTCGGCGTCATTTTCCGCCACCATTTTCGTATAATCCTTCACCGACAGGACCCCGCGCAGGTACATGCGCCTCCTGATCCTGCGGTTGATTACGTTCTGTTTATAATGATTGAAGTGATACCCGGTCTTCTCGCGTATCAGCCGGTAGAAGGTCTCGAAATCTTCCCCTGTGATAACGCCTTCAGGGCTTATGGAGATTGCCCCGTGGAGCTTCAATATCTCCGAGGCGATTTCTTCCGGCTTAAGCACGCCGTCCGCCTTCCCTGTATCTATAGCGGCGAGAGGCATTCCAGGGAACTCAGCGTTGGCCGGGTCCTGGACAAAGACCGTCCCGTCCGCGTTCTTTATTTCGTGAATTCCACGCGCCCCGTCCGTGCCTGCGCCTGAGAAGATGACCGCTATGGCCCGCTCCCCGGCGTCTTCGGCAAGAGAAATAAAAAACTCATCGATGGGCAGATGAACGTGGTCTCCGGAAAGCGGGGCCGCATGAATAATCCCTTTCTCAATCCTCAGCTCCATTCCCGGCGGACAGAGATAAAGTTTCCCAAGCGCTTCCTTCCGCTCGTGTTCCTGTCGCACTCGGCAAGAAAATAA
>QZKO01000048.1 GCA_003599505.1 Nitrospiraceae bacterium | reverse complement strand
TTACTTCTTCCATCATGACACTCCTTTCGTTTACCTAAACTTGGAGTGTCACCCTATTTCCCTAAATCCTTGGTATCATAAACTGGTTGTTAGGACAATCGAATCTCTTGATATATCTGGAAAAGGCTCCTTCAATTTTTGTCCTGTATTCCCGCTGATATACCTGAGGTGTGCCTATATAAACAAGCTCTGAAGAGGACCCGTTTACTGTTACAACAAAGTCGTCAGCGCTATAATTCACTCCGCGTTTCGTATTCCTCTGTATCGCTCCCATATCCAGACTCCAACCAACCCCGAGCCACCCGTTTCCTCCGCTTGAACTATAGTTGAGTGAAATATTCGGCTGCATGCCTTTCCTGCCGGGAGGGACTATTATCGGTATGCCCGTCACCGCCGTCCCTGAGTTGCCGGCCGGTGATATCTGAAGAGGCTTTAGATTAAAATCCGAAATACCCTGCTGTAAATCTACGGTTCCGCCTGTCTCCGCTGTTGCAGTTGCCACACTCTCAGTAGAAGCCGCGTCGGATGAACCCGGCTCTCCTGATGACGGCTTTTCAGATCCGGAGTCCGTTCCTTCGGACAGGGCGACTTCCACTGGAGCAGTTTGCGGAGTATTGCCCGTATCCACCGCAGGAGCGCCTCCTCCGCCTTCTGTGACAAGGCTGCCATCCTGCGCGTAAAGGTTAATGCCACAAAGCAGCAATGCGGCTGACAAAACAATTATTAAAAGCGATAGCCCCTTCTTCATCTTCCCCTCCTGCCCGGCCCAGCCGGAATTTAAAATTTAAAATTCATGATTCAAAAGGATTGATGCCCGAAGATTATTTGCCCCATACAGTCTTCTCCCTCTCACAAAAAACTGTAATTCCCGAAAAACTGATCTTAAGACGTGATGCGATTTTATACCACAACCGATATGCCGGCTGTCAAGGAAAATCGTTATTTGCGCGGACGCGCAAATAGATGCGGACAGGAACGGGTGATATAATTATTTAAAATGAAACGCCTCTGCCCGACCATCTTTTTAGTCTCGTGCGCCTCCCTTATGTTTGAAATCTCCCTGACGAGGCTTTTTTCAATCTACCTGTGGTATCACTTCGCCTTCATGGTGGTCAGCATAGCCATGCTGGGGATAGGGGCCGCGGGGACCGCGCTTGCGGTCTTCCCCGGACGGTCGCGGTCTGTAATCAGCATCAGCCCCGCACTCGCCGGGATATCGATGCTCATCTGCTATATCGTCTCCAATCAAATCCCTTTCGACCCGGTCAGATTTTCATGGGACAGGGCGCAGATTTTCTATATAGCCTTATATTGCGTTGTATTGAGCGTCCCGTTCTTCTTCTCAGGGATGCTCATAGCCGCGGCATTTTCACTTCACAGTGAAAGGTCATGGTTTATTTACGGCTCCGACCTCACAGGGGCCGGAACAGGGTCGCTCGCGGTCCTCTTTCTGCTGAATTTATTATCTCCCGAATATGCGGTATTCTCCGCGTCGCTGCTCTGTTTGACCGGGGCGTTTATAACAGGAAGAAAATATGTTAAGGCCGTATCGCTTCTGTTCGCGCTGATAACTCTGTCAATGACAGCCTTTCATCCGGATTTTACGAAAGTAACCATGTCGCCTTACAAGAGACTTTCCGTCTACCTGACATTTCCCGGAGCGGAACATCTGAAAACATACTACAGCTCATATTCACAGATAGACCTCTTCAAAAGCCCTGCTATAAGATTCGCCCCCGGATTGAGCCTGTTGTACTCCGGGCCCCTGCCGGAGCAGACCGGACTTGCCGCAGACGGCGACAAAACAGATGTTATAACAGACGCCCGCGACAGACCCGGGCTGCGGTTTCTTGAGTTTCTCCCTTCCTCTGCCGCTTATGAAACTGGAAACAGGAATGACGCGCTTATCCTTGATCCGGGCGGGGGGCTCCGCGCGCTTACAGCGGAATATTACGGCTCAGGGCGGATTTATAAGGTTGAAAGCGACCCGCTGGTCATCGATGTTATAAGGGACAATTTCAATGACTTTTCAGGACGCATTTATGAGAATAACACATGGACCGGATACGGACGCGGCTTTCTTCTGTCGCATAAGGAAACCGGTTATGATCTGATTGATTTATCAATGACGGACGCCTCCGCAGCCGGCGTCTTCGGCATTTCAGAAAATTACCGGTTTACCGTTGAGGCCTTCACGCAATATCTGAACGCCCTGAAAAGCGACGGAATAATGAGCATATCCATGTATCTTGTCCCGCCGCCGAGGACCGAGCTCAGGGTATTAACGACCCTCGCGGCCGCCCTCGAAAAGACAGGCGTTGAAGACGTCGCTCAGGGGTTCGCCGCGATCAGGAGCTGGGACAGCATGACGCTTCTCGTAAAAAAGTCTCCTTTCACGGCGCGGGAGATTGAACGGATAAAGGGATTCTCCGGCAAGGGACGCTTCGATCTTCTCTATTACCCGGGGATTAAAGAAGCAGAAGCAGGCCGTTATATAACGTCGGCTTCAGATGAGTATTTCACCGGTTTTCAGAATATTCTCAACCGTGAAACACGCCCGGCGTTTATACGCGATTATCTTTTTGATATCAGCCCGGTCCATGACGATAATCCTTTTTTCCATTACTTCCTCAGGTTGAAAAACATTAAACCTATTTACGATACCATGGGTCGGAAGTGGTTTTATTTTCTGGAAGAGGGATATTTATTGCCGGTTATCTTCATAACCGTTCTCATATTGAGCGCTGTAATAATTATTGTCCCGGTCTTATTACATAAACGCTTCAGGCAGTTCAAACGGTTCAAACCGGCCCTTGTTTATTTTGCAATGCTCGGTCTCGGGTTCATGTTCGTCGAGGTCGCGTTTATTCAGAAAACCATCCTGCTCCTTGAAAATCCTGCGTATTCCGTCGCAGTTATTGTTACCTCGGTCCTTATGGGTTCCGGGACCGGCAGCCTCTGCGGCCCCGGATTTCAAAAAACAGGCCCTGCCTTTGCGCCCCTCATCCTTTCTTTTCTCATTGTTGTCTACAGCCTGGCATATCCGCTGTTTTCACACTTTCTGTTGTCTTTTAATCCTCTGCTCAGGATATTAATAATATTTATTGCCGCGCTTCCACTCGGATTTTTTATGGGCCTGCCGTTTCCGGCAGGCATTAAGCTCCTGGGAGAAAAATATCAGGCGCTGATTCCATGGGCCTGGGCCGTCAACGCATGCTTCTCGGTGCTGGCCCCCGTATTAACAATTATGATTGCCCTTGTATCCGGGTTTAATTCAGTCCTCTATTTAAGCGCCCTGGTATATCTTGCCGCCTTTGTTTGCCTGAAAAGGATGACAAAATAAGGCCTTATTCAAGAAATAGTCAAAATAGCCGATAATACTTATTATGGGGAATAATGGATCCGATAATGCCGCGGTATTGTTCGTTGATGATGAGGCCTATGTCTTAAATTCTGTAGAGAGGCTTTTTCTCGACAGCAGCATGAAAATACTCAGGGCCTCCAGCGCTGATGAGGCGCTTGACAAGTTTACTAAAGAAGAAATAGCCGTAATAGTATCGGACAACCAGATGCCCGGGATAAAAGGGACGGAGCTGCTTTCAAGGGTCCGGGATATCTCGCCCGATACCCTGCGAATATTAATGACCGCGCACGCGGACCTCTCGGTGGCCGTCGACGCGATAAATAAAGGCGAGGTATTCCGCTTTATTACAAAACCCTGGGATGACGACGCGCTGCTGCGGGCCGTGCAGGAAGCCGTCAGCCGCTATCAGATCGTCCTGTCATTGAAAAAACAGGATGAAGCCAAACTCCTTTCCATTGCGCAGACTATCGAGCTGAAAGACCCTTACACGCGCGGACACTGTGAACGCGTGGCAACTTATGCATTGATAATCGCAAACGCGCTGGGCCTTCCCGAAAAGACCCTGAAAGACCTTAAATACGGCTGCTGGCTGCACGACTGCGGGAAGATAGGCGTGCCGGAACATATCCTCAACAAAAAGGGCACCCTCGATCCGAAAGAATTCGAGATAATTAAAAAACATCCGCGCTGGGGCGCCGACGTGGCGCGTCAGGCGCAGTTGCCTGAGACCGTTGTGGAAATCATACTCTACCACCATGAGAGATATGACGGGACCGGCTACCCTTTGGGGATAAAAGGCCCTGACATCCCACTGGAAGCGAGGATAGTGACCGTGGCTGATGTGTATGACGCCCTTACGTCCGACAGGCCGTACAGGGACAGGTTCAGTGAAGAAAAGGTAATTGCCATCATGCAGTCCATGAAAACGATCATTTTCGAACCCCGGCTCGTCGATATCTTCCTCACCTGCCGTCCAACCCCCTGACCACTTACCTTACACCTTTCGCCTCTTGACTCTTGCCTTTCGCCTTTGCCCCTTTTTCATGTATACTTGATAACTGATGGACGTTAACCTGGACAAATGGACCAAGGACTGGGGCCTGATGAGCAGGTTTTTCAGGGCCAACGAAATCGCCCTTATATCGGAAAAGCTCAGGGGACTGAAAGTAGAGAACGTCGTCTTCTGCTCTTTTGAAAACAGGTTCGCGAAAAGCGGCGGGCTGGCGGCGGTCACCACGAATATCCTGCCTTATTTAAAAGAAGTAAACAATATCCCGAATGTTATCCTGATGACGCCCTTCTATCCGGACATCATGGATAAAAGCAGACTCCGTCCCGCGGGCGCGTCCTTCAACGTCCCTTACAGGAACAGGAAAATCAACGCCGGATTATATGAATATGTATGGAATTACAGCAGGCCCCGCGGCGGCAGCCTGAAAGAGTATTACCTGAATGCCGACGGTTTCTTTAAGGCGCGCAACAGGATGCGGGACCCTTATCTCTACCATGAAGACAACAGCAGTTTGAATGACGATGCCATGAGGGAATCCTCCCTCTTCTTTTGCAGGGCCGTTCCTGAGGCGATGAATATGCTGGGCCTCCGGGAAAATATCGTCTTTCACCTGCAGGAATGGCAGACCGCCCTGGTCGCGCTGACTTCAAAAGAGGCGATGCTGAACGGCACCCTGAAGTCCTGCGGCGCGGCCCAGACCATGCATAATTCATATGATTCTTTTATACCTTTCGATCTCCTGACGGGAATTACAGGCAATTCACTGAGGCAGAAGATATCCCTGCTTCACGACGAGGGGTTGACGGCATATCAGATCGGCCTTCAACTGACCGACGCCCCTGTTACCACAGTGAGCGAGCATTTTGCCGGTGAATTCACAACCGACGTCCTGCAGACCGGATATTTCGCGCCGCATCTTCAGAATATATTCAGAAGCAGCGGAGTCTACGGGGTAAATAACGGGATGTTTACCGGCATAGCTCCCGAATACGCCGGGGCCGGAGACGTCTCTGTTGATGAAGCGCGCAAGATAAAGCTGAAGAAGCGCAAGGCCCTTTTAAAAATCCTGTCGACGTACAGGCCTGAAGAACGTTTCGGCGACCTGACGTATAAAGGAAAGACCATATCAAACCTGCCGGACAACGTGCCCATTGTGGTAATGAGCGGAAGGTATGACCCTTTGCAAAAAGGTTATGACGTGCTCCTCAGGGCCGTCGAGAAATTTGATGAAGATGAGATAAAGGTCATCATGACCCCGCTGACGGTCCGGCCTTCCGACCTGGACTATTTTTACGAGGTGGCCTGTAAATGCAGGGGCAACCTGACGGTCCTCCCGCTCCGGCTTGAAAAAGGATATCATGAATTGCAGACCGGCGCCACCTTCGGGGTCATGCCGTCCATTTATGAACCCTTCGGCGCCGCGGTGGAGTACATGGCAAGCGGCACGGTAAACATAGGCAGGGCCACCGGAGGGCTGATCGACCAGATCGACCCTGAATGCGGTTTCCTTTTCAGGGAAGACGCTGTCTTTTCAACGCCGGAAAATATACGGGCCTTTGCCGAAACAGGGGACGTCGTACAGGCAAGAAAAACAAACCCCTGGATACAGAGCATGGCCGACAACCTTTATGACACCCTGAAGAAGGCCGTCCACCTGTATCAATACAAACCTGAAAGTTACTACAGAATGATTATCAGCGGCTTCAAAAAGATCAGTAAGTTCACATGGGAATCCGGAGCTGAAACGTATTTCCGGGTTTATAAAAAGGCGAGCAGTATTTAACCCGCACAACCATGACCTCTTTCCTGTCCTCACTCATATTTGTCGTCCTTGCCGAAATGGGCGATAAAACCCAGCTCCTCGCCATGGCGTTTGCCTGCAGATACCGCTGGCAGACCGTAATGTGGGCGGTTTTCTGGGCGACCGCGCTGAACCACCTCCTTGCGGCAGCGGCAGGGAATTATCTCGCTACAGTGGTCCCGATGGAATATATAAAAGCCGCGGCCTCGGCGTCTTTTATAATCTTCGGCCTGTGGACCCTCCGGGGCGACACCCTCCATGGTGAAGACAGGCGGTTTCAGTTCAGCCCGTTCCGGACCGTGGCTGTCGCGTTCTTCATTGCTGAAATGGGAGACAAGACCCAGCTCGCGACCATCTCGCTCGCGGTACAATACAACACGGTACTCACCGTATGGATGGGGACTACCCTCGGCATGCTTGTATCAAACGCCGTCGGGATAACCTTCGGCGTTGTTATGGGAAAAAACCTGCCGGAGAAACTTATAAAATGGACCGCGGCCCTGATATTCATAGCGTACGGCATATATGGTCTTTACAGGATATAATGAACGCCCTGAAGCGCCTCAAGGAGAGACCGCTCATTGATATTCTGGATCTCGATCCCCGGATGCCCGTTGACCTCAAGCACCATAATCTGTCCTGCCGAATTAAGGACAACGTCCACACCCGCCACGCTCAGTCCTGAAACCCGGGCCGTTTCCGAGGCGACCGTCCTGATTTCTTCCCATCGGGGGACCCGGAAGTCCGCCGGGATGCCGAAAAAATCAGGAGTATAATCCTCCGTCTCCTTTTTTGCATGGATATGAGTTATCCCGCCGGTCATCATATCGAGACCCATGCCCACCGCGCCCTGGGAGAGGTTGGCCCTTCCCCTGGATATTTCCGTGGAATACCGGACCATGGCCATCACCGGAACAGAGCGGAAACAGAAGACCCTGATATCCGGCAGGCCCGCCGCGTACCTGAAAACAAGATCCGGGGAAGGATATATCCTCTCTTCTATCAGGGCCTGGTCCCGTTCGATATTATCTGAAAATTCTCCGTTCACGATCTTCCTGAGATGCCCCCTGACATCTTCAAGCGTGTATCGCTCGTTCGCGGGGCTGATGAACACGTCGTCTTCTCTTTTGACCACGAGGATGCCGTTGCCGCCCATTCCATGGTTCGGCTTGATGACGAACTCCCCGGGAAGCGTCCTGAGACGCGCGATATCGGAGTAGTCCGATATTTCATATAAAGTAAGGGGCGCGGGGATGCCGTTCTCCCGGAGAACGCGCTTGAATTGCGCTTTGTCCCTGGCGCGCGCAACAGCGTCTTCAGGGTTCAGGTCCCTGATCAGGTAGTTCCTCAGGTTCATTCCGAGAGGCCGCTCGCGGAACATAAATGTGTTAATGCCCACGGCCCTGCCTCAGCAGACGAAAACGGAACAGTTCAGTCAGGCGCAGTCCCCGGTATCTCCCCGCTATAAGCGCCGTTATAAAAGCCAGTACGAAGGAAACCGATATGACTGCGTACGACTGAACAACCAGTAACCTTCCGGCAAGACCCAGGAGGACCGCGGTAGCAATGGTCGAAAAGAGAAGCAGTACCGCCTCCCTGACCCGGTGCTCTTCAACGGCCCTCGTGGCGTGTTCGATAAGAAACGATGTGATGATAAGAGGGAAAAAGACCTTTGAAAAAGAGGGAGAAACATCACTCAGAAACGCGGAGATCCCCATGAGCAAGATTACAAGCAGAAACATTATCAACGAAAGCTCGGCGATGTGCGGGAGCCTGAATCTCCTGAGAACAATATGTTTGACCGCCATGCCGGTGATAACGAGAAACAGGTAAATGAGCGCGCCCTGAAGAATATCCAGTTCTATAAGCGAGAAGGCTATGACAGTCGGCGCGAAGATCCCGAATGTCGCCACTCCGGCTATCAGTCTCAGGACCACTATAGCCGACGCCATTACAGGAAAGACCGCGATTTCCCTGCTTCCCGGCTCATTAAACACATCCCTTAAATAACGGGAGACTAACGAAGGCTGTCGCGCCTCTCCGGGCTCGGCAAGGAATTCCCTCGCGGGATCGATTGTAAAGCCCCCGAGATCGCGCCTCCCGATAAGGATGTCCGTAGAAAGCGTGCCCCTCTCCGCAACTGTCGCTGTCGACGAGATAGTGCGTCCCCCTATTACAACGGTAATATCGACTACGGGACGCCTGTGTCTGCCCGCAGCGCTTATAACGATACGCTCTCTGAAAGGGTCGACCTTCAGGCCGATCCTGCTCGCAAAGTCGTCGTCTATGGACGATGATGCCGCTCCCGTGTCAATCCTGGCGATTGCCTCAACTGTCCCGGCGGGCCCTATTACTTTGACCCTTTCGCGACTGCCGATAACTTGTGCCTGCGCTGCCGCAGGCGCTGACGGAAACAGGGACCACAATGCGATTCCTGTCAGGACAATAAAAACCACCGGGCCGATGTGCATTCTCATTCTTCTTTTAACCTATAAAAATTAATAGCCACAGATGAACACAGATAGCCACGGATAGAATAAAAGCAACTCACTTCTTGTGACTCCTCAAAGAAATCCGCGTCAATCCGCGCAAATCAGCGGCTGACTCTTCAGAGCGTCACGCCTATTCCGGCGGATATCTGGTGACGCCTGTAATCGTATCTCGGGTCTGTTGAGTCCCTGTCCGTATATTCATATTCAGACCAGAACTTCCACGTCTTTGACGTCGTCATCTCAACCCCCGCCTTCCCCTCCCACGCCTTGTCAAACTTCCGTGGAAAGGCAGGGTCATCAAAGGCAAAGGCATTGGGATAATCTCTCTCCCACCAGGCAGCGTCGGCCTTCACCTTCAGCCCCTCCCGGTCATCATAGCGGACGCGGACGCCGAACCGGTCGCGGACATAATCATAATATCCGGCAAACCTGTCATCCCTGCTGAGGCGCGAAGAGTCAAAATATATTCTCCAGGACCTCCCGACCTCCTGCCTCAAAGAAATCCCGGCCTCGTTGTAAGCGTATTTCCGGTCTGTCCCTTCTGCAAGGTCCCCCTGCAAATCGCGTGATTCCCGGTCCCGGAAATCACGGGCGTAGTAGTCATAATCCAATTCCAGCAATGTGCTTTCAGAGATATCGAATTCGACCCCGCCGCCCGCGCGGTAGTACAGATAATCGAGCGATGAGAATACCGGGACCTCGCGGTAATCATATTCCTTTACATCAGCCCTGACGGCAAATCTCACCGGCGTGGTCCTCACCCTGAGATAAGCCTTGAGGCCGTATCCGTAATAAGTGAATCTTTCGGCCAGGCTCTCGCTTGTCGTTACCGTCCTGCGCTCCTCTCCGGTGTCCCTGTCGACATAGGTCTCCTTGTTGTAGAAAACGGCGGGGCCGATAAATACGCGGTCTCTGTAAACACCTTCCTTCCCCATAAGATATTCCAGTCCCGTTGTAAGCCCGGTGCTGTAGGTATCGGCGCTGTTGAGGCGTGGGCCCGGATAAAATCTCCTGCTCATCTCCAGCTCCGAAACAAGTTTTGCGCGCGTTGACCCTATGCCGTATTCCCCTTCGAGAGAGAAGGGAATGAAGAAGCCCGGTCGCCTTTCCGGCCTGATGGTCCCGTTCTCTACGGGGTCGAAGTAGTCCTTGCCGGGCGCGAGAAAGGCGTTGCTGTCGTATCCTATTCCTGTCTCCGCGTTGATGGAATATTCTCTTTCAAAGGCGGAGACGTCCCCGTACAGGACGACAAAAACAACAGGCGCAGCGTAAAAGATATTCAGGAGTTTCATATTAGACCGGTTTTCCCGGTCAATCAGATTCTATCAGAGTTCCCACCCGGTTTCAAAAAAAATTATGCGGCGGGATATTGCTGTTACTTTTGAGATGGAGGTATCGGGCAGTTCGGGACGGCGCACATATATTCCGCGCAGTCCACGACAAAATTGTCCTTCAGGACATTTCTGCCGATAAGCACGGGATATTTGACTTTTGAACGGTCGGTTAATGTGACATCAGTGTCCAGGACGATGGGCCCCAGACAGAGCTTTACTGTTACGACGGGTCTGCGCTCCGTAGCCCGGGCCGTCTTTATATTGCGCCATTCCTTTACAGGCAGCCTCAAAAAAAGTCCTCCGTATTTCTCCGGCAACCTGAACTCCGCTACCCCCTGCTTCACCCGGAGGCGCCGCGCGTCGAGAGACGATACCGCGGCCCCGGTATCAATACGCGCGGGGAGCCTTACGCCCCATGGAAGCAGCATAACTTCTTCGACCTCGCCGACTGTTATCTTTTCCGGGGACCCGGACGCTTCTGTGGAAAAAAGGAGGAAGGAGGCAAACAGCAGCAAAAAGGCAGGGCCGGCAGGATTGAAGTTCTTTTTCTTCATTTACGCGCCTCTCCGGTCATGGGCACAAAGGCAACGCCGCCCATCTGTTCGACTTCAGGTCCTTTCCCTTTTTTCGTAATAAGGGTCAATGTCTGGTAATAAAGCGTGCTTCCGAGGGGGATGATAAGCCTGCCGCCTTCTTTCAATTGCTTCATAAGCGGCGGCGGTATGTGGTTTGCGGACGCGGTTATGATTACCGCGTCAAACGGCCCGTATTCTTCCCAGCCGAAATAACCGTCCGCGTATTTTGTTTTAATGTTTTTATAGCCGAGAGCGCCGAGCAGTCCGGCGGCTGTGGTCTTCAGCCGCTCTCTTATCTCAATTGTATAAACTTCCTTAACCATCTCCGCAAGGACCGCCGCCTGATATCCGGAGCCTGTGCCGATTTCAAGCACCCTGTCGGAAGGCTTAAGTTTCAACGCCTCTGTCATGAGCGCAACCACATAAGGCTGTGAAATGGTCTGCCCCTCGCCTATCGGAAGAGGGTGGTCGCCGTAGGCTTTTCTTCGCAACGAGTCTTCAACAAACAGGTGTCTTGGGACCTTCGACATCGCGGCAAGGACCCGTTCGTCTCTTATCCCCCGCGCCGCGAGCTGCTCCCGGACCATTGATTGTCTTTGCTCTCTTGTCTTTTCCGTATCGGCGGGGTGCGCGCTTTCAACGGAAGGATACCGCGAGAAGGCAAAGATAAGGAAGGAGGCAATAACGAGGAAGATTATCTTTACTCTTACCATGCAATAGCCTCTTGCCTTCTTTTACGGCTTCCAGTATTCCACAAACTTGCCGCCCGTTGTGACCCATATGACATAGGGCGCGACAGTCACGTCGCCTTTCCCGTCGAACTTTATGCTGCCCAGGGCGCCGCTGAATTCCATTGAATGAAGCCTGTCCATGACAGTCTTCCCTTCCGTCGTCCCCGCGGCCTCAATAGCCTTAAGCATTATGTTCGCGGCATCATAGGCGTAAATGGAATAAGGACCGAGCTCGCCGAATTTTTCCGTGTACTGCTCAATAAATGCCTTCGCAGTGGGGATGGAGTTCGGATCAGGACTGAAAGTCAGATAAGTGCCCTCTGCCGGCTCAGCGCCCGCTATCTCCACAAATTTGGGATCGATGACCCCGTCGCCGCTCATGAACGGGACGGTCATGCCGACCTCCCGGGCCTGCTTAACCAGCAGGCCGCCCTCGGGATATATCCCTCCGAAAAATATCAGCTCCGGCTTCTTCTCCCTGATGGATATAAGCACGGTCTTGAAATCCTTGTCTCCCTGGACGATGCCGCTGTAGTAAACGATTTCAGCCTTGTCGCCGACGAACTTTTTAAACTCACCGGCAAGCCCCTGCCCGTACGTGGTCTTGTCGTGAATGACGGCTATCTTTTTCAGTTTCAACTGCGTGATCACGAAATCGGCGGCCACCTTACCCTGCTGGTCGTCCCTTCCGCACACCCTGAAAACTCCGGGATAACCTTTTTCAGTGAGCTCCGGGTTCGTGGACGCCGGGGTTATCATGGGAATGCCGGCGCGGTTATATACATCCGAAGCCGGGATGGAACAACTTGAATTGAAATGCCCTATCACGCCCTTTACTCCCTGCGTAACGAATTTATTCGCAACCGAGACGGCCTGTTTGGGGTCCCTCTGGTCATCACCGATGATAAGCTCTATCTTTTTCCCCAGGACCCCGCCTCTTGCGTTCCATTCATCCACCGCAAGGGTCACGCCGTTTCTGAAATCCATCCCCATCTTCGCCTGGTCGCCGGTCATAGGACCCGCGATGGCGACCCTGATTGTCAGGTCTTCTTTGTTCACGCATCCGGATAAAACAATAATCGCAAACAGCAATAATAGAAATTTTCTGGTCATCTCTTCCTCCCTGATCCGTAAGTTTCAGGAATTTTAGCAGAAAAAGAAATTGCTTACAAGAAACACCGTTGGGACCGCCGCGGTTCAAACGGTTTCAGGAATCCAGCGCCTCTCTGACTTTCCTCAACAGGGCCTCAGGCGTGAAAGGTTTCTGAAGGTATTCAAGGCCCTCTTCAATCATGCCTTTTCTGTGAATTATGTCATCGGTATATCCGCTCATAAAAACAGCCTTGACATGCGGGGCCAGTTCTCTTATTTCCCTGTACGCCTCTCTCCCGTTCTTTTTAGGCATGATCACATCCAGAATGACAAGCCTGATCCTGCCGGCATTCTCCTTAAAAACCCTTGAAGCTTCTTCGCCGTCCCGCGCTTCAATTATGTCGTATCCGGACCTCTCGAGCATTTCCCTGACAGTGTTTCTTACGGCGGCGTCATCCTCGGCAAGGAGGATTGTTTCTGTTCCACCCTTTATTTCAGACAAGTCCTCGGTCTGTGTTTCCAGCGCCCCGGAGGTCTTCAACGGCAGGTATATCTTAAAGGTGGTGCCCCTGCCCGGCTCGCTGTACACGCTGATGTTGCCTTTGTGCTGCCTTATTATCCCGTAAATGATGGAAAGACCCAGCCCGGTGCCCTTGCCCGTCTCTTTTGTGGTGAAAAACGGTTCAAAGATTTTTTCCCTGGTCATTTCATCCATCCCGGTCCCGCTGTCCGACACGGATATCATCGCGTAAGCGCCGGGGTCTTCCAGGTCATAGATATTGCAGTTCGCTCCGGTTATCACAACCGGGACTGTCTCTATTGTAAGCGTGCCGCCTCCGGGCATCGCGTCCCTCGCGTTGGTCGCCAGGTTCATCAATACCTGCTCTATCTGCGATGAGTCCGCGGTCAACACAAGATTTTCATCCGTGAGTCTTATCCTCAGCTCAATATCTTCGCCTATAAGCCTCGCGAGAAGATTTTCGAGGTTTTTAACAATCATGTTCAGGTCCACAGGCCTGGGATTAATGACCTGTTTCCTGCTGAACGCGAGCAGGTTCCTGGTAAGGTTCGCGGCCTTGTTTGAAACGGACAATATCTGCTCTATGTAATGTTTCAGATGATCTTCCCTGCCCATTTTCATAAGCAGCAGGTTCCCGTAGCCGATTATCGCCGTGAGGATATTATTAAAGTCATGCGCCACCCCGCCTGCCAGGGTCCCGACGGCTTCCATCTTCTGGCGGTGCAAGAGGATTTCCTCAAGCCTTTTCTGCTGTGTCATGTCCATGATATATCCGTCAAAACCCGTGACGTTGCCTGCCCGGTCCGTACCGGCGTATAGAGAAAGCGCTATAAAGAATTCGCTGCCGTCTTTCCCTTTGACCTTTTTTTCCATGCTGATCTTTTTCTCAAAAAAGGCCCTGATAATACAATCCACATCCTCCATTATGACGCAGATCCTCTCAACGCTTCCGAACATCTCACGGAATTTCTTGTTGGTCTCGATAATCCTGCCCTCGTCGTCGGTCCTGAAGATCGCGTGCTCTACCCTGTCAAAGAGGGCGTCGGTTTTCTCTTTTGACTCTATCAGCCTGCCTTCCTTCTCCGTGATATCCCTGCTCATCCGTCCGAACTCAGCGAACACATCGCCTATTTCATCTCCGGCAAACCGGGATGGGTCAGGCCTGAAGGCCCCTGCCGCCGTGCCGTCCCTGAACAGCAATATGTTTTTCCGGAGGTCCCCGATGCGTCTTGTAATAATGCGCGTTATGAGAAAACTGAGGACCGCTATGGAGATAACAGCGGTAATAACCGATGCGGTGATATGGGCGGACAGGGACTTCCTGATCTCCCTGTTCATGCCCGACGTGGACAGTGATATCCTTACGAACCCTATCGTTGCGGAAGGAGAACCGGTAAACGGCGCGAAGGTTATCGGCTCGTAAAAATCGTAGTTTTCCTTGAATTCCCTGAAAAAGGGGAAATCGCTTTCCCTGAAGTGGTCGATGGCGTCGGAATCAGGCGGATTCCTGAACCTGCTGAAAGGATATGAGTCGACCATGTCCCAGAGGTTTGTGTAAACCTGGACCAGGGTGACGTCCTCCGCGTTAATGATATGCTGCGCCTTTCTGATAAGGTCAAGGTCTTCCCTCGCTATTCCCTCGGCCGCGGCCTTGGACATAGCATAGCTTAAGGCGCCTCCCCTGGCGATCAACTGCTTTTCAATGCTCTGTCTGTGCGAGTTCACAAAAAAGTATGTACTGACAGAGCTGATTGAGATTATAACCAGCGATAAAGGTATTAATATTTTCAGATGCAGGGATATCTTCAAAATATTATTTATCCGGATGTCTATTCCATATCCGTCAATGAAATAGCCCCGAGCGAACTTATGAATTTCTGTCCTTCCGCGCTTAAAGCATAGCCTACAAATTTCTCTACTTCTTTTTTCGGCTTTTCAGGCAATAAAATAAAGAGGGGTCTCCTGAAAGGATATCGCCCCGCTGTTATATTTTCTTTGGTCGGTTTAACGCCGTCTATTTTCAGCATCTTCACGTCCCGCTTTCTCGCGCTTGAGAATCCGGTTGCCGCGAACCCCCCCGGGGTCTTTTCAACCATCTGCTCCACTATGCCTGAAGAAGCGAGAGGGACGATGTTTCCCGCGATACCGGGTTCCCTGCCCTGCAATACAAGTTCTCTTGTTGAAGAATCAACCCCGCTCAGGCCTTTACGGGATTGGGACATAAAGACCGTTATGACCGCGTTGTCCCCTTTAAACTGTTTCCAGTTTTTTATCTCTCCGCTGTATATTGATCTTATTTTATTTATCGGGAGGGACTCAACAGGGTTTGATTTATGGACGATAAACACAAGCGCGTCCCACGCGACCTGCACGGACCTGATATTGAACGGGTTGTCTTTCATTATGTCCATGCACGACGCCGCGAAATCAACCCTGCCTGACCGGAGGTCATCAATGCCTGTCACGCTCCCGCCGCCTTTGACAAACACCTCTACCCCTGTCAGTCTTTCGTATTCTATTGCAAGTTCGGCAAGATAACCGGTATTGCTCACGGAGCAACCGCTTCCCGCAAGGGGCTCGGCGCGCAGGGGACAAACAGAAACAAGGCAGGATACCGACAGGAATATAATCAGAAAAATATATTTCATGCTGCTAACTCACGTCCTTCATGTTCAAACAGGCAAGGTTTTGAACCTTCGGATTTTTTATGTCTTCCTCCGTGTCTCAGCGGCTCTGTGGTTTCCAGTTTATTATACACTTAAAAAAAGGAAGGTGTCAGAGCTTGCAGGGGTTTACTCCCCTAAATACGCCCTTTTTATAGCGGGATCGTCGAGAAGTTCTTTACCGATGCCTTCCCTGGTGACCCTGCCGGATTCAATTACGTATCCCCTGTGAGCCAATCTCAGGGCGGCCTTCGCGTTCTGTTCGACAAGGAGGATAGTCAAACCTCCAGCGTTGAGCTCCCTGATGGTTTTAAAAATCTTGATGACGATAATCGGCGCAAGCCCGAGAGAAGGCTCGTCAAGCAAAAGAAGCTCCGGTCCTGACATAAGCGCCCTTCCGATTGCAAGCATCTGCTGTTCTCCGCCGCTCAGGGTCCCGCCAAGCTGTTTCTGACGCTCTTTGAGGACAGGGAAAAGATTGAAAATATGGTCAAGTTGTTCCGCAAGAGCGATTCGTGAATCGCCCCTGCTCGTGTCTTCCCCCTTGCCTCTTGCTTCTTGCCCCTTGACCCCTGACCCTTTGCCCTTTGCCCTTTGCCCTTTGCCTTTTAAATACGCTCCCATTTCAAGATTCTCCCTGACTGTAAGTTTCGGGAAAATCCTCCTCCCTTCCGGGACCTGCGATACGCCCATGGAGACAATTTTATGGGGTGATAATCCCTGGATCTCCCTGCCTTCAAAAATGACTTTCCCTTTTACGGGCCTGAGTATTCCGGATATCGTCATCAGGGTCGTGCTCTTGCCGGCGCCGTTGCTCCCTATAAGAGAGACGATCTCTCCTTTTCTGATTTCAAGGTTTGTCCCCCTGACAGCCTCAATGTGTCCGTACGATGTATGAATATTTTCGAGTTTGAGCACAGTGTTCTCTTATGTAGGGGCGGGTTTGAAACCCGCCCCTACTAAAAAACCTCCTCTTTCCCCAGGTACGCCTCTATCACATAAGGGTTATTCTGTATCTCTCCAGGCGTCCCTTCGGCGATCTTCACGCCGTGATCAAGGACGATAATCCAGTCCGATATGCCCATAACAACTTTCATGTCGTGCTCAATTATTATTACTGTCTTTCCCCATTCCCTGATCCTGTTTATAAGGTCCATTAATTCCAGCGTCTCCTGCGGGTTCATGCCCGCTGCCGGTTCATCAAGCAGAAGAAGCCTGGGCTCAGCGGCAAGGGCGCGCGCGATCTCGAGCCTCTTCCTGTCTCCATACGGGAGGTTCTCCGCAAGGGTGTCCGCGTAGTCCCTGATGCCCGCAAATTCAAGATACTCAAGGGCCTTTGATCTTATCTCATCCTCTTCCCTGATAAACCTGCCTGTGCCTAATATCGCGGTAAATAATCCCTCCCTGGACCTGCTGTGCTGCCCGATCATGACATTTTCAAGGACGCTCATTGAACCGAACACCCTGATATTCTGAAAGGTCCTTGCAATGCCGCCCGCGCTGATCTCGTACGCCTTCTTTTTCGAGATGTCCTCATTTTCAAAAAGTATCCGCCCCTTTGTCGGAGGGAGTATGCCTGTAAGACAGTTGAACAACGTGGTCTTTCCAGCGCCGTTAGGTCCTATGATGCTGAGAATTATTCCATGTCTGACCCTGAAGCTTACTTCCTCAATTGCCTTGAGGCCTCCGAAGGTCTTTGTTAAATCCCTGACTTCAAGAATCATGTTTGTATCCCTTCTTCACTAACCCCTCAGGCCTGAAGATCATCATCAAAACAAGACCGGCGCCAAGCGCCAGCATCCTGTATAACTGGAACTCCCTCAGCACCTCCGGAAGGAAAACGAGTATCAGCGATCCGAAAATTACGCCCGGGACACTTGCGATGCCGCCTAAAATAATCATACAGACTATAAAAACCGACTCCATGAACGTGAAGCTCTCCGGTGAAACAAAGTGCATCTTGCTCGCAAACAGGGCGCCCGCAAGCCCTGCCCAGAACGCCCCGAAAGACAGTGCCATAAACTTGTATTTCCTCGTATTGATCCCCATGGCCTCCGCCGCGGTTTCATCTTCACGGATCGCGAGCCAGGCCCTCCCGGTCCTTGAACGGTGGACCCGCTTCACAACAAACGCGGCAATAAACACAAAACCTGAAACAAGGTAATAATAAAAAATCAATCCGCCCAGTTCAAAACCCGCTATAAAAGGAGCGGGAATGTTCGATATCCCGTTAGGCCCGCGCGTCACGCTGTCCCAGTTATTCAGCACGAGACGGATTATTTCTCCAAAACCGAGGGTGACGATAGCCAGATAGTCTCCCCTGAGCCTCAACGCCGGAAAAGCAAGGAGAAATCCCGCGATGGAAGTTAAAACCAGGGTCAAGGGGAGGGCGCTCCAGAAACCGAGTCCGAAGACAGTCGTAAGCAGGGCGTTGGAATACGCGCCGAGACCGTAAAATGCCGCGAAACCGAGGTGCAAAAGTCCGCTGAACCCTATCACTACATTAACGCCGAGCGCGAGAATGATATATATCCCGGCGAGGACCGCTACATCGGTATAGTAGTCCCCAGCCAGAAGAGGGAAAGCGACAGCCGGGATTATTAACAATACCGTCAATAATGTTGTATTGGCCGGGATGACCGGTTTCCTTATCTTGCCGAAGGTATGCGTTAAAAGAATAAAAACGGAATAGGTGACGCATAACCCGACAAACAGGTACGCGCCGCCTTTTATCCCCATAAAGGGCATGGACAGGAGAGCGCACCAAAGCATGAAGAGGAGCTTTGTCACGGCTTGTGACCTTCCGATTTGCCGAGCAGACCGGTCGGTTTCACCATGAGAATAAGTATAAGCACAATAAAGGCATAAGCGTCCTTGTATTCGCTCGACAAATAACCCGCGCCGAGGCTCTCGATAAGCCCGAGCACAAAACCTCCGATCATCGCCCCCGGGACGCTCCCGATTCCTCCGAGCACGGCTGCCGTGAAGGCCTTTATGCCCGCTATATACCCGATCGAGTAATTCACGAGGCCGTAATACATGGCCACCATCAATCCGGCGACGGCGGCAAGTCCTGAGCCTATAATAAACGTTACCGAAATTATCCTGTCGATATCTATTCCCAGAAGCGAGGCCATTACTTTGTCCTGCGCGACCGCCCTCATGGCCTTGCCGGTCCTTGTCTTCATGATAAAGAGATGAAGTCCAGCCATAAGCAGCAGCGAAACAACGATGATGATGATTTGAAGCGAGGTCATCGTTATACCGGAAAATTCAATCGTCGTGACGGGCAGTACATGCGGGAATACCTTGTCGGTCGCTCCCTGCGTGAGCATCACATAATTCTGGAGAAAGATTGAGACGCCGATCGCGCTTATCAGGGGATTGAGTCTCGGCGCGTTCCTGAGCGGCTTGTACGCGAGCTTCTCAACGGTAAAGCCATAGGCTGAACAGAACAGGACGGACAGGACGACGGTCAGGAAAAGCGAAAGGGGAAGGCTGTACTGCGTGAGTCCCGCCGTGGTGAATATCCCGAGGAATATAATGCCGAGATAAGCGCCTATCATGTAGATTTCGCCGTGCGCGAAATTTATAAGCTCGAGTATCCCGTAAACCATCGTGTAGCCGAGGGCGATAAGCGCGTACACGCCGCCGACTGTCAGACCGTTGATAATCTGCTGGAGAAACATATTAGAGAAGGTAGAGCAGGGTCAGACCTGACCCTGCATAGAGCTATTCAAGTATTTCAAGGACAAAACGCTTGCCGAGCTTGTTGCCTGCGGCGCTCAGTATAGTCCTCATCGCGCGCGCCGTATTTCCCTGTTTTCCGATGACCTTCCCGATATCACTCGCGGCAACACGTAGTTCAAACACTGTGGTTCTTTCTCCGTCGACCTCAGCCACCGCGACTTCCTCGGGCTTATCTACCAGAGACTTCGCCATGAGTTCAACAAGTGATTTCATTTCCACCTCCGTTTGAATCCGGGGCCTTTATTGCGCGCCCCGGTTTGTTAAAAAAGTTTTCGACTCAGCTCCTTCTTCCCCTTCCCTCTCCCCTGTTTCTTTCAAAGCCGCGTTTTTCTCTCTGCTGCGGCCTCGCCTCATTAACGGTCAGGGCCCTTTCCATGAACATCGTCCCGTTAAGGGCGTCGATGGCTTTCCGGGCGTCCTCTTCCGATGCCATTTCAACAAAGCCGAACCCTTTCGGCTGCCCGGTGTGCATATCGATTATCAATTTCACTGATTCAACATTTCCGGTTTTTGAGAAGAGCTCCTGAATATCTTCTTCCGTCGCCCTGAAAGAAATGTTCCCTACATAAAGTTTCTTTGCCATGTTCTGTCCTTTTTCTGAAGATTTATATTTAAAACTATAGCCACATTATATCATAAGAATATTTTTTTCAAGCAGTTTTTTAAGCCGTCCCGTTAAAAAATTTAACCGTCGGGACACTGAGGGGGCAAATTATTATTTATCGCGGTCAGGAGCTCCCTCACGTTCTCTCCGATGTCTCCTTTTAAAACCGCCGACATAACAGCAACGCCGTCCGCTCCGGCTTTCATAACGGATGACACGTTCTCCGTGGTTATCCCCCCGATCGCTACTATCGGTATCCTGACATGCCTTCTGATTTCTTTCAATCTCCCAGGCCCCTTCGGCGCGCCGGCGTCTTTTGTCGCAGTTGCAAACACAGGACCGAATCCTATATAGTCCGCGCCTGCCTGCCCGGCCTCAATTGCCTGTTTCAGGGTGTGCGTCGATATCCCGATGATCTTCTCCTTTCCCATTATCTTTCTCGCTTCCCTGAGCGGCATATCCTCCTGTCCGAGATGGACCCCGTCAGCGTCGACAGCAAGCGCTATGTCGATGTAATCGTTAATGATAAAAGTCACTCTGTGCTTCCGCGTGATCGAACGCAAAGCAAGCGCCTCGTGGAAGAGCTCTTTTTTCGACATCCGCTTTTCTCTCATCTGCAGGGTCCTGATCCCGGCGGCAAGGGCCCGGCGGGCTATTTGAGAATGAGAAAGCCCCGCAAAGGCCGTGTCGGTGATAAGATAGAGGGGGTTGGGGAATATTTTGGTCATGATCAGGATGCAGGGACGGGTTAACGACCGGCCCTACGCCGTTTTATTCATTTTCTCCAGGAAATGGGTATTGAACTTCCCGGTGATAAAATCAGGGTCGTCAAGGATTTTCAGGTGGAAAGGTATCGTTGTCTTTATTCCCTCCACGACAAATTCCCTCAACGCCCTTTTCATTTTCGCGATCGCCTCTTCCCTGTCTTTCCCGTGGACTATCAGTTTGGCAATGAGAGAATCGTAGTGAGCCGGCACCACCCAGCCCGAGTAGGCCGCCGTATCCACCCTGACTCCCGGTCCTCCCGGAGGAATAAACAGTGAAATCCTCCCCGGCGAGGGGATAAATTTATCGGGGTCTTCAGCGTTTATCCTGCATTCCATGCTGTGACCGGAAAACTTTACTTCGTTCTGCTTGAACGGGAGCGCCGCGCCGGCGGCAATCTTTATCTGTTCCTTTATGATATCTATGCCCGTTATCATCTCGGTAACCGGGTGCTCCACCTGTATCCTGGTGTTTATCTCCATGAAATATATCTGATCATCTTTGTCAAGAATGAACTCGATGGTCCCGGCATTTCTGTACCGGAACGCCCTCGCCGCCTTTATCGCCATATCGCCTATCCTCTTTCTGAACTTGGCGTTTGTAAATACATAAGGGGCTTCTTCGACAAGTTTCTGATGCCTTCGCTGGATGGAGCATTCCCTTTCTCCAAGGTAAACGATGCTCCCCTTGTTGTCGGCGAGTATCTGGACTTCTATATGCCTCATTTCCGGGATGTATTTTTCAATATACATATCGCCGTTTCCGAACGCGGCAAATGCCTCTTTCTGCGCCATGTGATACAGCGATGAAAGGTCTTTCTCTTCCTGCACTATCCTCATGCCCCTGCCGCCCCCTCCGGCGGACGCCTTCAGGATTACAGGGAAGCCTATTTTTCTGGCGACCTTCAAAGCGTCTTCTTCATCAGTCACAGGGCTGTCGCTGCCCGGAACAACCGGGACTCCCTTTCTCTTCATTATCTGACGCGCCCGTGATTTATCGCCCCCGCTGCGGATGTTTTCCGCGGAAGGGCCTATAAAAGTAATCCTTGAAGCGGTACAGGCCTCCACGAAATGCGGGTTCTCGGAAAGAAATCCATAACCCGGATGGATCGCCGTTGAGTCGGTTATTTCAGCGGCGCTGATTACCGCGGGGATATTCAGATAGCTTTGCGCAGATGAAGCAGGTCCGATGCAGACCGCCTCATCGGCAAGTCTTACATGAAGCGCTTCACGGTCCGCTTCGGAATAGACAACGGCCGTCGGAATGTCCAGCTCATGACAGGCCCTGATGACCCTGACCGCTATCTCGCCTCGGTTTGCTATCAATATCTTTTTGAACAATTGCGATCTCCCCGAATTTCGTTTTTCGTGCTTCGAATTTAAGCCGTTCTCTGTGACCTCAGTGGTTTTCGTTCGCTTACGCCGGTTCGATAAGAAACAGAGGTTCGCCGTACTCAACGGGCTGGCCGTTCTCAACAAGTATCTTTGAGACGACACCGTCCGTGTCGCTCTCTATTTCATTCATGAGTTTCATCGCCTCTACTATGCATAGCGCCTGTCCTTTTTTTACCGTGCTGCCGGCTTCGACAAACGGCGGGGATTCAGGCGACGGCGACCTGTGGAATATGCCGACGATGGGAGAAGTAATGGTCGCAAGTTTTTTCTCTTCAACAACTGCTTCCGCAGTTTCTTTCGCCTGCCCGCCCTGGACCGCAGCCGGTCTGGCAGGCTGGAATGCTTCAAAGGATGACAGGAACTTCTCTCTCCTGATCCTGAGTTTTGTGCCTTCCCTCTCAACCTGGAGCTCCGTAACATCGGTTTCTTTCAAAAGCTCAATGAGTTTTTTTATCTCGTCAAGTTCCATTCCTTTTCCTCCCTACCTCACCCTTTCGATATACTCTCCGGTCCTTGTGTCCACTTTTATAATATCCCCTTCATTAAGGTGAAACGGCACTTTTACGGTCACACCCGATTCCAGGACAGCGGGCTTGCTGCCTCCGCTTGCCGTATCGCCCCTGATCCCGGGGTCGGTCTTCACAATCGCCAGCTCGACAAACATGGGGATCTCAACGGACAGCGGCAAGCCGCTGCAGAACAGGATCTTCAGCGCCATGTTCTCCTTTATATACTTCTTCGCGTCTCCGAGCTGTTCCGGCGTCAAAGGGAACTGCTCGTAACTTTCGTTATCCATAAAATAGCACAATTCACCTTCCTTGTAGAGGTACTGCGCGGTCCTCTCTTCCAGCTCGGGGGTCTCAAATTTCTCGCCGCCCTTGAAGGTGTCCTCAAAGATACTCCCTGTTTTCATGTTCCTGAGCTTTGTCCTTATAATCGCCCCGCCCCTGCCCATTTTAATGTGATGGAACTCGACAATTTCATGCGGGGCGTCCTTGTACTTTATCTTGGCGCCTTTTCTGAACTCACTTGTAGATATCAATTAAAAGCCTCCTATATCACCCTGAACTTCTTCGGCAGATGAGTAAGTACCTCCACCCCATCCTTCTTTGCGACCACCATGTCTTCTATCCTCACTCCGCCGAAACCCGGCAGATATATGCCGGGCTCAATGGTAAATACCATATTTTCTTTTATTACGTCCTTACTGCGCCACGAAACATACGGCTTCTCATGAACGGCAAGCCCTACGCCGTGACCCGTACCGTGGCCGAATTCCTCTCCATAGCCTTTCTCACTGATGTGACCCCTTGCCGCCGCGTCGACAATTTTAGCCTTTATCCCTGCCCGGACCGACCCGATCGCCCTCTTCTGCGCTTCAAGGACGATAGAATAAATTTCTTTTTGTTTTGCGGTGTCTTTCCCTTTTACCACGACGGTCCTTGTCATATCCGAGTAATACCCCTCATATTCGCCTCCCCAGTCAAAGGTAATGAAATCTCCTCTCCTTACAACCCTGCCGGTGGGCCTGGCATGAGGAAGCGCGGACAAAAAACCAGAAGCTACTATAACTCCAAAAGGAAGCGTTTTGCAACCTTCATCCTTAAGCAATTCTTCAAGTTTCAGCGCGAGTTTCCGCTCTGTCGCGCCGGCCTTTATAAAAGGTTGCAACTTCCTGAAAGCCCTTTCAGCCCTTTGCACGGATTTTTTAATAAGATCGAGCTCCGTCGCGGATTTTATGACCCTCATCTCTTCAATTATCCAGGTAAGGGGTTTGAGTTTTATTTTCTTCTTTAATAATTTCCTGTAAAACCCATAGGCCACGTGGTGGTCTTCAAACCCGAGTCTCTTTACACCGCATTCATCGGAGAGCGCCTTTATCTCTCCGGTCCTTTCGCCCCGCTCTATCCTGATCCTGAATCCTCTTACTTCATGCTTGGCCTGCTCCTGATAACGGAAGTCCGTCACGAAAACGGCGTCTTTGCCCGTGATGAAAGCGTAGCCTGAGGACCCTGTGAACCCGGTGAGGTATTTTACGTTGATGAGGTCGGTGACAAGGATTCCGTCAACCCTGAGCTGACGGAATTTCCTTCTAAGAAGCGCCCTTGCATGCATTGGCAATTGAAACCGCGGCCCTTAAACCGAGCAGGTAACTCTCGGAACCGAAGCCGGAGATTTGTCCGTATGCCACAGGGGCGATAAGTGATTTTTGCCTGAACTCTTCGCGGCGGTGGATATTCGACAGGTGCACCTCGACAGCCGGGATCCGGACCGCGGCTATCGCGTCCCGGATCGCGACGCTTGTGTGAGTATAAGCAGCGGGGTTTATGACAAGCGCGAAATAGTCCTTTGAATTCTGTATCCAGTCCACAATATCTCCTTCATGGTTGGACTGTTTTATATCGACTTCAAAATTCAGCTCCTTCGCGAGCTTTGTAATCATGGCATTGATCTCGTCAAGCGTGCTCTTGCCGTAGATATCGGCCTCCCTCTTTCCGAGGAGGTTCAGGTTCGGTCCGTGGATAATTAGTATTTTCATATGCGCCCCTTTTTATTTTATCTCCAGCATCCTGTCAAGGATAATATTAGCAACTTCGGGCTTCTTCATCAAGGGATAATCCGTGATTTTACCTTTTTTGTCGATTATCGTCACAACGTTCGTATCAACGTCGAATCCGGCGCCTTTCTGCGTAATGTCGTTCAAAACGATGAGATCGAGATTTTTCCCCCTGAGCTTCTTCTTCGCGCTCTCAATGTCCTTTCCCGTTTCAGCGGCAAACCCTACAAGGATGCGCCTGCCTTTCCGGGCGCCGACCTTCCTGAGGATGTCGGGGGTCTTCTTTAAAGTGATTGCTGAAATATCATCTTTCCTGATTTTTGATTTTTCCATTGCGGAAGGCGCAAAGTCCGCTACAGCGGCAGCCATGATGACGGATGTTGCGCCGGGAAGATGCTTCATCACCGCGGCCTCCATCTCCGGGGCCCTCTGAACAGGAATTAAACACACATTTTCCGGCGGCATGAGTGAAGTCGGTCCGCTTATTAATGTCACTTTTGCGCCCCGCCTTGAAGCGGCCCGGGCGATCGCGAACCCCATCCTGCCGGATGAACGGTTTGAAATGTATCTGACAGGGTCTATCGGTTCCCGTGTCGGGCCGGCTGTGACGAGGATATTCTGCTTTTTTAAATCTTTCGGTGTCAGGGCGGATATTGCAGCTTCCACAATTGTCGCAACGTCCGCCATCCTTCCCTCGCCTTCTTCACCACAGGCAAGACCGCCTGATACAGGCCCGATAAATCCGACCCCGGATTTTTTGAGCCCACTTATGCTCTTTTGCACCGAGGGATGTTTGTACATTCTGTAATTCATGGCAGGCGCGATTAAAGCCGGGCCCTCATGCGTCAGCCAGAGGTTGCCGGGGAGGTCGTCCGCGATGCCGCAGGACAATTTATTTATCGTATTCGCAGTCGCGGGGGCGATCATAAAAAGGGCCGCCTCTTTTGCAAGATTGATATGACTGAAGGGACCGCTGAATACATCGGTAAGGACGGGCCTGCCGGTCACTGCTTCAAAGGTGAGGGGCGTTATGAAATTGCAGGCGGCCTTTGTCATGACGGCCTGCACGCGGAAACCGTTTTCTATCAGCCGGCGCGCTATGTCGACGGATTTATACGCGGCGATGCTGCCGGTAACGCAGAGGAGGATGTTTTTCCCATTCACAGAATTTCCTTCGGCTATTCCCCGAAAATGTCCTCAATAGACCTCTTCTGCTCGGACTCGGTCTTTTCGCTCAGATAAACCTTGAGGTCCTTTTCCAGCTCTGTCAGGTCTTCAGGCATGGTCTCTTTCTGCTGCGCCTCGTCCATCATGCGTTTATGAACAAGTTTTTTAGCTTCTTCAGTGGCCGTTACAGCCTCTGCGCCGGTCAGGATATGCACGACGCCCGCCGCAACTTCTTCAAGGGCCAGGGTCGTAATTTTTTTCGCCCTGGACGTTATCTTCGGCAGCGCCCCCAATGAAAGGGCTTTCGCCCTCTGCACCGCGGCGATAACGAGACGGTAATTGCCGTCAATATTTTTATTTTCACATTCGATAGGCAGTGAGATTATATCCATTTAATCCTCCTTTGAAATTGTGGTCCGGATTTTTCATTTCTGCATCAATCCCTTTATCCGTTCAGGGTCAAGGCGCTTCGTCCGGGCTCTTTCCGCGATGATTATGCTCTCCAGCTCCCGGTAAGCCCGCTCCAGTTTGTCGTTAATAATAACATAATCGTAATCTTTATGGCCCGCGATCTCGTCTTTTGCCCTTTCAAGGCGCATACTTATCGTTTCCTCATCCTCCGTCTTCCTGTCCGCAAGCCGCTGCTTCAGTATCTTCAGCGAGGGAGGGAGAATAAAAATATAAACGGCGCTCCTGCAGGTCTTTCTCAGTTGTCCCGCTCCCTGGACATCGATGTCAAGCAATATATCATACCCTTCTTTACTTATTTTTTTCAGTCTCCTGAGGGAAGTGCCGTAAAAATTTCCGTGGACCTTCGCCCATTCGGCAAACTCACCCTTATGTATCATATTCATGAATTTTTTCTCGCCTGCAAAGGTGTAATGAACATCGTTGACCTCCCCTTTTCTCGGCGGCCGGGTGGTGTAAGATACAGAGAGCTTAAGCCGTGAAACCTTGCGGAGCAGCTCCCGGCAGAGGGTAGATTTGCCGGCTCCGGAGGGGGCTGATATGACGAACAGGGTTCCTTCCTTCATTCTTCCGTAAATCTCTGTGTAACGGTCTCCACCTGAAGCGCGGACAGGATCACATGGTCGCTGTCCGTGACGATAATCGCCCGTGTCTTTCTTCCCTGCGTCGCGTCAATGAGTTTTCCCCTTTCGTTCGCTTCTTCACGCAATCTCTTCATCGGCGACGAGCCGGGGTCAACAATCGCGATCACACGCGAGGCCGATACGACATTTCCAAAGCCGATATTGACAAGCGGCACTCTTTTTTCCGTCATTTTATGATAAGCTCCTTTTTCCCGCCTTTACTGCAGGTTCTGTATCTGCTCCTTTATCTTTTCAATCTCGTGTTTCATCTCGATGACGTGGTTCGCGATTTCAATATCATTGGTCTTGGAGCCTATGGTATTGACCTCTCTCCTGAGCTCCTGGACCAGGAAGTCCAGTTTTTTACCGATAGCGTCGCCTGTTTTCAAAACGTTTCCGATATGACTGATATGACTCCTGAACCTGACGATCTCTTCAGTGATATCCGACCTCTCGATCAGTACCGCCGCTTCCTGCACCAGACGTGATTCATCCATAGTTATGTCGCCTATAAACTCTTTTAACCTCTCAAGGAGACTCTGCCGCGTATCGGCTATTATACCGTTCCTTCTTTCCCCGACATCGCCTATGTATCTGCTTAAAAGCTGTACCCTCCCCGCGATATCATCAATGAGGTTCCTGCCTTCTTCCGTCCGCATCTTCTCAAGCTCCAGCAGGGCGGCCTCCAGGGCCTCGTTCATATACTCGATCTTTGCCTCTTCTTCGGAACGGAAAATATCCCTGTGCGAGGCCAGGACGTTAATGTCTATATCGCCGGACAGCGACAGTTCATTTTTCAGGGAAACGAGCGCGTTATAATATTCAACGGCGAGAGGTTTATTTATCCTGATCTGGACGGTGTCCGTCTCGGTCCTGGCGACGCTTATTTCAATGTGGCCCCGGCTGAACCTCGATTTTACCAGCTTCCTTATCTCATTCTCATAATAATAAAGGAATAAAGGTATCTTGATCTGGATATCGAGATACTTGTGATTGAAAGAGCGCGCCTCCACCCTGATATTGCCGGCGACCCCTCTTCCATAACCTGTCATTGACTGTGGCAGCATAAAACATACCAATATAAACCTACTTGAGCAAATATGTCAATTTCCCTTCAACTTCTCAAGCACCTTCTTCATGTCATCCCACGTCAGCCATTTATCCTTGGGGTTTCTTAAAAGATACGCCGGGTGAAAAGTGGGCATGAGGGGAATACCCTTGTAATCAAAAAATCTCCCCCTGATTTTGCTTATTGAAATCCTGGTCCCCAGGAGTGACTGCGCTGATATCCTGCCCAGACTGACGATCACTCCGGGTTTGATTATCTCTGCCTGCCTTTCAACAAAAGGCATGCATGTCGCGATTTCTTCCTCGTCAGGCTCTCTGTTGTTCGGCGGCCGGCATTTTACGATATTTGCTATGTATACTTCTTCGCGCGTTAGCCCCAGTTTTACTATCAGGTTTGTAAGCAGTTTTCCCGCTTCCCCCACAAAAGGTCTTGCCTGGATATCTTCGTCTCTTCCGGGACCCTCGCCGATAAACATGATCCCGGCGTCGTGCGGACCTTCGCCGAAGACAAGGTTCGTACGCTTCCTGCTGAGCTTGCATCTCGTGCAGTCGCCGATTTCATCCCTCAGCGCCTGAAGCGCGATATCTTTATTCAGGGGCAAGGGGCAAGGGTCAGGGGTCAGGGGGGAGCGCTTCTGCTCTATTTTCGCCGGCAGATACTCAAACCCGAGTTCCCGGTAAAACTCCATGGCCTTCTTAAGGCCGTCTATAATTTTCGCCCTATTATTCATATCGAACTCCATTCAAACGGAGGGCAAGAGTCAAGTTCCGTAGTTTTCTTACCCTTGAACCCCGGCCCCTTGCCCCTTGACCCTGTCTTTTACTCCCCCCACTTCAGTTTGGTGCGCAATATCTGAAAATAGTCCCTGTCGTGAAGGACAATAAATCTGGTTTTATAATCGGCCTTCCTGATCTTGATCCTGTCGTTGACTTTAAGAGGGAAGCCGACTTGTCCGTCGAGCGTGAGATAGATATCCTCGCCTTTTTTAATAGTCGCTTCCAGTATGAACGTATCAGGCATCACTATAGGCCTGCTTGTCAATGTATGGGGACATATCGGCGTCATCAGGAACGATTCCAGCGTCGGATACAGTATAGGGCCTCCTGCTGAAAGAGAATGGGCCGTGGAACCCGTGGGAGTAGATACGATCAGGCCATCCGCCCTGAAAGTGCTTACGAACCTGCCGTTGACGCGGATATCAAGCTCGAACATCCTTGACAGGGCGCTCTTGTTCAATACCACATCATTAAGGGCGTTATGCTGAATAATCCTCCCGCGCCCGCGATAGACATCGGCCAGCAGCATAATCCTTTCTTCAAAACCGCACTTGCCTGAAAACACCTTGCCGATTTCTCTTCCGACTTCTTCCTTGCTGATCTCGGTAATAAATCCGAGCCCCCCGAGGTTCACTCCGAGAATCGGCACCCCGAGGCTCCCCACAAGCCGCGCGACGCTTAAGATGGTGCCGTCACCGCCGAAGACAATAATGATATCGGACTTCCCGGGGATGTCCTCTCGCGGATAACCTTTTATCCTGAGAATAGAAGCCGCTTCCTTTTCTACATAAAATCTGAAGTCCCGGTCCTTCAGCCGCCGAACAAAGTCCCTGACGGCTTTGACAGCCTCAGGCTCTCCCCTCTTTGCGACTATCCCTATCCTTTTCATATCTCAATCCCTTCTATCTCAATTTCCCGCATATCCCCGTCGAGGTAATTCAACTCGACCCTGATATGTTCCGGGGGAATCTCGCCTTCAGCCTTTTCCGCCCATTCGATCACCGATACGCCGCCGCCGAGATAATCACGCAGCCCGAGTTCCACGACCTCCTGAGGCGTCAGCCTGTAAAGGTCTATATGGTAAAAAGGGACCGGCGCATCATATTCGGCGATAATTGTAAAACTCGCGCTGGTTATATCGCGTTCGTTGATGCCGAGGGCTGAAGCGATGCCCTTTACCATTGTGGTTTTCCCCGCGCCCAGTTCTCCGTAAAGGCATACGATATCCCCCGGGCCCAGTTTTTCCCCGAGCCTGCGGCCTATGTCTTTTGTCTCCGTCTCATTCTTACTGAGAAGCTTCATACCGCATAGCTCTTACCATGTCGGCCTTCCCGACTATACCGACAACAACGCTGTCTTTGAGGACCGGGAGCAGGTGAATATGCTGCTCGGCCATTATTGTCGCTATTTCCTCCAGTGAAGTCTCTTCAGTTATGGATACAACCTTTTTTGCGCAGATTTCAGATACAGTGACCGCGGCCATTTTCCTGATTTCCTCTTCCATCCGTCCCGAGCCGAGCAGGATAAAAGCGTCAAAAAGCCTTATTACCGTCGGGATATGCAGCCGTTTGTTCTTCCTTATCAGATCGTTTTCCGTTACAATACCGACAAGACGCCTGTTGTCGTCAACTACAGGGACCCCGCTGATTTTGTGTTCCATCAGGACCCTTGCGAGGTCCTCAACGGTCGCGTCGGGGTTGACCGTTAAAACATCCTTTGTCATGATATCCTTTGCCTTCAGCATGATACCTCCGATCTAAGTGGGAAGTTTCTTCCCACTTCCCACTTCCCATTTTTAACTTATTTATCTTACCATATCCCGATAAAACCACCCTGCCTGCCGTTTGAGCCTTTTGAGCGCCTGTACGAATAAAACCTGTCCGGATTGCAAAAGGTGCATTCCCCGGACTGCCAGATGTTCCGGGGCGGAATCCGCATGCTTAACGCCTGCATCCTGTTCGCGGATGAAAGGTCGATATAATATTTGTTCCCTTCCCTCCTGTAGTAATCTCCTTCGCCTGTTGCCTCCTGTACGGACGCCTTTACATCTTCGTCGACTTCGTAACTGCATTGCCTGATGCTCGGCCCTATCGCGATTGATATGTCATCAGGAGAAGAGCCGAACCTGTCCTGCATTACCGAAATGGTTTCCTTTAAAATCCGTCCGGCGGTCCCTCTCCATCCCGCATGGACCGCCCCTATCACTCCAGTGTTATTATCGTGCAGAAGTACGGGGACGCAGTCAGCGATCAATACGCCGATAAATATATTCTTTCTGTCTGTTACAACTGCGTCTGCCGTTTCCTTCGCCGTATCATCTTCGAGCACCTGGATCCTGTTTGTATGTTTTTGGACCGGCAGATAAATTTTGTCCCCTGTAATATTGAATTCCCGCTCAACGGCTTCACTTACGTGATTATGGTTATTTACAAAAAGCTTTGTAGTAAAAAACGCCCTGACAGAAGGTGAAGTAAAATTTGGCGGTGCAATAAGCATTTCCGTTTCAGAAAATGTAACACATTTCACCCTGCAATGGAAAGTTTGAGTGCCATAAGGCGTTCCCCGATACGCGGCTTGACAGGCAGGGCATCCGGTGATAGCCTGACCTTTAAGTGGCTGATGGCTGACAAAAGGAGGTGAGTTACGGCATTAATGATATCACGGATAAGATAATGCAGATTGCGGAACCAAACAACTTCAGAAGGAGAATGGATATGAAAGCAAATAGAGAGAGAGTTTTTGGACTGGCTGCCCTGGCTGCCATAATCTTTTTTGTGCTGGGCATGGCGGGCAATGCGCTTGCCGCCGAGCGCCATTACTGGATCAAGGCGGAGGAAGTGCAATGGGATTTCATGCCTTCGTGGCCGCTTAATCTTATGGACGGCAGCGATATGACGGGAGACATTTTTACGGACCCGAATGCCTTTTCAGGCGCCAAAGGCAGGATATACACCAAGGCGGCCTACCGTCAGTATACCGAAGGGTTCGAACAATTGATCGACGGCGCGTTCGCGCCATCCCGGGAACCTGGCGCGCCCAATGAGCATATGGGTATAACCGGGCCGGCGATCCGGGCCGTAGTCGGCGACACTATCGTCGTGCACTTCAAAAATGAAACCAGTATTGACACCAGCGTACATCCGCACGGAGTTTTGTATGACAAGACCGGAGAAGGCGCTCCATACATAGACAACTGTAATCCGGGCGATCCAGGCTGCGATCCGGCCGGCCCCGGCGACGTTGTGCCGCCCGGTGGCGAGCATATCTATGTCTGGGGAGTTCCGGACCGTGCCGGGCCAGGCCCTAACGACGCCAGCTCCATTGTCTGGCCGTACCATGCCCATACTCCGGAAACCGCTTCCACCAACGCCGGACTCATCGGACCCATCGTCATTTACCGGCCCAATGCGGTCGGTTTTGACGCCTCCGGAGCGATAGTCACAAGATTCCGGGAGTTCTTTACCCTGTTTACCATATTCAATGAAAACGCAAGCGCTCTCTTTGATGCGAACTTCCCCAACGGGGTCCCAAAGCGCGTCGATCCGGACGAGTTTGAAGAAAGCAATCTCATGCACGGCATGAACGGCCTGCTCTGGGGAAACAATACCGGCTATAATATGCAGGCAGGGGAAAAAGTGCGCTGGTACATTATGGCCATGGGTACGGAAGTCGATATGCACACAGCCCACTGGCACGGCGTAACACTGCTCCGCAACGGCCATCGGGAAGATGTTACCGGAATCTTTCCGGCTACCACGGCCACGCTGGAAATGCTTACCGACAATCCCGGAAAGTGGATGTTTCACTGCCACGTAAACGATCATCTCGACGCAGGCATGATGACCACGTTCACAATCCGGTGAGGCCATGCAGACAACGAGATGATGAGGCCGTAGCCTGAACAAATTGAGGCTGTGCAGGGGCGATTCATGAATCGCCCCTGCAATTTAATACTATCAGCAATCAGATGCTTTCGCGTCCCTGAAAACCGCCGGTAAAGCATTAATAATATCCGACGCGATGAGTGAGCGCTCACCTTTTTTTTGCGCCGCTATATCACCCGCCAGGCCATGCATATACACACCGAGGATTGAGGCATCCCGGGGACCCAGTTTCTGGGCAAGCAACGCGGAAATCATCCCCGTAAGCACATCGCCTGTCCCGGCAGTCGCCATCCCGGGATTGCCTGTGGGATTGATAAAGGCATTCCCATCGGGCGCAGCAATGACAGTCGGAGCGCCTTTGAGCACAAGATATGTCTTCGTCTGTTTAGAAAACGATAATGCAGTATCGATCCTGTCCGCCTCTATCTCTTCTTCCCTTGCCCCTCTTAAAAGTCTCGCCATTTCCCCCGTATGCGGCGTGAGAACAACCGGAGCAGCGGATTTTTTCAGTATGCCTGTTTTCCCGACGATCGCGTTTAATCCGTCGGCATCAAGAACAACAGGGACTTTTGATTCCTTGACAAGCTGACAAACAAGCTTTGATATCTCTTCATCCGCAGAAAGTCCCGGACCTGCCGCAAGGACGTTAGCGCGTTTTCTCAGAAATTTTAAAATCGTTTCCACCGCTTTGTACGAAAGCGTGCCGTTGCCTTTATCAGGCAGAGGAAGTATCATCTCTTCCGTAACCCTTGACTGAAAAGAGCTTACAAGCGTTTCAGGCAGGCCTATGGTCACAAGCCCCGCTCCGCTCCTTAAACATGCCCTTGCCGCCATAAGCGCGGCGCCTGTCTTTCCTCTTGAGCCCCCTATTAGAAGCACATGACCGTATGATCCTTTATGGGAATATTTCGGCCTCTCAGGCAACAACTTGCGTATGTCGTCCTTCTCCGGCAGGCTGACTCCGGTCTTCCCCGATTCCATTAATTTACAGGGAAACCCAATATCTTCAATGTATAATTCCCCTGTATATTCAGCGCCGGGATACAGGTAGTGACCTCTTTTCGGAAGTCCGAAGGTAACAGTAGCGTTCGCCCTGACGGCACAGCCCATGATCTGCCCTGTGTCGGATGAAATGCCGGAAGGGATATCAATTGAAATAACCGGCAATGAAAGATCATTTACTTTCCTGATGACATCCGACAGGGGCGGTCTGACGTCCTTGTTTAAACCCGTGCCGAGGAGGGCGTCAACAATAATACAGGGGCAAGAGGCAAGGGGCAAGGGGCGATCAACAAACTTATCTATTGGAAATATTCTCACTCCGAACTTTTTTGCGGCATAATAATCTATTCGTGCGTCTCCTTTTAAATCCTTCGGATTCGCTGTTAAATAGACCTCAACGTCCCTACCCTGATTGTGCAGGACCCTTGCGACAACAAGCCCGTCACCGCCGTTATTTCCACCCCCGCAGAGGACAATTGTTTTCCTGTCTGTGTTCTGTGTTCTGTGTTCTGTGCTCTGAAAAAACAGTTCATTTATTTTTTGAGCAACGGCAAGTCCCGCTCTCTCCATCAGAATCGCCCCGGCGATCCCATATTTCTCAATGGTAATCCGGTCAATCGATTGCATCTCTTCGGCGGTGACGGCTTTCAGCATATA
>QZKO01000082.1 GCA_003599505.1 Nitrospiraceae bacterium | reverse complement strand
CCTTCAATCAGTTCTGACGGCAGGTTCGTGGCGTTTGAGTCGACCGCGACCAATCTGATAGTAAGTGATACGAATGGGGCTGTCAGGGACGTATTTGTCCACGACCGGGATTCCGACGGCGACGGGGTTTTTGATGAGGTTGGCGCGATTTCAACGGTCGTCATATCGGTTTCTTCAGGCGGGGTACAGGGAGATAACGCGAGCTCTGCTCCTTCAATCAGCGCTGACGGCGGGTCCGTGGCGTTTGAGTCAACGGCGACCAACCTCGTGGCAGATGATACAAACGGATTAGTAAAAGACATCTTTGTTCGTGACCTTGACGCAGGAACAACCGCACGTGTATCTGTTTCTTTTAACGGTGATCCGGTAGACGGCGCCAGTTCAGCTCCTTCGATGAGCCGGGACGGCAGGTATGTTGCATTTGAGTCCCTCGCAACCAATCTTGCAGCGGGGGACACAAGAGGACTGCAGGATATATTTATACATGACCGCGACGCCGACGGCAATGCCGTCTTTGATGAAACCGGCGATGGTAAGACGGCGACCATCCGGGTATCGGTTGATTCAAACGGCAATGAGGCAAGCGGAGGGGAGGCCTCAGCTCCTTCAATCAGCGCTGACGGCCGGTCCGCGGCGTTTGAGTCAACGGCAACCAACCTTGTCGCAGACGATACGAACGGCCTTCGCGATGTATTTATTCACGACAGGGACGCCGACGGCAACGGAGTCTTTGATGAGACAGGGAATATTTCGACAACACGGGTGTCTGTTTCATCAGCAGGCTCTCAGGGCGACAACAGCAGCTCTGCCCCGGCTGTCAGTCTGGATGGTCAACATATCGCCTTTGCGTCTGTTGCCGCCAATCTTGTGGCGGACGATACAAACGGGGTACAGGACATCTTCGCGCATGCCCCTTGACGGGTAGGGCGACGGGCCGTCGCCCGCGCAATCATTCTTTAAACAAACTCTCTCCGTCTTCCACTTCCTCGTCGCCTTCAGCCACCCGCGCGACGCTTACCACCTTGTCGTCTTCGGCAAGGTCTATAAGCCTTACTCCCTGGGTCGCTCTCCCGATGGTTGAAATATTCGACGCCTTCATGCGGATAAGCTTGCCGCTGCTTGCGATGAGGATGACTTCATCATCGCTGGTTACCTGGAGCACCCCGACGACCTTGCCGTTCTTCGGCGTGACCTTTATCGTGAATACACCTTTCCCCCCCCTGCTCTGGAGCCGGTATTCTCCAGCCTTTGTCCGCTTACCGTAGCCTTTTTCAGTAACAGTTAAAAGGGTCGTATCATCATCGAGGACATCAACTGACACCACTTCATCATCGCCTTTGAGCCTGATTCCTCTGACACCATGCGCGACCCTGCCCATCTCCCTTACGTCTTTTTCATTAAACCTGATCGACAGTCCGTTCCTGGTGCTGAGATTGATGTCTTTACTGGCATCAGTGAGTCTTACGGCTATGAGCTCATCGCCCTCGTCGAGTTTAATGGCGTTAATGCCTTTGGCCCTCGGATTACTGTATGCGGCAAGGGAGGTTTTCTTGACGACCCCTTTTTTGGTTGCCATAAAAAGGAACATCCCTTCCGCAAATTCCTTTATGGGAAAGACCGCGGATATTTTTTCATACTGTGACAGTTGCAGGAGGTTGACTATGGCCTTGCCCTTTGCCGCCCTGCCCATCTCGGGTATCTGGTATACCCTCAGCCAGTAGAGCCGTCCGAAGTTTGTAAAGAAAAGCACATGGTCATGGGTTGAGGCGGTAAAAAGGCGCTCAACAAAATCTTCTTCCCTCGTCTCCATGCCGAGCGACCCTTTCCCCCCCCTGCGCTGGCTCCTGTAAAGGGTGAGGGGGTTCCTCTTGATATAGCCCTGATGGGAAATGGTCACCACCATTTCCTCTTCCTGGATCAGGTCTTCAATTGTAATCTCCTCGGCCTCCTCAGCGATTTCCGTGCGTCTTTTGTCGGCGTATTTTTTCCTTATGTCGAGGAGCTCTTCTTTTATGATATTGTCCACGAGAGCGGGGCTTGCGAGTATCGCCTTGAGCCTTTCGATCTCCTTTATGGTGTCCAGGTAATCCTGGATGATCTTGTCCCTTTCCAGCCCGGTGAGCCTCTGGAGCCTCATGTCGAGGATGGCCTGAGCCTGGATCTTCGAGAGGGGGAATTTATTCATCAGTCCCTCAAGGGCTTCCTCAGGGGATTTCGATTTCCGTATCAATGAAATAATCGCGTCAAGGTTATCGAGCGCGATTTTGAGTCCTTCGAGAATATGGGCCTTTTCCTCGGCCTTCCTGAGCTCGAACTTTGTTTTCCTTACGATTACATCACGCCTGTGCTGGAGGAAATATGAGAGCATCTGGGCGAGGTTGAGCACCTTCGGCTGGCCGTTTACTATAGCGAGCATGATGATGCCGAACGTGGACTCCATGGCAGTGTGTTTATAAAGCTGGTTCAGTATGACCTGGGGGATTTCACCCCTTTTGACCTCCATAACGACGCGTATCCCCTTCCTGTCGGATTCGTCTCTGAGGTCCGAGATACCCTCAACTTTTTTATCGCGCACAAGCTCCGCGATCTTTTCGATGAGCCGGGCCTTGTTTACCTGATAGGGGAGCTCTGTGATTATGATGCTTTCCCTGTCTCCCTTCATCTGCTCGATCTCGACCCTTGCCCTGACCTTTAAATGTCCCCTGCCGGTGTTGAAGGCGTCGAGGATGCCCTTTTTCCCGTGAATGATGCTGCCGGTAGGGAAGTCGGGACCTTTTATTTTCTTCATAAGCCCCTTGATAGTGACCTGGGGGTCGTCTATCATCATCATGAGGCCGTCGATAATCTCCCCGAGATTGTGCGGGGGGATATTGGTCGCCATTCCTACCGCGATACCGGAGGAGCCGTTGATAATCAGATTGGGGATTTTGGAAGGCAGCACTACGGGTTCTTCCGTGGTTTCGTCAAAGTTCGGGACAAAGTCCACGGTCTCTTTATCGATGTCGGTAAGCAACTCCTCCGCAAGTCTTGTAAGGCGTGATTCCGTATAACGGTACGCGGCAGGGGGGTCGCCGTCGATAGAGCCGAAATTGCCCTGTCCGTCAACGAGCGGATACCGCATGTTAAAATCCTGGGCGAGCCGCACGAGCGCGTCGTATACCGCCGAGTCTCCATGCGGATGGTATTTTTTCAGGACCTCTCCGACCACGCCGGCGCATTTGGAATATTTCTTGCCGGGCACAAGCCCTTCCCTGAGCATCGCGTAGAGAATCCTTCGCTGGACCGGCTTTAAACCGTCCCTTACTTCAGGCAGGGCCCTTCCCACTATTACGCTCATCGCGTAATCGAGGTAGGAGGTCTTCATCTCCTGTTCAATGTTTATCGTCATTCGGGTCATGTGCTCTCCTTTTTAAATGCACGGAAAGAGTGCAGGTGTATCTTTCAAGGAATCAACGGATCCGCTGATGCCGAATCAGCTAAAGATTATAACATTTTCTTGCCTGAAATCGCAGACTATTTTAGCGGAAAAACATTCAGCATTTTGCTCCTCCGAAAGGCCTGTCCGTCCTTGATTTTCATTATTGCTTTGATATAATTGGAATAAATAGCCTGAGAGGAGAAAAATACATGAAGAAGGTCCTTCAGGCGCTTGCTTCCGCGACAGGCGTCTTCCTGTTTGTCATGATTGCCTGCTCCGGGGAGCGCCCTGGCAAACCCGGAGCAGAATCCGGATTGGGAGAAACGTTGTTCAAGCACAATTGCGCGGTATGTCATCCGGACGGGGGCAATGTAATTAATGCGGAGAAGACCCTTCGCAGGAAAGACCTTGACGCGAACGGGATAAAGAAGCCGGAAGATATTGTAGGGATAATGAGAAACCCCGGACCGGGCATGAGGCAGTTCGACGAGAGCACAATTCCGGACAAGGACGCGAAGGAGCTCGCGAAATACATCCTGAAGACATTCAAGTAGGGGCGACCCGTTGGGTCGCCTGTTTGGTCGCCCTTTTATCCAGGCGAGGCGCCGCTTCGCCCCTGCTCCTTGTAATCTGCCGCCTCTGTGTGCAATATAATAGCGTGATCGCGATCTCGCTGCAGTCCGGAAGCAACGGCAACTGTTTGTACGTAGAGACAGAAGGGGTGAGGCTTCTGTTTGACGCCGGCATTTCAGGCGTCCAGGCCTTACGCAGGCTTGCGTTATGCGGACGCGATATCAGGGACGTCGACGCGCTGATAATATCTCATGACCATGCCGACCACGTTCGTTACGCGGGAGTATTCCAGCGGAAGTTCGGTCTGCCCGTCTTTATTACCCCGAAAACCCTTGACAGCGCTTCGGTCGCTCACGGACTGGGACGTTTGAATAATGTCAACTGCTTCAGGGCAGGCGAAGAACTCCATTTCAGCAAGGTGTCCGTTCAGACCGTCCCTTCCCCTCATGACGGCGTTGACGGCGTGGCGTTTGTCGTCTCTTCCCGTGAAAAGCGTCTGGGGATTTTGACGGACCTTGGGCATGTCTTTAAAGACCTTGTTCCCATAATGGGGACCCTTGACGCCGTTTTTCTTGAAAGTAATTATGACCCTGAAATGCTTGCTCGCGGCCCGTATCCCGCTTTTCTGAAAAGACGCATAGCCGGACCGCGCGGCCATCTCTCAAACGTGGAATCGGCAGAGCTGCTTCAATCCGGCAGCCGGTTGAAATGGGCCTGCCTCGCGCATCTTTCAAACAATAATAACGATCCCGGTACCGCGCTGAAAACCCATCGCAAGGTTTTAGGCGAGAGTTTGCCTTTGTTTACGGCAAGCCGGTATGCGGCGACGGGAGTATTGCGGGTATAATCATATATCCAGGTTCCTGACCTCAAGCGCGTGCCGTTCGATGAATTCTTTCCTCGGCTCGACCTGGTCGCCCATGAGGGTACTGAATATCTGCTCAGCCTTTATGGAATCCTCCACGCTCACCTGCAGCAGGGTCCTCTTCTCCGGCGCCATGGTCGTCTCCCACAACTGCTCCGGGTTCATCTCGCCGAGACCCTTGTAACGCTGTATGGCGATGCCTTTTTTGGCTATGGAGAGTATGAAGTCGAATAATTCCCTGGAGCTGCCGAACTCGCGTTTTTCGCTGTTATGGGTGATTTTGTATGGAGGGTGACCGAGTCCCCTGAGCTCCGCGAAGATTTTTTTCAGCTCCTTGAAGTCAGGCGACGCGAAAAAATCTTCGTCTATGGTCAAGGTAAGCCCGGCCCTCTTCAGTTCAATCCTGTGGGCCTGATGCTCTTCGTCAAAAAGTATTTCTTCCGACAGGTCCGGGAAATCTTGTTTGAGTTTCTTTATGAGCTCCTTTATGTCCGTCTCGCTTTTCAGAAGGGAATTGTTCAGGTCATAATGAAGCAGGGACTTGATTACGGTTGTGTCGTTTTTTCTCTTGGCAAACCACTCAAGAAGTTTTTCGAACCTGGACAGGTTCTTTATATACGGCATGATCGCCTTTCCTGAAAGCTGTTTGCCGTTCTGTATCTCTATCTCATCCACGGCGAGCTCAAAGAGCATATTCTCGAGCATTCCCTCATTCTGGATGTACCTTTCCGACCTCCCCTTTTTTACCCTGAAGAGGGGGGGCTGCGCGATATAGAGATAGCCGTTTTCTATGACCTGCGGCATCTGCCTGAAGAAGAACGTGAGGAGAAGCGTCCTGATATGCGCGCCGTCCACGTCCGCGTCGGTCATGATGATGATCTTGTGATACCGCGCCTTTGTAATATCAAAGTCCTCTGTCCCGATGCCGGTGCCGAGGGCGGTTATCAGTATCTTTATCTCTTCGGAGCCGAGCATTTTATCGAAACGGGCTTTTTCGACATTCAGTATCTTGCCTTTAAGAGGAAGTATGGCCTGATTGTTTCTGTCCCTTCCCTGTTTTGCCGAGCCTCCCGCGGACTCACCTTCAACAATGAATATCTCGCTTAGTGAGGGGTCTTTTTCAGTGCAGTCCGCGAGTTTTCCGGGGAGACCTGTGCTTTCAAGGGCTCCTTTTCTTCTTGTAAGCTCCCTTGCCTTGCGGGCCGCCTCCCTGGCCCGGGCGGCCTGGACCGCTTTCTCAATGATCTTTTTCACTACTGAAGGGTTCTGCTCGAAATAACTGCCCAACACATCGTTTACAACGGACTCGACAATCCCCTTTACCTCGCTGTTTCCGAGTTTGGTCTTGGTCTGTCCCTCAAACTGCGGATTGGGAAGCTTTACACTGATAACACCGGTCAGTCCTTCCCTGATGTCGTCGCCGGTTATCGATTCCTTTGCGTCTTTTAAGACGCCCGAGGACACGGCGAAAGTATTGGCGGTCCTTGTCAGGGCAGACTTGAAACCGGCAAGATGGCTTCCGCCTTCTTTTGTATTAATGTTGTTTGCGAATGAATAAAGCGTTTCGGTATAACCGTCATTGTACTGTATGGCCACCTCAACGGTGATGCCGTCTTTTTCTTTTGTTATGTATATGGGTTTCGGATGCAGTGTGGTCTTGCTTATATTTAAATGCTCAACGAACGATACTACTCCGCCCTCATAAATGAACGTGTCCTGCTTGTTGACTCGTTCATCGGTAATGGTGATCTTCATTCCCTTGTTAAGAAAAGCAAGCTCCCTGAACCTGTGGGCGAGGGTGTCATAATGGAAATCCATGGTATCGAATACCTCGCTGTCCGGCTTGAAGGTTATTTTGGTCCCCCTGTTTTTCGTTTTTCCCACCTGGGTAAGCGGCCCTGACGGGACGCCCCGTTTATAATGCTGCTCCCATACCTGTCCGTTCTGCTTTACTTCGAGGTCCAGCCATTCCGAAAGGGCGTTCACGACTGAGACGCCGACGCCGTGGAGTCCTCCGGAAATTTTGTACGCCTTGCTCTCGAATTTTCCCCCGGCGTGGAGCTCCGTCAGCGCTATCTCAGCCGCGGTCCTCCCTTCCGGGTCGCCGGGATGTTTGCCTGTGGGTATTCCTCTTCCATTGTCAATCACCGTGATGCTTCCTTCGGTGTGAATGGTAACTTCGATGTTGTCGCAGTAGCCCGCGAGCGACTCGTCGACGCTGTTGTCCACCACTTCATATACGAGATGGTGGAGACCTTCAAAACTTGTATTGCCGATATACATGGCGGGTCTCATCCTGACGCCTTCAAGGCCTTTCAGTACCTTTATCTCTTCCGCGCCATAGGCCTGTTCATTTATTTTATCTGTCATTTACTTCCTTTCTATTAATTAAATAGGCACAAAGGTTCAAAGGGACAGAGGCACAAAGGGGGAAAACCACTCTGTGCCTTAGTGCCTTTGACCCTTTGTCTCTTTTCTATTACGTTCTCATGGGCATAACAACGCACAGGTAGTCCCTGTTATTTTCTTCAAGCACAAGGGTCGGACTCAGAGGTTCCTGGAGCTCCATAAGCACTGATTCGCTTCCCATGACCTGCAGTATGTCCATCAAGTAGCGGGCATTATAGCCTATTGTCATCTGGTCCCCTTTGTACCTGGCCGCGATTTCCTCCCTGGCCTCGCCGATATCCGGGTTCATGGATATCAAAGTGATCTTTCCGGCTTCCAGATCGAACCTGACAGCGTGCGTCCTTTCCCTGCTCATGATCGAGGTCCTTTTCAGGGCCTTCAGAAACTCGGCCCTGTCAATTGCGACCTCTTTTTCATTGTTTTTCGGAATTACCTGGTCATAGTTGGGGTACGTTCCCTCAATAAGCCTTGAGGTAAGCATGACGCCGTTGATGCTGAAGAATACGTGGTTCTTGTCGATGTAAACTGTTACGTCTTCGGCGCTGCCTTCCATGAGTTTCTTCAGCTCCAGCGCCGCCTTTTTGGGGAGGATTATTTTTTTCTCTTCGGACAACTTCCCTTCAACTGTTATCGTGATCAGGGAAAGCCTGTGTCCGTCGGTGCCGACCATCCTGAATTCCACATTCTTTTTCTTCGGAGTGAAATGCAGGAGCAGGCCGTTCAGGGTATATCTGGTGTCGCTCTCGCCGGTTGCATAGACGGTCTTCTCGATCATGCCCCCGAGTTTGTCCGCTGAAATTGTGAGCTCTTCCGACTTCTTGACATCGGGCAGCGCCGGAAAGTCCGATTCCGGAAGCCCCATGAGTTTAAACGTGCTTTTTCCGGAGGTGACCCGCACCCAGTTGTTCTCCTGCGACTCTAACAGGATTTCCCCTTCAACCTCCCTCGCGATCTCAAACAGTTTTCTCGCGGGGATACACAGACTGCCGGTCTCCATGATCTCGGCCTTGAGAGGTCCCCTGAGCGCTATATCAAGATCGGTTGCCATAAGAGAAGCAGTCTTGTCGACCTTCAGCAGGAAATGGCTGAGTATCGGCATGGTTGTTTTTTTGTCCGCAATCCCCTGGATGTTCTGTAATACGTTCTGTATCTCTTCCTTCTGTATCTTCAGCTTCATTCAACCCTCCACAAAAAAATTTTCATGATTAATCCTATTTCAAGGGTCCAAGGGGTCGAGGGTTCAAGGGGTCAAGAAAAGCTGCTTACCCTCGAACCCTTGAACCCTTGAACCCTTCAGCTTCCTTTGATCTTTTTTATAAGAAAATCGATCTTCCTGTCAAACTCTTCATCTTTTTTTCTGCGCTCCTCTATCAGTTTACAGGCATGGATGACCGTGGAATGGTCCTTGCCCCCGAAGTTTTTCCCGATCTCGCTCAGCGAGGAGTCCGTAAGGACTTTGCTCAGATACATGGCTATCTGGCGCGGGAAGGCAATATCTCTCGTCCTCTTCCTGGCCTTGATGTCCTGCATTTTCAGTCCATAATATTCGCACACGTTCTTCAGGACGTATTCAACTGTTAAGGCCTTTTCTTCTTCGAAAATAAGGTCCCTGAGCACTTCTTTTGTCATCTCAACGGATATTGTTTTGCCGGTGAGTGAAGAGTGGGCCCCAAGCCGTATCATGCACGCCTCAAGGTCCCTGATGTTTGACTTTACCCTGCTCGCGAGAAAGTAACTGACGTCCTCAGGCAACTGTATTCCCTCCATTTCGGACTTTTTTCCCAGGATCGCCATCTTTGTCTCCACATCCGGGATCTGGATATCGGCAATAAGTCCCATGCCGAAACGCGACCTGAGACGCTCGGTAATCGGAGAAATGTCTTTTGGAGGCCTGTCGCTTGAGAATACGATCTGTTTATGTGAATCGTAAAGGGCGTTAAATGTATGGAACATCTCCTCTTGTGTCCCGCTCTTGCCGGCAATGAACTGGATGTCGTCAATAAGAAGGACGTCGAGGCTCCTGTATTTCGCCTTGAACTCATCCATCCTGTCGTTTCTCATGGAATAGACGAATTCGTTGGTGAACTGCTCTGCCGGGGCGTACATCATCTTTACCCCCGGCTGTTTGTCGACTATCCTGTTGCCGATGGAGTTCATGAGGTGGGTCTTTCCCAACCCGACGCCGCCGAAGATAAAAAACGGGTTATACGATTTGCCGGGTGCGTCGGCGACCGCCCTCGCGGCAGCATGGGCGAACTGGTTGCTGGCGCCTACAACAAAGGCATCAAAGGTGAACTTCGGATTGAGAAAGATACCCCTGTTGGCCAGCTTGGCCCTCCTGTTTTCCTGCTTTGTCTCGATCTTTTTGAGCGCCGGGTCTTCTTTTTTCTCAAAGACCCTGAACCTTATGGAAACCTCTTTTTTCAGAAATTTTTCAACGGTCTCGGTAATAAGACCGGGGTAGTGGTCTTCAATCCATTCCTTGAAAAACCTGTTAGGGACTTCAACGATAATCTGCTGGTCCTGGACTTCAATAAATTTCAGAGGTCTGAACCACAGATCAAAGGTCTGGCTGCCGACTTTTGCGCCTATTGCTTCAATGGTTTTTGTCCAGGCTTCTTCCATGGTCATTATTTCTTTCTCTTAGAGTTAAAAGGCCTTTGAAATGACAATTATAGTTATTAACATATGTTTATAAGTTGTTGATTACTTTCCTCGGTTGGAGAGTGAGCTATTATATCCCATCTACTTTGTCAGAGGCAAGCTTTTTTTATGCGCAAAAATGATTATTTGATTTTATAGTGATATTAACTTTATACTTTAAAAAATATGGTTTCAATCGTCATCCCCACATATAACGCGGAACGGTTTATGACGCCCCTCCTTGACTCCATTTTCAGGAACAAAATTGAAGATATGGAAGTAATTATTATAGACGACTGTTCTCAGGACGACACAGTGAAGATCGCCGGAACCTACCCTGTAAGGGTCGTTGAGCTGAAAAAAAACGGAGGGCCTGCCAGGGCAAGGAACATCGGGGTGAAAGCTGCGGAAGGGGACATAATCTTTTTTCTTGATTCGGACGTAATTGTCCTCGACGGCTCTGTCAGGGAAGTCAAGGAATATTTTAAAAAAAATCCGGACTCGAAATGCGTTATCGGCGTTTGCTCGACCGAGCCGTTGAACAGGGGTTTTGTCCCTGCGTATATGGCGATGTTTGAATATGTACATCTCATAAGCCGGCAGTATGACAGGGTGAGCGTTTTTGCGCCCCGCTGCGGCGCGATAAAGAAGGACTTCTTCCTGAAGATCGGCGGTTATAATGAAAATTACAGGGGGGCCGACGTGGAGGATTTTGAGCTGGCCAGAAGGATCAATAAAGAAGACTGCATTATCCTCGATCCGAAAATTCTTGTAAGGCACCAGTTCGCGGATTTTAAACAGGCCCTGAGGATATATTTCAGACGCACTGTCATGTGGGTCCACCTGTTTTTCAGGGCAAAAAAGCTTGACAACGCCGGACCCACTTCTCCGGGCAACGGGATAGCGGCGATATGCGCCTTCCTCAGCTTCCTGCTGGTGTTTTTTATGCCGGTTGCCGGTCTTGCGAAATACCTGTTTTTATTTCTTCTGACTGCTTATCTGGTTTCAAATTTGAAGTGGTGGAATTTCATGCGGAAAGAAAAAGGCCTTGCGTTCGCGGCAAGGGCGCTGCTGCTGAACTATTTTCTTGGAATAGAGATTATGGTTGCCGCAATGTACGCGGTTGTGAGTTATCCGTTTAAAAGGGGTTTGAGGGTTCAAGGGTTCGAGGGTTCAAGGGGTTGAGAGAAACTATGAATAAAAATTTAGTCGTCCTGGCATACGCAAACGCAAGTCCGTTCCCCTATCATGCGTGGACGCCGCTGGCGATCCTCTCCCTGGGCGCTTATCTGGAACAGCGCGGCATTGAGGTGGAGTATTTTGATGAGAGGATCCATAAGGGTGAACGGTTCAGGGAGCTGGTGAGGAGAGGGCCCCTTCTGATAGGTCTTTCTACCATGACCTGCTTCCAGATAAAGAATACGCTCAGGCTCGCGAAGCTTGTCCGCAAGATCGATCCCGGAATCCCTCTTGTCTGGGGCGGGACGCACCCCTCTATGATGGCGGAGCAGACACTTGAATCGGAATTCGTTGATTTTGTAGTGAAGGGAGAAGGGGAGCAGACATTACTGGAACTGGCGCAGGCCTTGCAGCAGGGGAAAAAGGATTTCAGCGATATTGACGGATTGGGCTGGAAGAGCAGCGGGAAAAACATCCTGAACAGGGACCGGGATTTTTTAGACATAGAGAACCTGCCTTTCCCGTATGAAGGCAAGGGTAAGGACATATTGCTGGAGTACATCAGGAGGTCGGGAGACACCCTTGAAAACATCGGTTACGAATCATCAAGGGGATGCCCGCACAAATGCGGTTTCTGCTACAACGTATATTTCCATAAAAATGTCTGCCGCATCAAAAGCGTTGAAAAGGTGCGGGCCGAGCTTCTCAAACTGAAGGCTTTAGGCGTTCATAAATTAACATTCTATGACGACACCTTCCTTGCGGGCAGGAAGGACATGATGCTCAACATCCTCGATCTCCTGCGTGAGCTTGATTTTAAATGGATAGCCAATGTCAGGATAAACACCTTCACTCCTGAGCTGCTGAAGAAGTTTGAAGACAGCGGGTGCGTTTACCTGTTCTTCGGCGTGGAGTCGCCGGACGACGAAGTCTTGAAGTACATAAGAAAAGGGCAGAACCGGAGGATGATCGACGAGGGTATTGCCACCGTGTCCGAAGGCAACATCAAGACGCTCTACTCACTGATAATCGGCCTGCCCAACCAGACTGATGAACAGCTTACAAGGACCCTGGATTTTGCGGACGAGATCCGCAGGAGGCATCCCGGCTCCGAAGTCCCCATTCAGCCGTATGTCCCATTGCCCGGCACCCTCCTCTATGAAGAGGCGCTGAAGGCCGGGTTCAGCCCCCCCGCGAGCCTTGAGGGCTGGAAGAATTTTGGTCACGACGAGATAAGAAATCCGTGGATAAAAAACCCGAAACTCCTGAACGCAATCTATATAAACACCTTTCTTGCGTTCCGTTACGACAGGTTCCTCAGGAACTTCTGGAGCCGCCTGGTATTCGGCCCTCTGCATTCGCTTTCACTCTGGAGGTGGAGGAACAGGAACTATAAATTTTTTGTAGAACTCTATCTTTACCTTACCTATAAACGGCTGGGACGTTTTTTCATCTTTATCGAGAAGATGATTAAGTAGGGGCCTTGTTGTAATATAATCAATCATGTCGAAAATAACTGTCCTCCCCGATATTCTTATCAACAAAATAGCCGCAGGCGAGGTCATTGAGAGGCCCGCGTCCATCGTCAGGGAGCTTATCGATAATTCAATAGACGCAGGCGCAACAAAAATAGACGTCGAAATACTGCACGGCGGAAAGAAACTCATCAAGGTGTCCGACAACGGTTCCGGAATGGACAGGGACGACGCGATACTTTGCTTTAAACGGCATGCAACGAGCAAGATAAAGTCGGAAGAGGACCTCTTTGATATAACATCTCTCGGTTTCAGGGGTGAAGCTCTGGCTGCCATAGCGGCGGTTTCAAAGATAATGCTCACCACATGCAGTGATGGTTCTGATGCCGGCACAAGAATAGAGATCGGCGCAAACCGTAAAGAAGATATCTCCGACGCGCCTCCCGCACAGGGGACGACTGTTGAGGTGAGAGATATTTTTTACAACACTCCGGCCAGGAGGAAATTCCTGAAGAGCAACCCGACAGAGCTTTCCCATATTATTGAAACTGTTGTTCAAAAGGCTTTTGCATGTCCCGGGATATCGTTTTCTCTCGTTCATAACAGCAGCGAACTGCTGGACGTTTCCGCGGCTTCAGATCTGAAAGAGAGATTTAGCCAGCTTTACGGTGAGGAATTCAAAGATCAATTTCTCAGCTCAACAAAGGAGGCAAGGGGGATAAGAGTTTACGGATTTTTCTCCAAAGCCGACTTTACAAGGGCAGGCAAGGGCCATCAGTATATATTTGTAAATAACCGCCCCGTAAAAAACCCGACCGTCAACCACGCAGTCTACAGGGGTTACAGCAATATTATCCCACGGGACAGGCACCCCGCGTATTTTATCTTTCTTGATATCGATCACGGCAAGGTGGATGTTAATGTCCATCCCGCCAAACGGGAGGTCAGGTTTGAAGCGCCGGACGAAATCCACAGGGCGGTCGAAGCGGCAGTATATGAAGCGCTTAATCCCGCGACACGGAAAGAGCCGGACCATATTCCATATCAGGAGAAGACCGCGCCCGGAATGCCGGCCGGGTTTTATTACATCCCGGACAGTCCCGCTGTCGCTGAGTCCGCTCCGGAAATGTATCATAATCTGCAAACCGATTTTTTTACTTCAGGCATGACGCCGGATGTCACGTCATTTTTCCATATAGGCGAGTCGTTTTTTGCGACAGTCACGGGTGACGGACTGCTCATCATCGATCAGCATGCCGCGCATGAAAGGATTCTTTATGAGAAGTTTCTCTGTAAAACATCCCTTGAGACGGACCCTCTTTTCCTTCCGTTAAGGATTGAGCTTCCGCTCAGAGAATATCATCTTGTCGTCGGATATAAAGACTTCCTCCGCGGACTCGGTCTTGATGTGGAGGGATTCGGCGGTAACAATGTAATCGTGAGGTCGTTGCCGGGAGAACTGACAAAGGCTGATATAAAAGGGCTTTTAATGGACATAGCAGCGGGGATTATTGAAGAGGAAACGAGCGGCATAAAAGGAGATACGCCCGGGGAGTCCCTCCTGAAAAATATCGCATCCAGATTGGCCTGCCACAAATCCGTCCGTGGAAGCGAGAAGCTTGCCAATGAGGAGCTGACAAAGATGATGTCCGACCTCGACAGGACAGCGGAACCGGACAGATGCCCGCACGGACGACCTACAAGAATATTGCTGTCGCTGGATGATTTGAAGAAGATGTTTAAGAGAAAATGAACAAACCCGTCATCATCCTCCTCGGCCCCACCGCGGTGGGCAAGACAGGGGTTTCGATCCTCCTTGCCAGGGCATTGAATACTGAAATCATCAGCGCCGACTCCATGCAGGTTTACCGCCACATGGACATAGGCACTGCCAAGCCTTCCCCTGCCGAATTAAAAGACGTCCCCCATCATTTGATTAACATCCTGTCTCCGGATCAGACTTTCAGCGCCGGGATGTTCAGGGAGGAATCAACGAAAATTATAAATGGCTTACACGCGGGGAATAAGGTCCCCATCGTTGTCGGCGGCACGGGTCTTTATATCAGGTCGCTGACGCAAGGCCTCTTTGAGGGCCCTTCGGCAGACTGGGCCACAAGGAAGGAACTGAAGGAAGAAGAACGGATTTACGGAAAGGAATATCTTTACAGGCGTCTTCAGAATATTGACGCTGAAGCGGCGGCAAAAATCAACCCTGCTGATTCAAGGAGGATAATACGCGCGCTCGAAGTGGCTGTGCAGGGAGGTAAGACCATCTCCGAATTCCATGCCGCGTCAACGAGACCCGGACCGTACCACTTCATCAGGACAGGGCTGTTCAGAGAGAGAAAGGAGCTTTACGGTCTTATCGAAAGGCGTGTTGACAGGATGGTGGAAGGAGGCCTTCTCCAGGAGACGGAAAGACTCCTTGAAACTAACCCGGGCAGGACGGCCATGCAGGCCCTCGGATATAAGGAGATGGGGATGTGTCTGCGTGGAGATATCGGGCTGGAAGAGGCAGTGGGTCTTATAAAGAAACGCACGAAGATGTACGCCAAGAGACAGTATACGTGGTTTAAAAAAGAGCCCGATGTGCAATGGGTGGACATAACCGGCGTAATGGACCCCCGGAAGATATTTGAGAAGGTGCTGAATGATGTTGCAATTCTCGGAAAATTGATTTACTCTTAATAATTCTGAGAAAATCCCTCCTGACTTCCTTTTGCTGAAGGAAGGGCAACGGGAGATTTTCTGATTATCTTAAAAAGGAGAGGCCTTATGAGCAACACAGACCACAAACTTCAGGACACGTTCCTCAACCTCGTCAGGAAAGAAAAGATAACCGTCACCATATACCTCGTAAACGGCGCGCGGTTAAAAGGGGTAATAAAAGGTTTTGACAAGTTTGTCATATTGCTCAAAAACGAGGTCCAGCAGATTGTTTATAAACACGCCGTTTCCACTATCTCCCCTGAAAAAGATATTCATCTGAAATTTGAGGAGCAGGCGGAGTAATTGCAAAGAAATCCCTTCCTTACGGTTGACGCGATTATTGAGACCGGCGGCGGCATTGTTTTAATCAATAGAAAGAACCCCCCTCCCGGCTGGGCGATCCCCGGCGGCTTTGTCGATTACGGCGAGACGCTTGAAGACGCGGTCATCCGCGAAGCAAAAGAAGAGACAGGGCTTGATATAAGGCTTATAAGACAGTTCCACACGTATTCAGAACCCAAAAGGGACCCCCGGCATCATACAGTATCTACTATTTTCATAGCAGAGGCTTCCGGGACGCCTGTTGCCGCGGACGACGCGAAAGAGGCCGGGATTTTTACGAAAGACAACCTCCCTGATGAAATCGCCTTTGACCACAGGCAGATACTGGAAGATTATTTCAGCGGGAAGTATTAGGCTGTAAGCGATTTGAGCACATAAAGCACATAAATTGTAGAGGAATATTATTAAACTTGTTATATACTAATGCAATTTATGTTCGACAGGGAATTAAAATCAGAGAACATTCAGTCGATTTCTAATTCTGACGAAGTCATTGCTTTCTTTACTATCCTCGGTTATCAAACATCAGGCCGGATAAAGCAGTCCCCGGCCAATCTCGGCATCACAAATGAAAGCCTTATCAAAGAAATAAAGAGCATTGAGCTGCTTGCCGATCAGGACGGTCTGTTGCAAGTATACCTCTTTGAACTTTCCTCTGTTACCGTGGCGAATACGCAGTCGTTGGCGAGGGTTTTCCGCAATCGCGTTGGGAATTACCTTCTAATTCTGACAAATGATTATAACCGGATAGATTTTGTCCTTATCGAGAGGCTTCTGCCGAGGGAGGAAGAAGAAGGGATAGGAAGCAAACAGGCATCCATCAGGCCGAGGATTTTGACGATAGACAGGCTTAAGCCGACAAAAGTTGATTTAAGAGTCTTAAGACGGTTCAGCTATACCGAATCAGATCCCATCGCACAGTATGAAAAACTGCAGGCGGCATATATTGTTGCTGACTGGTCAGAGGAATTTTTTAACAATAAAGCGCTTTTTAGTGACTATTTTCTTCTCGAAAGGCTCCGGGATGAAACTGAATGGAAAGAGAATATTAAACCACCATACAGCCGTTTTAAAGAGTTGTATCTGAATGTAAAGTCTGTCTGGTCGGGGAAATCAGAAAAGGAATTCCGAAAAGGTTTTCTTGAGCCGGTGTTCAAAACACTCGGTTTTCAATTCAGGGAGCAAAAGGCCGCTGATGATGAAAGCAGAAAAGCAGATTATGAATTCTATGAAAATCCCCCTTCATCCCCCTTTTCCAAAGGGGGACTAAGTTCCCCTCTATCAAGAGGGGCCAGGGGTGTGTATCCCCTTTGCCTTTGTCTCACTTATCCATGGGGACGTTCTCTTGATGGAAAGGATTACACACGGGACAAAGATACTCCTGATGAAAACCCCGGGGCGGTAGTTGTTTCGCTGCTTGATAAGGGAGACTCGGACTGGGTAATTGTAACTAACGGCAAGCACTGGAGACTCTATTCTTCAAAAGCCCATTCAAGGGCTACCAATTACTATGAAATAGACCTCGAAGAGGTTCTTGCAAGGCTCGACCCGGAAGAATCGTTCAGGTACTTTTATCTCTTCTTCAGAAAAGAAGCATTCCTTATATCAGATGGTGTCAATTTTCTGGAGAGGCTCATTAAGGGCAGTGAAGAATATGCAAAGAAACTCGGCGAGCGCTTAAAGAAGAGGATATTCGAGGATATCTTCCCACACTTTGCAAAGGGATTTATATCTTATACTCGTAGTACAAAGGGTATTTCCGATCTTTCACAGGATGATCTCGACAAGGTATTTCACGGCACACTAACCTTTCTTTACAGGCTGCTCTTTATTCTATATGCGGAATCAAGAAATCTCCTACCAGTCAAGGAATTTAGGGGATATCATAAAATAAGCCTTGCATCACTGAAAAATGAAATTGCAGACAAGCTCGGCGATATTGATCTAAAAATCTCCCCTGACCCCTCTTTGTCAAAGAGGGGAAACACACCCCTTAATCCCCTCTTGGTAGAGGGGAAATCCTCATTTGATGAACATTCCACAGCCCTGTACGACAGGCTTCAGATACTTTTTAAAGCAATTGACTTAGGTGATGCAACCATAAATGCCCCTGCTTACAATGGCGGCCTTTTCATGACAAACCTTGATACTGATGATAATCATGAGGCTGAAAACGCCAGGTTCCTGCTTGAGAACAAGCTTCCTGATAAATTCCTTGCAATCGGATTAGATCTTCTTACAAGAGACGAAGATGATAAAACCTTTAAACGTGTATTTATAGATTACAAATCTCTTGGCGTGCGGCATCTTGGAAGTATTTATGAAGGACTTCTTGAATTCCATGTCCGAATTGCACCGGAGAAGATGGCTATATGCGAAGGGAAAAAGACCGAGGAGATCATTCCCTATACAGAGGCTATCAAACAAAAGAGGAAGATACTAAAGGCAGGTAGGGGTAAAAGCGCTGAGGAGCGGATTCTACCGGATGGCGCGGTCTATCTGGAAAATACAAAGCATGAGAGAAAGGCCACCGGCTCATATTACACACCTGATTACATTGTCAAATACATCGTGGAAAACACTGTCGGTCCCGTGCTCAGAGAAAAGTTCAATGCACTTACTCCGAAATTCAGAGAAGCTCAGAAGACATACAGAGAAGCTGTCAAAAGAAAAGAGGCTTTTGAAAAAAGAGGACAGAAGGGCGATAACCCTGATAAGACGGCATTTACTTACAGCAGTCTCGTTGATGATTTGTTTGACATGAAGGTCCTTGATCCGGCAATGGGAAGCGGACATTTCCTTGTCGAGGCGGTTGATTTCATCACGGACAAGATGATTGATTTCCTGAACGGCTTTCCCTGGAATCCTGTTATGACGACTCTCAGAGAGACAAGAGAGACCATATTGAAAGCGATGGAAACGCAGGGTATTACTATAGATGAATCTCGCCTGAATGACCTTAATCTCCTCAAACGCCATGTGCTCAAGAGATGCATTTACGGTGTTGATTTAAATCCGATGGCGGTTGAGCTTGCGAAGGTCTCACTCTGGCTGGATTGCTTCACCCTCGGCGCGCCGCTTTCTTTCCTTGATCATCATCTTAAATGCGGGAATTCGCTGATAGGGGCCAGTGTTCAAGAGGTTCGTGAAGCTGTCGAGCCGGTTACGCGGATAAGCAGTAAGTCCAAAGTAGCAGTTTCTGGGAAAGAATGGAGAGAAGTTGAGGCAACCGATCATCAGGTTACTCTTTTTGGTGGCAGATTTGCCGGCCTCATGCTTGCAACCGATTTAATGAGACATGTCGGGGAATTATCAGATGTTACTGCCTCACAGGTCAAAGAATCTCGCAACGAATATAGGAGGGCAAGTGACAGCCTCGCTCCTTTCAGGCGAATACTCGATGTGTATGTTAGCCAATGGTTCGGAAACAGCGGAGACGGCAAAGGCAAGAAGAAAAAAGATTCATCACCTGCAATGGATTTTTTGAAAAGTGGAGAAGCAGAGAAGTTTATAAACACCAAAGACCTTAACAAATCATTGAGCAATCTTTCCGTAAGTGACAGGACGATTGCACAGACTGCAATAAATGCTGCCAAAGAAAAACGGTTCTTTCATTGGGAACTGGAATATCCGGAGGTTTTTTATGGGAAAGGGAAGGAGAAAGAAAATCCGGGATTCGATGCGGTGGTCGGCAATCCGCCGTATGATGTGCTTGCGAGTGAGGAACTTGGGTTTGAGATGACAAGAGGGAATGAATACTTCATGTCGGTCGCTGCATACAAGCCAGCAATTTGTGGTGCGCGTAATCTCAATAAGTTTTTCATTTGTCGCGGGCTCAGCATAACAAAGGCAAATGGGACATTTTCTTATGTTGTGCCAATGTCGCTTCTCGGTGATGAACAGGCGACCGGTTTACGCAAAATGATTTTAGAGAAAACGGGGTTGATTGCGATTGAAGCTTTCCCGCAAAAGGATGATCCCCAGAATCGAGTTTTTGCAGAGGCTAAGCTTTCTACGATTATTCTTGTTACGCGGATTGCACGCAAAGGGAGAAAGTTCACGATACGTACTCATCCAGGAAAGCTGATTGAGAAAAATGCTCAAGTGTTATCCGTCACACCTGACGATATTCTTGCATTTGATGAGGAAAATTTAACAATCCCTTCTTGTTCGCAACGCGATTGGGATTTGGTCGGTTTAATCCGACATGGCGCAATACAACCAATGGGCAATATCGCAAAGCTATTTGAGGGAGAATTACATGCGCTTACGCATCGAGAGTTTATAAGCGCCGACAACAAGGGACCGATTATTATCCGTGGGTCTAATGTCACCTTATATGCGCTAAGAGAAGCCTCTCAAGGCGAGGAATTGAGGTTAAATGTTAAAGCATATTTAAAGGGCAAATCAGAAAATAGCAGAGCATTTGCTCATCTCCATAAACGCATTGGTATTCAGAGAAGTGCACCCCAAAACAATTTTAGAAGACTCATAGCTGCAATGTTACCTGAAGGTGTATTTTGCTTTGATAAACTCAAATACATTTCTGCATCAGGGAGTAAAATCGATCTCGATTTGTTGATAGCCTTATTAAACTCCAAAATCCTTGATTGGTATTTTAGGCTCGTTAGCACAAATGCGATGATAAACGAATACCAGTTCAATGCCTTGCCTGTCCCGTCATTCTCTGAAACCGGACAAAGAGTCAAATGGAAAGAACTGCTTAAAGGCAAGCAGTGGGATGCTCTTTCATCATCGTTGTGCGAAAGTTGCACGGAGCCGGGCGTTATGCCGAAACCCGTGGCCGATGCGTTGTCTGAACTATGCCGGGAAATTCAAAAGATAGAAGGTCAAAGAGTTTTGAAAAACAGACAGGAACGCTCATCCCTTGCGCCTGACAGCCAGGTGATACAGGATGTTATTGATAAGGTGCTGTTTAAGTGTTATGGGCTTTCGGAAGATGAAGGAGAATATATCAGTAAACGGTTGAAGGAAATGCTGTGAACCGACTGGCTTATAGACCGGATTGTTTATAAACTGTACTGGCTGACTGAGGAAGAGATCAAGATCGTGGAGGGAAAATAAGTTGTATGAAAATGAAAAATACTTTTGTATAATTAAGCTAACGGAATACCATGGCAAGCGCTGAGCAACTTAAAGCACTTTTAAAAAGTTACATTGACGGTGATGACCCTCGTTTTTTTGCGGTAGCAATGCAAGTTGCCGCCCATGAAGCGAAGCAGGGACACGGAAAACTTGCCCAGGAATTGCGCGCTTTAATTGATGATGCCAAATCGAAACAGGCTTCTCAGATTTCACAAAAACCGATTCCGATTGCAAGACCTAAAGGTGATCTTTCTGCGCTTTTATCTGTATCTTACCCAAAAATACGATTGTCTGACATGATACTCAGCAAAAATATTGCTTCAAGATTAAATCGCATCGTAAGAGAACAGCGCCAACTTAATAAAATACGGACTCATGGCCTCTCCCCCCGGCGTAAACTGCTTTTAATAGGTCCCCCCGGAACTGGAAAAACAATGTCTGCATCTGCTCTGGCCGGAGAATTCGGTCTTCCTCTGTTTGTAATTCGTTTAGATGGGTTGATTACAAAATATATGGGAGAGACCGCATCCAAGTTGAGGATTGTATTTGATGCAATTGCAGAGACACGAGGGGTGTATTTGTTTGATGAATTTGACTCAATTGGAACGCAGCGAGGTTTGATAAATGATGTTGGTGAAATTCGCAGAGTCTTAAATAGCTTCCTGCAATTTATTGAACAAGATGAATCCGACAGCCTGATTCTGGCTGCCACGAATCATCCTGACTTGCTTGATTATGCCCTGTATAGAAGATTTGATGATGTTATCCAGTATTCCCTACCTAATCCCAAACAAATAATTGATACTCTTAAAGCCGGATTAGTCCCCCATATTAGGGGGAAAATCAATTGGAATAAAATATCGGAGGTGGCTGCCGGGCTTAATTACGCAGAGATTACGCGTGCATGTGAGGAAGCAGTTAAAGAGATGATTATTAGTGACCTAAATAATCTTACCGCCGAAGACATAATGAGGGCTCTTTCTGAACGTAAGGCAATATTAGAAAAGTAATGTAATACATGGAAGATAAAAACTCTCCCCAATTTCCTCATCTTTTATTAGAAGGCACATCCAAGACCGAGCGCTATACATCCCCTAAGAGTGGAGGACAAAAAATAGGAACTCCTGATCGAATCCGGCAGGACCACGGGACGTTTTTGAAACGACAGTTTGAGCGCATTCAGGAAGAGGATAAATCTCTCAAGCAGGAAAGGGCGGCTTATGGTATAGATGTCGGGAACGGCATTTGTTTGCAGTTCGAGAGCGACCCCGATTTTTCTCTTAAACTTGAAAGTCTGGAATCCTTCCGCCAAGGGATTGAGTTGCTCGCAGTCAGAGAACTTGACAGAAAAACATATGCGACCGTCTTTGTCCCGGAGGGGAAATTATCTTATTTTGTCAAACAGATAGATAAATATTTGACCGAGCAAAGCAAAAAAGGAAATCCCAAAAATCAGCCTTTGATTGAAAGTATCTCAGATATCCATAAGGCTGCGGTCAAAGCTTTATGGACAGATGATGATAACGAGTTCCCAGCAGACGGAATAGAAATTTGGTGGGAAGTCTGGCTCAGAGCCGGAAAAGATAGGGATTCCATATTAGAATTCTTTAAAAACCATTCAGAGAAATTGGGACTATGCATAAGGAACGGGGAAATAAAATTTCCTGACCGTACAATAGTTTTGACTTATGGCAATAAAGATCAAATGAGTAAGTCCATTGATTTGCTGAACTGTATAGCAGAACTGAGAAAAGCAAAAGAAACATCAGAAGCTTTTATGCAAATGACCCCAACAGAACAAACTGACTGGGTAAAAGAAGCATTATCGCGTTTAAAAGGTCCGGCAAAGAATGCTCCGTCTGTATGTATCCTCGACAGTGGCGTCAATAACGGGCATCCGTTGATCGCACCGGCTCTAAATTTATCAGATATGCACTCATATGACCATGCATGGAACGTTGCAGATCATAAAGGACACGGCACCGAGATGGCTGGACTGGCATTATACGATGATCTTACTCAAATATTGCTTTCAAGTGATCCTATAAAACTTACGCATATACTTGAATCGGTTAAAATTCTTCCCCCTGACGGACAAAATGATCCTGAACTATACGGCCACATAACGATTGAATCAATTGCACGCGCTGAAGTTACGGCGCCAAACAGAAATCGTGTTGCATGTATGGCCGTCACTACGACTGATTTCAGAGATCGGGGACAGCCTTCTTCCTGGTCTGCTGCAATTGATAATATGAGTTCAGGAGCAGATGATGAACACCGACGGTTAATCATAGTAGCGGCAGGGAACACTAATCTCGATTCCCGAATTCAATATCCTGACTGTAATATGACGGACGGAATTCATGATCCCGGTCAGGCTTGGAATGCTTTAACTGTAGGAGCGTATACAGAAAAAATTCAAATCGATCAGAGGATGTATCCTGGGTGGACACCCATAGCTCCTCCGGGGGATTTGAGCCCGTCAAGCTGTACCTCTGTACCGTGGGCGAGACAATGGCCACTAAAGCCTGACGTAGTATTTGAAGGCGGTAATATGGCGCATAATCCAGGTACAAGGACAGTAGACTACGTTGATAGTCTGCAATTGTTAACAACCTACTATCATCCAGCATCAAAACAATTTGTCACCACAGGAGATACGAGCGCTGCTACCGCTATTGCTTCGCGAATGTCTGCGATCATTTATGCGAATTATCCTGATTTCTGGCCTGAAACAGTACGAGCTCTAATAGTTCATTCAGCAGACTGGAATGAGGCGATGAAAATACATTTCAGTAATTCGACGCCACGCAACAACACAGAAAATCTATTGAGATACTGCGGGTTCGGAGTCCCCAATTTGGCTGACGCAATTTGGAGTGCCAGAAATTCGCTAACGTTAATAGTCCAGGATGCTCTCCAGCCATTTGATAAAGATGGCAGTGAGTATAAAACTCATGATATGCATCTTCATGAGATCCCCTGGCCTGTTGAAATACTGCAAGATTTAGGAGAATCTCCTGTAGAAATGAAAGTTACATTGTCCTACTTTATTGAGCCCAATCCTGCAAGACGAGGCTGGATACGCCGCCATAGATATGCCTCTCACGGATTAAGGTTTGATGTAAAAACTGCTACTGAATCGGATAATGAGTTCAGAAGCCGAATCAATAAAGCTGCAAGAGAGGAAGAGGCAGGTAAAACTTCAGAGAGTGACGCATCAAACTGGCTTTTAGGACCCACTCTGAGGGGGCGAGGCTCTATACATTCTGATAGATGGGAAGGTACTGCGGCTGACCTTGCATCAAGGGGACTTATCGGCGTATACCCTGTGATTGGCTGGTGGCGTGAACGACATCAGTTAGGAAGATGGAACAAGAAAGCCCGGTATTCTCTCGTAGTAACAATAAAAACACCTGAATCAGAGGTGGATATTTATACCACAGTTGCAAATAAGATCAAAGTGCCAACAAAAATAAAGACATAATTGTAATCCAGCTCCATAAAATATGATATTACTTTGTCAAAACTTTATAACAAACCGACTGGCTCATAGACCAGATCGTATATAAATTGTACGGCCTGACCGAGGAAGAGATAAAGATCGTGGAGGGGAGAAAAACATGATTGCGAAGCACCCACATCTTATTGTAATTGCAGGAGCAAACGGAGCAGGAAAATCCACAACAGCGCCTTCTCTATTAAAAGGAACTCTCGATGTTACTGAATTTGTGAACGCTGATTTAATTGCGCAGGGACTGTCTGCCTTTCACCCCGAAATGACGGCTTTTCATGCCGGGCGTGTCATGCTTGAGCGCCTTCACTATCTGGCACACAAACAAGTTGATTTTGCCTTTGAGACAACATTGGCAAGCAGATCTTTTGCACCGTGGATTGCAGAACTCAAAGCATCGGGATATGATTTTCACCTTGTTTTTCTTTATCTGCCCAATGACGACTTCGCCGTTGCGAGAGTTGCTGAACGGGTACGGACGGGAGGCCATGATGTGCCTGAAGCTACCATTCGCCGCCGCTATCGCACAGGACTGGAAAACTTTTTCAAGCTTTATCAGGTATTGTCGGATACATGGAGATTTTATGATAATTCCAAACCAACCGGTCCGAGATTGATCGCATCCGGACGCGGACAGGAATACGATAAAGTCATTGATGTTGAAACTTGGGATACAATTATGAGACAATTTATACATGGGAAGCAATCGTAAGACAATTGATGAGATTTTTGAAGAAGGGACATTGGTTGACGAAGCCTTGCGACGTGGTGTGCAGTCCGCCCTGCTCCGGCATAAACAGACCGGTAATTCAATAGTAGTCTGGCAGGACGGAGAAATCGTCTGGCTTAAACCCGAAGACATACCAGTCTCTCAAGAATCTTCTAATTAACTGACTATCCCGAGAGAAAGCCGGCATTAGTTGTTTATTGGTGAGTTGAAACAATTCGGGCAAATATAATCCCATTAAACCACCTGTTTTTATTCTCCCTCCGCTTTGCGCAACATATTTTATACAAAAATAAATAATTCCTTGACTTATAGCTGCTATTCCTATAAGTTATATTATGCATGCCGTAACCGGTCATACAAAGCCCGTAAAAGGCGCACAAAATATAACACGTGGTTCGCTGGGCAGGTCTGAAGCGAGATTTCTGGCCAGAGTAAGCGGGAAGGCTGCGTTCACTACCGGAGAGGCGCAAGATATACTGGGTTACAAGGGTGAGGACTCAACCCAGAAATTCCTTGAACGGCTTCAGCACAAGGGCTGGATCAGACGCATCAGGCGCGGAAGATTCGCCGTCATCCCACTCTCATCAGGAGAAAGTCGGACCCCGCAACTGCATGAGTTCATTGTAGCCATGGAACTGGTATCACCGGCAACGATTGCATACTGGTCTGCGCTTAATCATCACGGCATGACTGAACAGCTTCCACGAACCGTGTTTGTAGCCACCGACCATCCTGTGCGCCGGCATCCCGGTGAGGTGCTCGGCACAAATTACAAGATAATCTCTTTGAAGCCCGGAAAGTTTTTTGGCGTAGTCAAAGACTGGATTGACGAGATGCCCTTTATGGTTACTGATAGGGAGAAGACAATCATAGATGGACTGGATCTTCCACAATACGTTGGAGGGGTGGATGAAATCGCTAAAGCGCTTTCATCTGTCTGGACGCAGCTCGACGAATCCAAACTGCGAAAATACGCAGTCAAGATCGGAAACAGCGCAGTTGCCAAGCGTCTTGGGTTTCTGATGGAAATTCTTGGATTAGGAGATGTTGAAAAGCTCCGAAAGGTAGTCACTCTTGCGCCGGGCTTTTCTTCACTTGATCCTGCACTACCGCGTCACGGAAAATTCAATCGCCGTTGGGGACTCTTGGTTAATACGGAGATAAAGGTATGATAACGACTGCAGAACTGCATCGCTTGTCTGAAGAAGAAGGTCTCCGTTTTGATCAGACAGAGAAGGATTATGTTATTCTGTGGCTCCTGTCAGGATTGGTGCATTCAGGAATGACAAAGCATGGATGGGTCTTTAAGGGCGGGACTTGTCTTAGACACTGTTATTACAAAGGATACAGGTTTTCTGAAGATATTGATTTCAGTTGCAAACCCGGAGGCGATAATCTTAGTACATCATTGCAATTGTTGCAAAAAGCCGCAGACCGTGTACAAAGCGAATCAGGTATTAGGCTTACTGTAAGAGAGGCTGCAACTATCCCCGGAGACTTCCAGATAGAGATTCCTGTCGAGTACAGCCGTGGCGGATCTCGCAGGCGGGGACTGCCTCAGGTCAAAGTACATCTAACTTTCGACGAGCCTATTCTTGAAAAGCCGGTTATCTGTTCTATCAAGCCTCAATATTCTGATCTCTCTCATTTCAAGGTATACTCATATTCGAAAAAAGAAATTGTTGCGGAGAAGCTTCGGTCCCTTCTTCAACAGCAGAAGAAATGGCCTCGTCCAAGAGATTTATACGATCTCTGGTATATGCTGTGCCGCTACGGTGAACACTTTACATGGAAAGAATTACAACCACTGCTTCAGGAGAAATGCCGTGTCAGGGAAATCAAACCTGATACGGCCGGGCTGACATCCGCTAAACTCAAGGAATGGAATAAAAATGCCTGGCGAGACCGTCTTGGGCCTATGCTGAATGAGCTTCCGGATTTTGATCTTGCATGGAAGGAATGGACAGCGACGTTTCACAAAATTGCGGGAAAAAAGAGATGATAATCCCCTACGTCATAGACAACCAAACTTATAAGCTGGCTGACATCCTGAACGCTATTCTAAGAAATCATCAGGGCCAGTCAATGGATGTTGTCACAGCGTATTTCAATATTCAGGGATACAGACTTATAAAGGATGGACTTTCAGAACTTGGAAGTTTCAGGCTTTTGCTTGGTGAGGAGCCGTCTTCCGGAGAAAATATCGGACTTAAACCCGACCCTTCAAAATTAAATCAAGCTATACGTGCTGATCTGGAAAAAGAACCTTTTAACGAAGAGACCTTAAGGCTTGTTGAAGACCTCATACGATTTCTCAGAAGAGAGAATGTTGAATTAAAACTTCACTCGAAGGGATTTCTTCATGCAAAATGTTTCCTCTTCTATTCCGACAAACCCGGACAGCAGATGCTTTTTGAAAGGTTCAAGCCAGTAGTGGCGATAGTAGGTTCAAGTAATTTCACTCTGCCCGGCCTTACAAGCAATCGGGAATTAAACCTTGCCCATAAAGTACTGCTCGATGTTGAAGAAGCTGAAGACAAGCAGGCACAGTCCGCAGTAGCATGGCTCAGCGAAAACAGGCCAAGCGAACATATCAAGCCACAGAACAGGCAACTCATAAAAAGTGAAGTTGGCGCGCGAGCAATTATAGAGCTTGAGCAGTGGTTTGAGAGACAGTGGGGGGATGCCGAAGATTATAAGGAAAGATTCATAGAATTGCTTGATGCATCAAAGTTCGGCTCAAAAGAATATACCCCCTATCAGGTTTATATGAAGGCGCTTTATGAATATTTCAGGGATGACCTTGACAGTGTGCCCGAGCAGATCGGACGTTCCGCAGTTGAGCTTTCGGAATTTCAGGAAGACGCCGTGAAAAAAGCACGGAGGATATTATTGCGCTATGACGGCGTAATGATTGCTGATTCCGTTGGTCTCGGAAAGACATGGATAGGGAAGAAGCTCCTTGAAGATTATGCCTATCACATGAGACAGAAAGCGCTTGTCGTTTGCCCGGCGTCATTGCGTGATATGTGGGATAGTGAGTTGAAAAAGGCGACGATTGCAGTAACGATCCTTTCGCAGGAAGAAATCGGACAGGCAGATTTCCCTGTCGAAGAATACGGAAACGCAGACGTTATCCTCGTTGATGAATCTCATAATTTTAGAAACAGGAACGCCCAACGGTACGAAAACCTTGAGCGCATTATCAGCCTGAATGCAGGAAGAGGCGCGGCAGGAGAAAGAAAGAAGATAATACTCCTTACAGCAACCCCTATCAATAATGACCTGTTTGACCTTTACAATCAGATGGTTTTATTTACTCGTGGAGATAGGGGCTATTTCACATCAGCAGGTATTGGAGACCTTTATAAATACTTCCTTGCTGCAAGACGCGCATCAGGAGATAGCCAGGGTATAACATCACTATTTAATCTTCTTGAGGAAGTTGTAATCAGGAGGACAAGGCAATTTATTAAGAAGGCATATCCTGACGCTATGATAGAGGGCAAAAAAATACATTTCCCCGAAAGAAAGTTGAAAACAGAATACTATGACCTTGAAAAGACTTACAGCGGGATATATGAACAAATTGTCACCGGAATAGAAAAACTGAAACTGCCTCCATATAACCTCGAATCATACAAGAAGGCAGGCATTAAAAGGGATGAATTTGAGGCTGGAAGGGAGGAGGCGCTTGTCGGAATATTTAAGAGCAGATACCTGAAGAGGTTTGAATCAAGTATCGCAGCATTCCGAATAAGCATTAAAAGGGCGCTTGAATTCCAGAAGACCTTTGAGTCATATATCCTTGACGGAAAGTTGATCAAATCGAGTGATTTTCATAAGGCGCTAAGATATCTCGAAAGAGAAGAGGAGGAGGATGACGCAACCCCTACCTCAAGGGCGGAAGAAATAGATTCAAGTAATGAGGCAAAAGCTGTAATAGGCGCAATGGAGACGGTTGATCCAACACAGTATAACCTGAGAAAGCTTCATGAGGCGGTTCAGCATGATATCGAGATTCTCATGGATATCTGGCACCAGGTAAATGGCATAAGCGCTGAAAAAGATATCAAGCTCCAAAAGTTGAAAGAAATACTTTCAGGACCGCTCAAAGGGGAAAAGACTTTAATTTTTACATATTACAAGGATACCGCGCGATATTTATTTAGCGAACTTGGAGAGGACAAAGGGGCGGCATTCAGGAAGGCCATAGGAAATCCTGTAATAAAACGCATGGACAGTGGGGCTGATCCCAAAAGCAGAAGAAATATCGTAAAGGCTTTTGCGCCAAAGGCAAATAAGAAAGAAGAATGGGTGGGAACAGAGTATGAAATAAACATCCTCATCTCAACGGATGTTCTGTCAGAAGGACAAAATCTGCAGGACTGTGCAAATCTTATAAATTATGACCTTCACTGGAACCCGACAAGAATGGTGCAGCGTGCCGGAAGAATAGACCGTATCGGTACGGAATTTGATACCTTATGGTTAAGAAATATGTTTCCTGATGAAGGGCTTGAAAGGCTGTTGAGGCTTGTCGAGAGTTTGCAGAGAAAGATATCGAATATAGACAGGGTTGGTTTTCTTGACGCAAGCATCCTTGGGGAAGTTGTACATCCCAAGACATTTAATACCCTTAAGAGGATTGAAGATCAGGATTCGAGCGTAGTCGATGAGGAAGAACAATTTATTGAGTTGGCAAGCAGTGAATTCCTGTTACGACAGATTCAGGAATTATTAGCGTGTGAAGGCAAGAAATGGATAGATTCACTTCCAAATGGAATCCATTCAGGATTAATGAAGAGGGGCGCAAAAGGCATGTTCTTTTATTTTCAAGCTGAAAGCGAAAAGGGTAAGCACAATTTCTGGAATTATTATGATATCAATACCGGCAGGATAGTAGATAACCGGTTTCTCATAGCAAATCTTATTTCGTGCTCACCGGAAACGGAACGGGTGATCGGTGATTATGATGTTTTTGAGATACAAGAAAAGATCATCGAGCATATTCTTAAGACCTATCATGAAAAAGTTGCGCTTGAATCCGTGCCAAAGGTTATTGATCCTATACAACAGACACTCGCAACAACAATTCAGAACTATCTGAACCATCCGGATGTCGATAGAAAAGAGGCTCTCGAAATCATCAAGTACCTGAACCAGCCAATGCCGGGCACGCAGGTAAAGGAACTCAGGAAAATTTATAAAGAGTTTCAGGAAAACGCTGTACCAAAGGTTCTTGTAGAGAAAGTAACCGCTATGAGGGAGAAATATGGAAGTTTGTCTACTGAGATATCCTCAACCGAAAGGTTCAACTTAAAGCGTGAGGATTTAAACTTACTATGCTTTGATTATTTGTGTGGGTAAAGTTCGCTGTAAAGGGTGCGAAATCTGTCATTTCCCAAATAGCAGGCTGAAAGAAAACTTTCATACTTTCATCAGTTTCCCGGTTGCGTCGGCGACAACCACCCCGTCTATGGTTACTGCTTTTGCGTAAGCCGTTAGGAGCCTTTTCGTATCCCTCACTATCTCTGCCTGAACAGTTATCTTCTCACCGATGTTTAACGCCTTTTTCAACCGGACATCCATTTGAGCGGTGACCGCGGGCATACCCGATTCTATTGCGAGCTTGACCATAGCCTCATCAAGCAGCGTTGAAATGATGCCGCCGTGGACGATGTTGTAATACCCCTGATGTTCTTTCTTCGGAACAAATTCGGTTCTTATGGTCCTGCCGTCAAAGATAAATTTCAGCTTCAGTCCAGCGGGGTTTTCAGTCCCGCAAACAAAACAGTAACCGTCGTCAATGAGTTCCATAATTATATTATTTTATTAAGTTCTCGACGCCGAGCCTTATCATCATTACTGCGATGGAGGCAAGGAGGATCGCCATTACCTTTGAAAGCGCCACGATTCCGTTTTTGCCTATCATCCTCGTTATATCTTCAGCCCGTACAAAAGAAATCCACACAATGGCGAGGTTCAGAATAAGCGATATGACCGTTGGAAAAATTCCGTGGTGGTCAATGAGCACAATGAGTGTGGTAAGCACCGCGGGCCCTACTATCAGGGGCACGCCGATGGGCACAACGCCGACAGCGTCTTCGGGCCGCCTCCGCTCCCCGCCGAAGCGCACGAGATCAAGCACCGCGATAACAAGCAGAACGAGACCGCCGGCTATCTTAAAGTCATCAACGGATATACTGAGGATTCTGAAAACAACCTCTCCGACGGCAACAAAGATAAGGCTTACCGCCAGCGCCGTAATGATCGACTGTCTGATAACGGCTTTTCTTCCGTCTGCCGGAATTTCGCATGTCACCGATATGAAAATCGGGAGAACGGCAAACACGTCCATAGCGACAAAGATGGGTATGAATGTCATCGGCAGACTTTCCAGGATTTCGAGCATAGATAGATTATAGACGTAAATTCCTGATTCGTCAAAGACCGGAAAGAGGGTGGAAATTTTACCATCCCCGCCGTATTCTGGTATACTAAGATTCATTATCGGAGAGGTGGAGGCAACCATGGAAAAAAGACGAGGCAGAAGGATAATCGAAAACCTTGACGCCGAGTTGACCGCCGGCGACACAATGTATTCCGGAATCGTCATGAATTTTTCTGAAGACGGTCTGTATATGGTAACCGCCACTTCGGACAAGTTCGCGGAGATCGATAACCATTCCGGAATAAAACTGAAATGCAGGCTCCCTTCAGGAGAAGCATTGAACATGGATTGTGAGATAAGATGGTTCCAGGCGAAGACTTCCCCCCACGGCACGTCATTCAGTATGGGCATGGAAATCATCAAGCCGCCTGAAAGATACAGGAAGTTCGTGAAATCACTGGAGTGAAGCGTTACCCCCTTCCGTACAGTTCATTTTATTGACTTTTGTTTGTTCTCTGGTATACTTTTTGTCAGAACCTTCAAGAGGTGCAGGAATATGGCAAAGGTGTTCAGATGCAGGGACTTCGGGGGGGCATGTAACTGGAAATGCCACGCCGAAACACGTGAAGAAATTCTCAGAAAAATTGCCAAACACGGCGTAATTAAACACAACATGAAAGATATGTCGGAGAGTATGAAAGCAAGAATAATAGCCACGATCAGGGACGTGAAATAAGAGAGAAGCATACGCCGGGAAAATGAAAAAGCTGATAGTGTATGAAGACGAAACAGGCGAATGGATTGTAAAGAGCATGGACATCCCCGGTTTTACCGCAAAGGGCAGGACACAGCAGGAAGCCCTTGAAAAGATGAAAAAGGCTTTTTCTGTTTATTATCCCTGCGGGGGCGATAACTGCAGGGAACCGAAGTAGCAAGGCAAACACGTTCAGGACCTTACCCCGCCTCATGATTGAAATAATAAAGAACTCAGAGCGTACAGGAAGTGTCATGGTATGGAGAATAAGTGGAATTCTTTGTTACAATTAACAGAGAAAATGCCTTCCGGATTTTATAATAAAATTTTTGAAGAAAAATGGCCTTCGGAGGTAGGCGGGGTGACCCTTGCGTTACTGAATATACTGTTGTTTGTGTATTCAGGTCCAATAGGTGCAACAAATGCAGTTATTGCCGAGTGGGGAAGATGGGTATATAAAACAGCTTCAATGGATCTCCAGTCACCTGTGAGCTTTTTGCGTACTTCAAGATTATTCGCGCAAAGTATTCTGTACATCGGTCTGATGGCAGGGGTTTTTTTATCTGCGTTGTTGGCAAAACAGTTCAGTCTGAAAAGAGAAAAAGTCGGCGGCTATATTCAGGGCTTTGTCGGTGGGGCCTTGATGGGAATCGGCTGCTTTATAGCCGGTTGGTGCATCCTGGGCGGCGTATATTCGGACATTATGGGCTTATCCCTGGACGGCTTTGTAATGATGTCAGGGTTGTTAGCGGGCGCTTATATCGGTGGGAAATTCGTGATGTGGCAGATAAACAGGCAGGCTGAAAAATTATTCAGCACGGATTCTCTCCTGAAGACGGGACCAGGAACCGATGTTGTCAATAAAGATTATAGACATATGCAACCCAAAATTGCCGTTGTCGGGGCGGTCCTTGTATTAACTGTTGTTTCTGTCGATGTAGTTATCGGAACGGAATTTCCTGCCGCAGCGTTTCTTTCCGGCATGCTCTTCGGGGTAATTTTTCAGAGGTCCGCATTCTGTTTCGCCGCCGCCTTCAGGGAAATATTTGTCACCAGGACTACGCGCATGATGCGAAGTCTGATTATCAGCCTGGCAGTGGGAGTTGCAGGATTTACTGTCATTATGGCGATAGGACTTAAGCCGCTGAATTCATATGTCTTCCAGACAAGCTTGCGCCCCCTCCTTGGTGGCGCGATTCTTGGTTTTGGCATGACCATCACCGGCGGCTGAGTAAGCGGAATGCTCTGGCGGTCCGCCGAGGGGTATGTAAGACATTGGTTCGCATTGCTTGGCGCAATGCTTGTGATCGCTTTAAGGCCTGCCATTATCTTGATGCTGAAGGGTTCCTGGGTTTACAGAAAGTTTGAAGTATTGCCTTACCAGTTCGGCCTGGAAACTGCTTTTATAACTACAATGACAATCCTGATCGTCTTTTACGCGTTTCTCAGATGGACGGACTACAGAAGAAAAATTCACCACTGATTTAACCCTGTTAACCCTTGCCCCCTCTTGACCCTGAAATTTCCTTTGATATAATTCTTAGTAAGGGAGTACAGATGGATAAATACTTTATCGACAGGAAGGGAAGGGCGGAGGAAATTTATCGGGATACAGGGGAGAAAAGGCCGGTCCATTTCCCCCTCTGTCTTGCGATTAAATACGGGGAAGAAGTCCCGGTATCGTGCCCGGACTTTTTTCTTAACACGGACAGCGGAAGAGTATTTGTTGAAACGGATTCACCCCTGCCCGAAGGGTCTGACGTTATGCTTCATTTTTATATCCCGCCGGAAACCAAATTGCTTTTGGAATTCAAAGGCAGGGTAATCCCCCGGCGCGGCGGGGTCCCCGGGGCAAAGGGGAACCTGATCAAGATACGCGATATCACGCGCAGGAGATTGCGGAAACTCGAAGAATATCTTGAGGAGAAACGGCATCTTGTAGACAGGGAAGCATGAAAAATCAGAACAATTTCTCTTTCTGCTTCTCGAGAAGCTTCTGCACGTTATCCAGGGTTTTAATGAATCTTTTTCTTGCGTCTTCAGTGATTTCCTTCCGGGATGAAGCCAGGTCCGATAATTTATCGGAAACCCTGTCGACCATCTCCTGAACGGATTCAGTCGCATCTTCTATCAGGTCTTTTGCGTCGCCCGCGACATTTTTCGTGAACCTTGATATATCTTTCCTGGTCTTTTTCCCCGACTGTGGGGCAAAAAGTAAAGCCAGTCCCGCGCCTACGAGCCCGCCGATCAGAAATGAGCCTATTATCCTTTTTTCATTAGCATGGTCGTCCATCTGGTTCCTCCTTGACAGGTATTATATAGTTTAACTACCACATATACCGGCAGTTGTCAACAGGGAGATACCGGCAACTTTATTTTTTTTCCGGTTTCCTGTCTTCTTTTTTTTCTTCTTTGATGGAAAGGTCTTTTACGTAATCAACGCATTTCACATCCCTGCCGCTCATGGAGAATTTTTTCTGACAGGCGGCCCTCCAGGCGCATACCGCGCAGATGGTTTTTTCCACGATATTAAACTCCTTTATTTGTAATGGGAGAGGCCTTGCCCCGTCCCCGGTTTGTACAGGCGGGTTTCAAACCCACCCTGCTATGTCTTTATTATGCCAGAAAAACG
>QZKO01000087.1 GCA_003599505.1 Nitrospiraceae bacterium | reverse complement strand
ATTGAAAATCTCCTGAAGCTGAAGTCCCAGGGCCGGGTCTTCAGCCGCAAGCGTTACCGCTGTCGGAGACTTCTGTATGACCTCTTTCGCGAAACTCGGGCCGGAGAGCGCCGCGATTTTCCGGTCTGTTATTTCGCGTAAAATTGAAGAAACAGTAAGCAGGCTCCCCTGTTCAATGCCCTTTGAGGCGCTGATTATAACGGCATCCTCAGGTATAAAACCCGCTGCCGCTTTGAATACAGGGCGGGTAAATTGTGTCGGCACAACAGACAATATATAACGCGCCGTTATGACGGCGTCTTTTATATTGTCTGTCGCCTCAATGTCCGGGGAAAGCGATACCCCTGGAAGATACGCGCTGTTCGTGCGGTAACGGTTTATCTCTTCAACTACGTTTTTCTCATAGGCCCAGAGTGTAACATCGTATCCCTTCCCGGCAAGCAGATGAGCGAGGGTAGTCCCCCAGCTTCCGGCGCCTATGACTGTTATGTAGCTCATTTCTTTTTCTCAATCTTCGCCCAGGTGTCTTTCAGGGTCACCGTCCTGTTGAAGACAGTTTTCCCCGGTGTTGAATCAGGGTCAACGCAGAAGTAACCCATCCTCTCGAATTGATACCCGCTGCCCGGCTTCGCGTCCGCGAGGCACGGTTCAATCCTGCATGACGTCAATGTCTCCAGTGAACCGGGGTTTATATTCGATTTAAAATCCTTCCCCTCTTCCACATCATCCGGGTCCGCCTTCAGAAGCAGGTAATCATACAACCGCGCCTCGGCTTCCATTGAGTGCGCGGCGGATACCCAATGCAGCGTAGCTTTGACCTTACGCCCGTCAGGCGAATCCCCGCCCCTGGTGGCGGGGTCATAGGTGCAACGCAGTTCCGCAATCTCGCCGGTCCTGTCATCTTTGACCACTCCCACGCAAGTAATGTAGTAAGCATAGCGCAGCCGGACTTCCCGGCCCGGCGACAGGCGGTAAAACTGCTTTGGCGGGACCTCCCGGAAATCCTCCCGCTCGATATAAAGCACTCTTGAAAACGGCACCTTGCGCGTTCCCATGCCCGGGTCCTCGGGATTGTTTACCGCGTCAAGCTCTTCGGTCCTGTCCTCCGGATAGTTGATAATAACGACCTTAAGGGGTCTCAGCACCGCCATGACACGCCGCGCTCTTTTATTCAGGTCTTCGCGTATGCAGTATTCAAGCAGCGCCATATCCACAACGCTGTCCCTCTTCGCGACGCCTATGCGGTCACAAAAATTCCTTATCGCCTCCGGTGTATACCCGCGTCTGCGCAGCCCTGAAATCGTAGGCATGCGCGGGTCATCCCATCCCCCGACATACCCGCCTTCGACAAGCTGGAGGAGCTTCCGCTTGCTCATGACCGTGTAACTGAGGTTCAGACGGGCGAATTCAATCTGCCGCGGGTGATAGACGCTCAACCTGTCGAGAAACCAGTCATAAAGAGGACGGTGGTCTTCAAATTCAAGGGTGCAGATGGAATGAGTAATCCTCTCGATCGAGTCGGAGACGCAGTGGGCAAAATCGTACATTGGATAAATACACCATTTGTTGCCGGTCATATGATGCTCCGCATGCAGGATACGGTATATGACGGGGTCGCGCATATTTATATTTCCCGAAGCCATGTCGATTATAGCGCGAAGCGTCCGGGAGCCGTCCGGAAATTCTCCGGCGCGCATTCTCGCGAACAGGCCGAGGTTCTCTTCAACGGACCGGTTGCGGTAAGGGCTTTCCCTCCCGGGCTCCGTCAGCGTGCCGCGGTATTCCCTGACTTCATCAGCGCTCAGGTCGCAGACATACGCCTTTCCCGTTTCAATCAACCGCACGGCATATTCGTACATCTTCTCAAAATAATCGGACGCGTAATACATCCTCTCCTGCCAGTCAAACCCCAGCCAACTGACATCTTCTTTTATGGATTCCACGTATTCGACTTCTTCTTTTACCGGGTTGGTATCGTCAAACCGGAGGTTGCAGAGTCCGTTGAAATCCCTCGCGATCCCGAAATTGAGACAGATGGATTTCGCGTGACCGATGTGCAGATAGCCGTTCGGCTCCGGAGGGAAGCGGGTATGTACCCTGCCGTCGTATTTCCCTGTCTTCAGGTCTTCTTTAATTATGTCCCTGATAAAATCAGACGGGCGCTCAAAATCCGGTCCGGCCATATCTGCTGTTCCCTTTCATTCGATTATGACGTTTTTGACATCGGTTATTTTACCACATTAAGTGACAGCAATCACATAATAAACCATACAGGATATGCAAATATCTTATGAGAGTTACAGGAGGTATGAATATGTCTTTGCTATGTAAGGGCTGCGGCCGGCCGGTCAATGAAAGAATTAAAAAATGCATTTGCGGTTACGATAACGAAGGATGGAACCTCATGGTCCCCGGCAATAACGGCTCTGAAGAGGCGGGAGCAATAGAATCAGAGTCGACTGCCGCCGCGAATAACGGGTCTGCCGGAGAGCCGGTCATAAAGGAAATCGATTCATGGCAGGTATCTTTCTCATTGCCTGACAACTGCATCTGTTTTGCCACGCCCGCGCTCAAGCCTTTCAGCCTGAGGCTGACGATAGGCGATCTGGAGGAATTGCTGGAATTCGCGTATCAGATGACCGGCACTGAGAAAACAACAAGGAAGTTGCGGCTTTCAGCGCAGGAAATAACCGATCTGGTCGACAGGGTCCAGAGACTGACCCGGGACAAAATATCAAAGGCTGCCATTGAGTTCGCTGACGATGAACTGAACGAGATAGCCGGGCTGCTTAATGTTAAATTGAAAAGCTGATTATCCGGAGACTGAACGCTTACCGGGTCCCGCCCAAAAAAACTCTTGACGTATCCCCATCTTTTGATATACTTGAATCAGTAAGGAGGCGGCGTAATGAAAAAATATTATCTTGTCGTCTTTATCATCTCTTTTTTTCTGGTTTCCTGCTACCCCGTTCTGACGCGGGATATCATGCAAAGAGGGAGTTATGACGTACGTCTTTCGGAAATCAAACAATACCCTTTGCTGAACAAGGGGAAGCTTTATATCCTGGGAGGCGTTATTGTAAAAACAACCCTGACAAAGGAAGGCTCCCTTGTTGAAGCCATATATGTGCCGGTAAATTCCCTCGGCCAACTGAAATCTTACGGGACTTCAAACGGACGTTTTCTCGCTCTATACAGCAGAGGCGATCTCCTGGACCCGCTTGTCTACAAAGAAAACAGGGAGATAACAGTGGCCGGAGAGTTTATCGAAACCCGGAAAGGCCTTATCGGAGATATGGAATATGTTTATCCTGTGTTCGATATAAAAGAAATCTATCTCTGGGAAGAATATGACGCGTATGATTATTACCGGTATCCTCCTTACTATTACCCCTATTATCCGTATGCGCCGTTCCACCGCTTCCGGCATCGTCCTTTTTATAATGACCCTTTTTATCCCTGGTGGTGGTAAAAGAACATGAGGTTTTTAAAATACTCAACCGCGGCGCCGGCGCTGATCTTTGTCTTGATGACCCTGTATTCCTGCATGGGCGGGGGATATCTTAGGACAGACCCCGCGGCGTCCCGGGAAGTTTCGGGAACTTATACCCTCCTGCTGCATGGGGTCAGGTACAGCGATGACGTCGAAAACGTGGCGATCCTCGACAAAGAGGGAGACGGTTATTCTTTTGAGATATTCGCGCCTGAATATGATTACACTGTTTTAAAACAGGTCCCCGCCAAAGAGGCGCTCGAGAAAGCAGAGAGACATGTTGGGTCCCACTATGCAGTACGCAAGACAGAACTGAGCAGGATACTCGACCGGCAGGGGAACATAGTCGGATATGAATTGAAGCCGTTATACCACCCTCTTGAATTCGGCATTCCTGATATCCTCTACATCGATTACACCATTAAAGGCAATAAGATAATCACAAAAATATGGGTGAGGTATGACCGGGAAAAAAGGAAACCGTTTCTTTTCAGAAGATAAGCGACTTTGATCAGACCCGTCCCACAGGTTAAGGACCGGCGTTCTTGAAGGCCTTGAAGCCTGCCTGCGAAGTCATTTTATAAATATCCAGGTCCCGCAAAGAGCATTCCGAAACCATCACCGCGAGATTTTCGAGCTTCCTCCACACCAGAAATTCAAGTGCTGCTTCGTAAAGGACCACAGCTCCGAACACCCTGCCTTTGCCGTAAATTCCGGCGATTTCAAAAAAGGCCTTTGCCTGACCGGAGTTTTTGAACTGAAATGACCTCCTGATCCTGTAGACCGTATTTGCCATATCGGACTCCTGATATTTTAATCGGTTCAGAAGCCGGTAGTCTTTAGTCCCTATACAAAAAGCCCGTTAAGGAGATCACCGTTTTGTACCTGTGAAACCAGGGAATCCATATCTTTGTCCGATATGCCGAGCATACTGAGACAGGAAGGATCAAGCAGATATCCGGGGTCTTTCTCCACAGGGCAAAGGATGCTCCGGGCAGTGAGAAAATCGGCAAGATGCACAACAGCGGCCTGCTTCGTGTGTTCTTTCGACATACCCGGCTCATGATGGTATAACGTCGTATGGATAATGCTGCGGGGCAGGCCCCATTCTTCAGCCAGCCATCCGCCGATCTCCGCGTGAGTAAAATCCAGCACTGTCTTCTCGGCTTCGATAAGGGATTGCCCGCTTCCCGCGCGGTCCAGCACCTCCGAGTAAGAATCCTCGAAATACCTGTGAAGCGCCAATATGCCTATATCATGCAGCATACCGTTCATCAGCATTTCTTCAGGCACTGCCATGCGGAGGTTGCGGGACAAAAGCTTTGCGATAAACCCCACCGCGACAGAATGGTTGAATACCCTCTGATAACCTTTTTTACCATGCTTCCCGTCGTCAAAAAGGGTCATCAGAGACACCCCTGCCGCAAGGTGCTTGACGGTGTTAAAGCCGATTCTGAAGATCGCGTCCCTTAACGTTTTAACAGGGGTGATGCCCCAGAAAGCCGAGTTGGCAAGACTCAATACCCGGGCCGATATGGCGGGATCGTTCTCTATGATACTTTCAAGTTTGCCGACCGGGACCAGCTCGTCGTCTATAAGCATCAGTATCTCCTGCGCGATAACCGGGAGCGTGGGGAGTGAGGGTATTTTATGCACGGAACGTTTCAAGGAATCGTTTTTCATCGTGTTGTCCCCACCCAAGACTTTTTCCATAGCAATACCGTGATATTTTAATCGGTTCAGCGGAGGCTAATCTTTAGCCGGGATTAATGGATGAAGATGCAGGAATGGACTACGCGCTCGCTGCGGTCTCAGCTTCAGAGGACTTTGCCTTTTCCCGCGCGGCCTTTTTGGCTTCGTAGGCCTGCAGGACTTCGGCATAGTTGAAGGTGCCGGTGATGGCTGCCACAGGACACTTGGACGTGCAGATGCCGCATCCGATGCATTGGCCCTGGTTGATGACATGCAGTTTTTTCATCTCGCCCGAAGGGGCATTCACCGGGCATACCTTTGCGCACATATGACAGCCGATGCATTTATCTGTAATAAGCGCCTTCGGTCTCCTGGGGATGTAATCCATAATCGCGCTGGTAGGGCACTTTGTCGCGCAGAGGCCGCAGACCTTGCATTTATCAAGGTCGATCCTTGAGAGATTGTTTGTAATCGCAGGCGCGTTATAAGGACACACCTTTGCGCAAATGCCGCACGCGATACATCCGGTCTGGCAGTTCTTCCTTGTTACAGGGCCTTTGTCCTTCGAATGACACCTTACCAGGACTTCTTTTGCCATAGGAAGTATTTCGATGACCTTTGTGGGACACGCCCTGGCGCATTGACCGCAGGCCGTGCATTTTACAGGGTCTATTACCGGCAGGTTGTCATCGCTCATGGTAATGGCGCCAAAGGGACACACCCTTGAGCAGGTGCCGTAGCCGAGACATCCGTAAACACATGCCTTGTCTCCTCCGCTCGCGAGGATTGCCGCCTTGCAGTCCGCTATGCCTTCATATTTGAACCTCCGGACCGCTTTGGAGCATCCGCCCTGGCAGAATACCCTTGCGATCTTGGGCTCAAGCTGGGTCATCACCTTGCCGGTAATCCTGGCAACAGCTTCAGCCGAGGCCTTCCCGCCGGGAGTACATAAACTTGGCGAAACATCGGGATTTAATACCACCGCCTCCGCGTACTGCCTGCAGCCCGCGTATCCGCAGGCGCCGCAGTGGGCGTGGGCAAGGACCTCGGACACCTGGTCAATACGGGGGTCTTCCTGTACCGCGAATCTCTTTGCGGCAAAGGCGAGACCGATACCGAAAATAGCGCTGAACCCCACCAGAAATACTGCCGTAAACTTGACGACCTCAATAAGATTTACCGTTTCACGCGCCTCAACCCCGCCTCCAACGCCCGCATAAAGCGCGGTGGAACAGGAGAGTAACAGCGCAAAAGTTACCAAAGCTGCTTTTATTTTTCCTGGTGTTTTAAACATAACGTGCCCTTAAATAGTATATCAGATTAACCCTCTAAATTTGTACCCACTCGACCCCTTGAACCCTATACCCTTGAACCCTGTTTTTCACAGCGTTATCAACCCTGAAAACCCCGTAAACGCAAGCGCAATAAGCCCGGCTATTATAAATGAAATCGGCAATCCTCTGAACGGGGCCGGTATATCGGCAAGCTCGAGTTTCTCACGGATGCTCGCCATGATTACAAGCGCGAGCGCGAAACCAAGACCCGAACCGAGGCCGAACGACATGCTTTCCAGAAAACTGTATCTCTCGCCCGAATTTATAAGGGGGACAGCGAGGATAATACAATTTGTTGTTATCAGCGCCAGATATATGCCGAGTTTGTAATAAAGCGAAGGGCTTACCTTTTTCATTATAGTATCGGCAGACTGGACAAATGCCGCGATAATGCCTATGAATACGATTATCTTCAGAAAAGTGATGTCAAGCGGCAGCATGACATATTCAAAAACTACCCAGCTTAACGCGGCGCTGATCACCATAACAGCGGTGAAGGTTATGCTCATTCCAACGGCTGTCTCCATTTTTTTGGAAACCCCGAAGAAGATACACAGACCCAGGAAGCGGGTGAAGACAAAATTATTTATTAACGACGCCGCTACGACCAGTTGGAAAAGTCTTTCGAAATCCATAATCTTTCTCCTGAAATTTTTTTGCCGGCTCTATGCCGCCTGTTTCTCCGCTGACGCCGACTCGCCTTTTCTCGAGGCCAATTTCGCGTCCATCCAGTTGAAAAATCCCATCAATAATCCCACCGCGAAGAAACCTCCGGCAGGCAGGATCATTATAAGCAGCGGGTTCCCCGACACGATAGGGAATCCCCATAAGGCCCCTTTCCCCAGGAGCTCCCTGAAGAAGCTGATGACGATCATCGCCAAAAAGAACCCGATCCCCATGCCGAGACCGTCGCATACCGACGGGACAATCCTGTTCTTTACCGCGAAGACCTCCGCGCGGGCAAAGATCGAAGCAAAGGCGACTATGAGCTGAATATACAGGCCGATCTGTTTGTAAACAGGCCTCGCCCATGCGGCCATCGACATATCTATGATACTCACATAACCGGCAATAACCATCATGAATATAGGAATGCGTATCTTGGGGTTGATGAAATTTCTTATTAATGAAACGGTCAGGTTGACCATTGTCTGGACGAAGATGACCGATACGCCCATGTAGAAACCGTTCTTCAGGCTGTTCGTGACCGCGATGGAAGGACACAGGCTTATCGCCATCCTGAAGATGGTGTTCTCGCTGAACATCCCGTTCTTGATTAATTCCCAGTTGCTTTTATGAGTGTGGGCCATGGTCGTGTTCCTTTCCAGTGTCTTCTTTCTTCTCTTCTCCGGCGTCCGATAATTTTTCCTTCAGCATCTTTACGCCGTTTTTCACGCCGTCTTCCGTTACCGCGCGGCTGGATATTGTTGCGCCTGAAATGGCCTCAACCTTGTCCTGCGTTTCACCTTTTATGACAACAAGGTTGTCGGCGCTCTTGCCTGCAAACCGTTTCAGGAAGTATTCCTTTTCTATCTCATCTCCAAGGCCCGGTGTTTCCGCGTGATGGAGGACGCTTACCTTCTGGACTGTGAAATTCTTATCGACCGAAGCAAGAACATTAATGTAGCTCGAATACCCTTTGCCGAAACCCTCTACAATATAACCGATGGCCCTGGCATCGATACATTCTTTCTGTTCTTTTGTTTTTCCCGTCTTTTCATCCTTGACCGTTGTAACTCTCAGCTCTCCGCATTCCTGCGCGGCATAATACTCCGCGTGTTTTTCATGGGGCTCCCAGTCTCCAAGTTTTGCAATATGCTGCGCTTCGGGCATCATCGTTCTGAGCGCGGCTTCCTTTTCTTCTTTTGCCTTGATGAACATAATGGGAGACGTCTTTGCGTAGACAAAGGCAATAAGCAGGCCGCCGAGCAGATATATCACCACGAGATTGACGGTTATTTTTATAATGTCTTTTGTTGTCATTTTTTGACCTCTTTAACTGCTTTAACTGCCCCGAACTGTTTCGGCCTGACGTTCCTGTCAATCAGCGGCGCGAAACAGTTCATAAGAAGGATCGCGAACATTACGCCTTCAGGGAAGCCTCCCTTTAATCTGATAAGCATGGTAATGGCGCCGCATCCGACGCCGAAGATTAGCTGTCCCTTTCTGATAGTGGGACAGGTAACGTAATCCGTTGCCATAAAAAAAGCGCCCAGGATAAGGCCGCCGCTTAACAGATGTATAACAGGGTCGCCTGTGAAAAGCCCTTCCTTGCCGCCGAATATCCATGCCGCAAGCGCGACCGTTCCGAGGAATGAAAAAGGGATATGCCAGGTAATATACCTTTTATAAAGAAGTATGGCAGCGCCGAGGAGCAGGGCTATCGCGGAAGTTTCACCGAGAGAACCCGCTGTGCTTCCAAAGAGCAGGGATTTATAAAGCGCGGCCTTGTCGCCGAAATGCTCTATAAGTTTTGCCAGCCCCTCTTCTTTCAGAAGGCCCAGTGGAGTGGCAGTTGTCTTTGCGTCCATTTCAAGGAAATTCGCGGTCGGCATCGGCCATTTGGTCATCAGCTTGGGCCACGTTATCAATAAAAAAGCCCTTCCTATAAGGGCCGGGTTGAAAATATTATATCCGAGCCCGCCGAAGAGCATTTTTGTAATCACAACAGCGACAAAAGAACCTGTAACCGGGATATAAAACGGAATGCCGGACGGGAGGTTCATCCCGAGGAGAAGCCCTGTTAAAAACGCGCTCCCGTCGTTTGATGTAACCTTTTTATTCAGCGCCTTCTGGTAAATGTGCTCCGAAAGCACTGCCGTTAATATGCATAGGCCCGTGACATATAACGCCCTCGGCCCGAAATAATAAACCGACATAATAAATGCCGGAAGAAGCGCAAAATTGACGGTCCACATGATTTTGGAGATTGATTCTTCGCCCCGCACATGCGGACTTACGGAAACTACCAGCGGATGTGTCTTTGCTTCAGTTGACATTTATTAACCTCACGGTTTCACCTGCGATTTCGCCAGTCTCATGAACTGTACCATCGGCCTCTTCGCCGGGCAGACAAAGGCACAGGAGCCGCACTCAAAGCAGTCGAAGAGGTTATAATCCTTGGCCTCTTCATAATGCCCTTTCTCAGCCAGGATGCTCAGCATCGAAGGGTTAAGCCCTATGGGACATACATCAACGCATCTTCCGCATCTGATGCACGCGAAATATTCTTCAGATGAAACATATTCACTTTCTGTTAAAACCAGAAGACCCGACATGCCCTTTATAACCGGGACGTCAAGGCTCCACTGCGCGAAACCCATCATAGGGCCTCCTGATATCACTTTCACGGCGCTGTCTACAAGACCGCCGCTGAGGTCGAGGAGCTCAGAGATGCGCGTGCCGATACGCGCGAGGATATTTTTAGGCTCCCTCACTCCGTTGCCGGTAACAGTCACAACCCTTTCTATCAAAGGTTTGCCGAACCGGACCGCTTCATACACAGCGAGAGCGGTGCCGACATTCTGTACAACGCAGCCTACATCCATAGGCAGTCCGCGGCTTGGGACTTCCCTTCCCTTTACAGCCTTGATCAGCATCTTTTCCGCGCCCTGCGGATATTTAACAGTAAGTGGTATTACTTCAATATTTGATTCACCGGATACGGCCTTTTGCATTATATCAATAGCGTCCGGCTTGTTCTTTTCTATGCCGATGTATCCTTTTTTGACCCCTACCGATTTCATTAACAACTTCAGCCCGTTCACTATTTCCTGCGGTTTCTCAACCATCAGCCTGTGGTCGGCGGTCAGGTACGGCTCGCATTCCGCGCCGTTTATGATGACTGTATCGATAGGTTTTTCTTTGGGCGGGGAAAGCTTTACGCTCGTGGGAAACGCCGCGCCGCCGAGGCCGACTATCCCTGCTTCTTTTACAAGCGCCTTGATCCGGTCCGCATCGAGGTCCATATAATCTTTGTTATCAGTTAACGGCAGACCCTCGTCAAGTCCGTCGCTTTCAATTACTATGGACGGGACCAATCTCCCCGACGGATGGGGGAATTCGCTTATGGCGGTGACCTTGCCGGAAATTGAGGCGTGCACCGGAGCGGAGACAAAACCCTGCGGAGAACCGATGAGCTGATACTTCTTTACCGTATCGCCGATAGCGACTTCAGCCTTTGCCGGCGCGCCCGCGTGCTGGCTCAACGGGATTATTACCCGGGCCGGAAGGGGGGCCGTTACCACCGGCTTGTGCGCGGTAAGCTCCTTGCTTTCCTCCGGATGGATCCCTCTTTCAAACGTCGCAGCTCTACTCATTCTTATCCCTTCAATAAATACGCAGGATTTAAAAAGACGAGTTACAAGTTCCGTTTATAATGCTATAAATTAAACTGCTTGAGTAAATTTAAAACAAAGCGGATATTTTTAACATTTATAAAACTTAATGTCAAGAGCAATTTCCAGGACAACTGATATCGTTAATAAATTTACCGGAAAATGAAGCGTTTATTTTTACTTCTTATGTTTCATTTTCTTTGAGAGCTTCCTGTGTTTATGCTTGCTCATCTTCTTCTTGCGCCACTTAACAACACTTCCCAAACAATTCACCTCCTTCTTTTTAACTTCCTTAAAAAACAGATAAACAGTTTACCATATACCCTCAGCGATTTCATAGGGATAAATCCCGCCCGCCGTCAACCCGGCCGACAATCCCTGATTTGCCGCTTCACTCAGCGCCTGCAATGTTTGCTGCAAGCTGATTAAATTGCCAGATCAAACGGAAGGTCGCTGATATCCCTCAGTCTTCTTCCATCTACCATCAGGGTCAATAATTCGAATGCATCCTGATAAGAGCTATTTTTTGCGGCATCAATAAGTTCGTGGAGTGCTCCGTGATAAGTGCAGTCGATATCGCCGGTTCCCAACGCCAATGATGCCAACCGGGCGGGCAAGGGTTCAAAGGTCACGGCAACAATATTCGGCACGCGGCCTTTTCGGTTGCGAATCAAATTCAACGCTTCCGTGCGAGTGTTCTGTGCTCTATCGCTTCGCATAGTCCATTTACATGAGATGCTGGCATGCAAAAGTTGGTAATCGGCCGGGAAATTCTGTTTTCTCAGCGGCGTGAAGCCGGAGGTTTTGTCACGGTCCGAGACGATTGCATCCTTTCCTTTCGAACCGGCGTTGATTTCTCCGTCGGAAAGAGGGTCCCTCGATACTACAATATCCGGGGTTATCAAATAGTCGCCGCTTCCCTTGCTTGCTAAAAACCGCCACTCACCAGGTCTCAAATGTTGCAACAGTCCTAAGGTAGTAGACAAAAACTCCTTAGTAAGCTGAATAAAGAGTTCACAGGCCCCTTGCGCAGAAGGCGGATTGGTGCAAAAAGGACCACCAAGTCTATCGGCCAAACCCCTCGCCAATTCTATGCTAACGATGCTTGAATCATCGGCATTTGAATAAACATCCTTCTTTCCCGGACGATGTCCAAGTAAGTTTATGCAAATTTTCTTGTGATATTCGCTGCGTAATAAAGCAAGAATCGACGAGATCATTATGTGTCCCCTTATGCACTCTTGTAGATGTTTATATTGTGCCACTCAATATATTCTGTTTTCGGCATAAACCGCTTCGGACTGATAATTTTCTTATCTTCGAAATCGATTATGGCCTGTCTAACAAAGATTGACCTTGTCTTTTTTATAACTGGTGAGACAAGGATTTCAAGAGAGGTATTCAATGAAATTAGTCCTCGATCAAATGCCTTATCGTGCAGAGCACACAGACAAAGCCCGTTTTCGGGATCAGTACGAATTCCCTTACTTTCAGACCATGGAATAATATGACTCGCCACAAGCAATTGGGCGATGTCTGTCCCACAAATGCAGCAACTCGACTCATAACTCGATAAGACCGCCCGTCGAAAAAATGATTGAACCAACCGCGTCAACACTGTAGACCTCTTCTCCGTCAGTCCAATGGGACGGGATATGATAGAAAAGTCATCCTGTTCCTCTTGAAGTGAACTATAAACAGGTTCAGCATTCTTTTTTTCTAAAAGCACTTGGCTCTTGTCGACCAGCGAATCCCACTGCCCATAAAAATGATCCCAAACCTTCCGATCCATAGCGCTTCCGTGGGTTAATCCTCGAACGCCCTTTACCGCGAGCATCGGATCAAACGCCCCAAAATTCCCGAGCTTCCGGGCAACCGCACTGGGCGTCCGGCCAATCAACCTGGCAAGACTGATTACATCAGGATTATTGGCCTTTGTTCGAGCAAACGGTATTTGACAATAAAGGTAAAGTGCAAGAACCAGCTCATCCCATCCCCACAACACACCATATTTAAGCTCTTTGTCAGTCATTTGGTTTCATAACGACATAGGAGGTATTTCTTACGACACGAATAAAGGTACAGGAACTCGCTGTCCCCGATACCGAATGCAAAACAGTGTTTGTCCGCCACGGCGGATCAGCCGGGGCTGATCGATTATAGAAGTCCGGCGTCTGACTTCCCTTTGCCCCTTGCCCCCTGCCCCTTGCCCCTGTCGTTGTATTCCCCAGCCTGGTGCATGAAGGCCTCAAGCTGTATCCCGGAACACGTTGTTTCCACGCCGTCATAAGCGACGCTGAGGCACGGGATGCCGGTGTCTCTCTTGAGTCCTTTCATCAAGGCGCTTACGATAGTGCCCGGCATGCACCCGAAAGGCATAGCGCTTATGATGCCGGAAGCGCCGTGTTTCACAAAATCCACTGCCTTGCCCATGCTCAGCACGGCTTCCCCTTCAAATGAATCATGTAGATATGGAGACGCGTTCTTCAATATTTCCGTAGTTGAAGGTTCTTTCAGTGTCTTCAGGAACCCATGGAAAGGCTTTGAATACTTATGCTCTATTTTTTTCTGGACATGCCTTGTAAGGACAGTCCTTAAAAGGTCCTCTGCCAGCCCTTGGGTAAACAAATCGGTGCGGAGCCGGACCAGTGATTTCCTGAGCGCCATCAGATTCACGTAATAGAGCCATTCTTCGACAGGCGCAAGCCACACCTCTCCACCCATTTCCTCAACTTTCCTTATTAAATTTTCATTGGCAAAGACATTGTGCCGGACGAATATTTCTCCGATGACCCCTATGAGGGGTTTCTTCGCCCCGGTCTTCTTTACCTCTGAAAAAGATTTTTTTATAGAGCGAAAAAGTTCCGGGATATCTCCGTTGCCGCTTTTTAACGCCTTCCTTATCTTTTTAAGATATTCCTGATACAGGGCGTCTGTCTCACCTTTGCCGGCCTCATAAGGCCGCGTCTCATGAAGGCACTTCATCAGCAGCTCGATTGCGACAATCCCTCTCCATGCGTGCTTTGTGAAATCCTTTCCGATCATGCCGAGGGCGCTGTAAAACGATTCGTCCTGATTGGGTGAAAGTATCGGGACCTTTTTAAAACCGATCTCATCGAGCACCAGCCTGTGGAAAATATTATATTGCCCGAAACGGCACGGTCCGGCCCCCGACGGCATAAAAAACACCGCCCTGTCAGGGTCGAAATCTTCCGACATGGCCCTTTTCACCATGTCTCCGGTTGTAATGGCGCAGGGATAGCATTCCTTCCCGGAGACGTAACGCCTTCCGATCTTTACGGTCTCAATATCAGGCACGTCCATAACCTCGGCGTCCATGCCGCAGGCTTCAAACGCGGCGGCTATCCCGTAGGTATGGTCCGACATGCGCGGGATGTAAACAACCTTTTTATTGTGTAAAGGAGCGCGGCTCAACGACGGCAAAACAGAGCGGGGGATTGCGGCCGCTTCTTCCCTTAATCCCTTAATGCCTTCATTGCTTCTCTCCTGTTGTTCTATGCTGTCAAGAAAGGCCTCACACCTTGTTATAACTCCGGCGTCCGCGCTGTGTTCGTCGATCTCGATATGAAGGTATGGTTTGCCCTGCATGGTTTCATCAAAGAAATGCTGGATAAAGGAATCCGGGCCGCAGGAGAAATTTCCTATATAGAGCGCGAACAGCTTCGGGTTGTCCCTTATTATCTCAGCCGCCCTCAGAATGTTCTGCCCTGACCTCCAGTACATATTCGCCCATTTAGCGGATATGTCGACGCTTTCCAGAGGCAGATAATCCATGGGAATGGAAAACACCCCCAGCGCGGCAAGTTTCTTCGGTATTTCGAGATTAATGCCGGAATCCGAGGCGTTGTATGAACGGCCCGCGATAATAAGCGTCTTTTCAGTTATCCCGTCAAGAAGCCCGCGGCCCCGCGTCTTTATTGCCGAGACAAACTCCCGCTGCGCCTCATCCGCCTTCTCCATCGCTTTCTTTATTGCCCGTTTAGTTATATGGAACGGTTTCAGCGAGCGGTATATTTCATCTACCAGATATGACCTTCCCCGCTCGAAGTTTATCACCGGCTTAAGGAGGCGGATACCCCCGAAGGCTATCCCCGCTATGTACGGCATGGTCTGCGCATACGGACAGGCAAAACTCCGTGTCGATTCACCGTCCGGGTTGAAATTTATAAAGCTCGGCAGGAATACAGCGTCAACTTTTTTGTCCAGCAGGTCCCTGATGTGCCCGTGAGCGACCTTGTGGGGAAAGCAGCTTTCAGCGAGGATATTCTCAACGCCCTTGTTTATTATCTGCCTGTTGGTGCCTGCCGAGAGCTCTACCTCAAATCCAAGCTCCCACAGGAGCGCGCTCCAGAACGGCAGGAAATCGTGAAAGAAGAAAATGCGGGGTATGCCGATTCTTTTGCCCCTCGCCTCTTGCCCCTTGCCCCTTGCCTCATATTCATTGTGCGTCTTTGTTAAAAGCTCTTCACGCTCGGCGAACAGATCGGGCATGTCTTTGGAAATATTATTTTTCTTCCGTTTAACGTCATATTTCTCGCATCTGCTGCCGTAGTATAGCGGCTCCTTCTCCCCTTCAACCTGGACCCTGTTTATCTCGCACAAATTGTCGCAACCCTTGCAAGGAAAGGATTTTATCTCGTAGCTTCTTTTGGAAAGATCGAAGCCCTTGAATGTTGTAGGGGGCAATTCATGAATTGCCCCTACGGCTGACTGCTGAACGCTAACCGCTGTCCGCTGACCCTCCATATGCTTCTTCACGATTATCGCCATGCCTATCGCGCCCGTGACATCATGATGCGGAGGGACTATAATTTCTCTTCCAAGAAAGTTTTCAAATGCAGCTACAACAGATTTATTAAACGCCACCCCTCCCTGAAAAAATATCTTGCTGCCCATTGCCCTGTCGCCTACAACGCGGTTTATGTAGTTCTGGACTATTGAATAAGCAAGTCCCGCGGTAAGGTCTTCTTTTGTCCCTCCCCTCTGCTGTTTCGACAGGAGGGAATTCTCCATGAAAACCGTGCACCTTTCGCCGAGGGTGCAGGGTTTTTGCGAATTGAACGCGATCTCGGCAAATTCATTTTTCACCGAAATACCGAGTTTCTCGGCCTGCTCTTCAATAAAAGACCCGGTGCCTGCGGCGCAGGCTTTGTTCATTTCAAAATCAATTATAATGCCGTCTCTTAAAGAGATATATTTTGAATCCTGCCCGCCTATTTCAAAAATGGTGTCTACTTCCGGGTCAATTTCCACAGCGGCCCTGGCCTGGGCCGTTATCTCGTTTTTGACGATATCCGCGCCGACAAAATCCGCTATCATGTACCTGCCGGAGCCTGTGGTGCCTACACCGCGGACAGCTACCCTGTCGCCAAGCTCGCAGCCTATTTCTTCAAGACCTTTTTTGACGGCCTCGATCGGCCTGCCGGCGGTCATGAGATATCTTTTTGCAAGCAGTCTGCCCTCTTCATCGATTACGGCAAGGTTGGTGCTTATCGAGCCGATGTCGATGCCCATGTATGCGTTAATATCAGAGGCGAATTTCAAACCCGCCCCTACATCGCTAACCGCTGTCTCTTGCCCTTTGCCTCTTGCCCCTTGCCCCTTGCCTTCCCTGAGAGGCTTATGCCCTGTATCCTCTTCTTTCAGCGACTCCATAAACAGCTTCAGCTTTTCGATATCAAAAGAATTTTCAAGTCCCTCCTCCATATCTTTCAGTGCAGCTCCTATCGCGTTCATTATCGCAAAGTGATCGGGGATTATAATATCGTCTGCCGGCAGCACTTCTCTGAACGCCCTGACAACGCCTTTGTTTGCTGCTACGCCGCCCTGAAAACTGACGGGGGCAGGAAGCTCCATGTTTTTACAGATACTGCCCTTGAAATTTCTCGCAACCGCGAAACAGAGTCCCGCGACGATGTCTTCAAGGGGTGTCGCTATCTGCTGCAGGTGGATCATGTCCGATTTTGCGAAGACACTGCACCTGCCGGCTATACGAGGGGGGTGCTGCGATTTGAGAGAGAGTTCGCTGAATTCCTCGATGCTGAGATAAAGTCTTTCCGCCTGCTGGTCTATGAAGGAACCCGTCCCTGCAGCGCATACAGAGTTCATGGAGAATTCCCTGATAGCTCCGTTTTCAAGAAGTAGGAGCTTTGAATCTTCACCGCCCATTTCAATGACGGTCTTTACCGCAGGATACAGTTTTTTCGTGGAATAACTGAGAGCGACGACTTCATTTACGGGCTTAATGCCCAGTGCTTCGGCGATGATTTTACCGGCGGAACCGGTAATGGATAGTAGGGGCGTTTCATGAAACGCCCCTACACGCGTTACACTCTTTAACAGCTCATACGCTACAGGCAGAGGGTTTCCCTTATGCCTCACATATTTTGTGTCAAGAATATTCCCCCGGGCATCCAGAACCGCAAGTTTCACGCTTACCGAACCCGCGTCAAGGCCAATAAATCTATGTATAGGCGTCATTTCCCATTAGCACCTTCGTTTATATTTTTATCCTTTCGACAGTTTTTCCTTCTCTTTGTCGTAAGCCTCTTTTCCGGCCTCGATGGCCGTCGAAATCAAGGATTTCTTATCTTCAACAAAATGCTTGCCGCTCTCAACCGCGTGGCTGAATTTATCTTTTACCTCCCCCGCGTATTCACCGGCCTTTTTCTTTGTGTCATCGGCAAACTCTTTAATCTTCTTTCTTGTTTCTTCCCCTGACTGCGGGGCCGTAAGCAAGGCTATCCCTGCTCCCACAATGCCCCCTAAAACAAAAGCAAGAAAAACACTCCCCGCGCAAAAGCCTCTGTCGTCGCTCATTTTACCCTCCTTTTAAAAGGTTATCCGTATCTAAAACCACTAAGATAGAATTAAATTCGAAGCACGAAATACGAAATTCGAAACAATATCAAATAACCAAAATTCTTCTGTGTTTCCTCATTTCGATGACGTTATCTTCTCAACCGCGCCTTTTGTCAAAACTCCGAGTGCGGCTTTGATGCCTGCTCCAAGTCCCGAGGACGTAACCGAAAAGAACATCCCGGCCCGCCCGATGGTCCTGTTTACATCTTCAATAATCGTCGCGGTCTCCCCGATTGCTTTGGTCAGATGCTGAACATTACTGACCGACTCTTCAACTCCTTCCGTAACCCTGTTGGCCCTGTCGGCGGTTTCATTTAATTTCAGAATCAGCGGGTTCAGCGATTCCTGCGTGCTCTTAAGAAAGCTCTCGGCAGCCTTTGCGGTCCTCGTTATCTGAAGAATGGCTGGAACCAGAAACGCCGCAAGAACAATTAATACCCCTGCAATAATGCCCGATAAAAAATTTTCCATAAGCGCTCCTTTTTGCTACAAAATATATATCATAAAATCCGGCAGGTTGCAAACATAGGATATGATACATAATCAGGGTATGCGTTGCAATGAAAAATTGCACGCGAACAAAAAAGGCGGGTCCAGGTTTACAGCCCGAACCCGCCTTTAATAAAGTGCGGTCCTGATCGCTCTTACTCTTCTTTCTTCGCCTCCGTCTTCTGCGCGACGATCTTCTGAGCAAGGTGTGAAGGCACTTCCTCGTAATGAGACGCCTCCATCGTATAAATGCCCCGTCCGCTGGTCAGGGAGTTGAGCTGGTTCGCGTAGGTCAGTATCTCGGACATCGGCACCTGCGCCATGATCTTCTGGTTGCCTCCAGCCTGCGGCTCCACGCCCTGCACCTTCCCGCGTTTGGAGTTGAGGTCCCCGATGACGGCCCCCAGGAATTCGTCGGGGATAATTACTTCCACTTTGACGATCGGCTCAAGGATGATGACTTTCGCGTTCTGGGCCGCGTTCTTCAGAGCCATGGAGCCCGCTATCTTGAAGGCCATTTCAGATGAATCGACGGTATGGTATGAACCGTCATAGAGGGTCGCCCTCATATCGACTACCGGGTACCCGGCAATCAACCCGTCCTTCATAGCGTCAATAATGCCTTTCTCAACGGCGGGAATATATTGCCTGGGGATGACCCCGCCTACGATGTTGTCGACGAACTCAAATCCGCTGCCCTTGGGAAGCGGCTCGATCTTTATCCAGCAGTCGCCGTATTGCCCTCTTCCTCCGGACTGTTTCTTGTATCTGCCCTGCGCGCTTGAAACAGCCTTGATGGTTTCCCGGTAAGGGATCTTGGGGGTCTTCATGAGGACCTCGACCCCGAATTTCCTTTTCAGCTTCTCAAGGGTCACTTCAAGATGCACCTGTCCCATCCCGGCAAGTATCATCTCTTTTGTATCGGCGTCCCTGTGGAATTTAAGCGTAGGGTCTTCTTCAAGCATCCTGTGGAGGGCCGTGCTGATCTTTTCTTCATCCCCCCTCGTTTTAGCTTCTATCGCGTACGAAATCATAGGGTCGGAAAACTGTACAGGCTCAAAAATCAGGTGATGCCCGGCGTCGGTTATGGTGTCCCCGGTTTGCGTATCTTTCAGTTTTGCGACCGCTGCAATCTCTCCAGGACCCGCCTGATTCACAGGCACCTGCTTCTTGCCGAGAAGATAAAAAATATGTCCCACCTTCTCTTTGACATCGCGGGTGGCGTTATACACTGCCGTGTCCGCTTTCAATATTCCCGAGTACACGCGGAACAGGGTAAGCTTTCCTGCAAAAGGGTCCGCGATGGTCTTGAACACGCGCGCCGAGAGGGGTTCGGTCGCAACAGGCTTCCTCTTCTTCTCTTCTCCTGTTTTAGGGTCTTTGCCCGCAATAGGGGTTATATTTGCCTTATCGCCGGGAGAGGGAAGACAGAGTATTACAGTGTCAAGCAGTTGCTGAATGCCGATGTTCCTGGTCGCGGAGCCGCATACAACAGGAATGAACCTCCGGGTGATGGATCCCCATCTGATGCCTTTCCTTACCTCTTCTGCCGTGAGTTCTGCCCCTTCAAGGTACTTCTCAAGCAGCGCGTCATCGGATTCCGCTATCTTCTCAATCAGTAATTTCCGGTACTCTTCAACATCTTTTTTGTACGCGTCGGGGATGGCCCCTTCCGCCGGATTCCCATTATTGTATGTATACGCCTTCAGGTTGACGAGATCGATGACCCCTTCGAAACTGTTTTCCGCTCCAATGGGAATATTCAGCGGTATGGCGGATGAACCGTAAGATTTCTCGAGGTCGCTCAGGGCCATCCTGAAGTCGGCATTTTCCCTGTCCAGTTTATTAATGAAGACGAGTCTGGGGATCTCATACTTGCACGCAAATTGCCAGATTTTTTCAGTCTCGGCTTTTACCCCTGATAACGCGCTTACGATTACTATGGCGCCGTCGACGGCGCTGAGACAGCATCTGGTGTCTTCGATAAAATTGATATAACCGGGAGTGTCAACCAGATTAAACCTGTACCCCTTCCAGTCGCAAAAGGCTGTTGCGGAAGATATCGATATTTTTCTGTTGATTTCTTCCGTTTCATAATCAGTAACTGTGGTCCCGTCCTGGACCGTACCCATTCTGTCAGTGGCCTTTGCATCAAAAAGTATGGCCTCGACAAGAGAAGTCTTTCCGGCCCCGCCGTGAGCGATTATCGCGACATTCCTGATTTTCTCAACATCGAAGTTCATGTAATATCCTCCCTGTATTAATTGGAGGGTTCAAGGGGCCGAGGGGCCGGGGGTACAAGTCTTTTTTCTCTTGACCCCCTGACCCCTTGACCCCTTGACCCCTTATTCTTTTATTATCTCCTCGATAACCGGTTTGTATTCTGTCTTTGTCTCAGCCTTGCGCGTCCATATCTTTATTCCAAAGAACGAGATTATAAGTGCGCCGAACCCTGCTATGGCGGCAATCAGGTCCGAGCCCGTCTCTTTCATATATGTTTCGCCGATATTCTTGCCGATTATCGCGCCGGCAATCAGGGCTGTGAGAGGGATTCCGTACACCAGCATGGTGCCTTTCAGATATGTTGAAGGTTTGATTGAAACCTTCACTGTCTGGCCGACTTTTGCCTGGACAGGGTTCAGGGCGTCTATCTCCATTCCTCCTTCAGTCGTTTCACAGACTCCTCTGGCGCCGCACCCTTCACATGTGCCCCGTTTCTGCACGGCTACTTTTGCCATAATGCCTTCTGTTTTTGTGACTATGCCGGTTTCTTCCATCATAATAGAAAAGCTTTAAGCTATTAGCTGTTAGCGATAAGCTTAAGACAACCCGTTTTTACTATTAGCTTACTGCTTATAGCTAATAGCTTAAAGCTTATAGCTCATTCATCCTCTCAAAAGTTTATACTCTATGCTGTCCACGAGCGCCTGCCAGGAGGCCTCGATGATGTTCTCGGAAACGCCGACTGTGCCCCATTTGTGAACGTCATCGCCGGATTCTATCAGTACCCTGACCTTTGCGGCAGTGCCTGTTCCCGCTGTCAGCACCCTTACTTTATAGTCGAGCAGTCTTACTTTTTTCAACTGCGGATAGAATTTTTCAAGAGCCTTTCTCAAAGCAGCGTCAAGCGCGTTTACGGGGCCATGACCTGTCGCCGCAGTGTGCTCCGGTTTCCCGTCGACTTTCAGCATAATTGTGGCTTCACTCAGGCATTCTTCGCCTTCACTCCTTTTTTCCACAATTACCCTGAAACCTGTAAGCTCAAAGAATTTCCTGTGAAGTTTGAAGGTCTTTTTCATTAAAAGCTCGAATGAAGCTTCAGCGCCTTCAAACTGAAACCCCTGGTTCTCAAGCTCCTTCATCTGCCTGGCAATATGAGCTATCTCAGGAGAATCAGGATCAACCTTAAGATTGACCTCTCTGGCTTTCTTGATAATATTGCCCCTTCCGCCGAGGTCGGAGATAAGCACTCTCTGGTAATTACCGACAACGTCAGGCTTAATGTGCTCATATGTCTCCGGGTGCCTCAGGATCGCGCTTACGTGTATGCCGCCTTTATGCGCGAACGCGCTGTCACCGACATATGGCTGCCTCTTGAAAGGCCTGAGGTTGGCAATCTCGGTCACAAACCGGGATACATCCTTTAATTTCTTTAATTTACCATCCGTTATACAGTTTATCTTAAGCTTAACCTTTAAGTTAGGAATCACTGAAATCAGGTTGGCATTGCCGCACCTCTCACCGAGACCGTTGATCGTCCCCTGCACCTGCACGGCGCCGTGTTCCACGGCGATGATGGAATTGGCGACAGCGCATTCGGAATCATTATGAGCGTGGATGCCGAGAGGTGTTTTAAATTTATCGTAAACGGTCCGGACTATTTTCCCGATATCATTCGGTAAGGTCCCGCCGTTTGAATCACACAACACCAGGCAGTCCGCTCCGGCGGAAACAGCCGCGTCAAGCGTCTTGAGCGCGTATTCGGGATTTGCCTTGTAGCCGTCAAAAAAATGCTCGGCGTCGAAAAAGACCTGTGGGACTTTTCTCCTGAGATATGAGATAGTGTTGTAAATAAGCTCGAGGTTTGTCTGGTTTGAAACCCTCAATGCTTCCCTTACATGAAAGTCCCATGTCTTGCCCACAATAGTGACTACAGGGGTTTTTGCGGCAAGCAGCGCCTTTATGCTCGGGTCTTCATTTACCTTGAGCGACGCCCTGTGCGTCGCGCCGAACGCCGCGAGTTTTGAAGTAATGAATTTATGCTTCCTGACCTTTTCAAAAAACTCCGCGTCGCGGGGATTAGCTCCGGGCCACCCGCCTTCGATGTAATGGACGCCGAACTCGTCAAGCTTGCGGGCGATCCTTAACTTGTCCTCAACGGAAAACGAGATCTCTTCCGACTGGGCGCCGTCCCTTAATGTCGTATCATATAATTCAACTTTTCGCATGGCGCTATTTTAACATAATTACTGCGACAACCCGAACGCCTCATGCAACACCCTGACGGCAAGTTCGGTGTATTTAAGTTCGATAATGCAGGAAACCTTTATCTCGGACGTGCTTATCATCATGATGTTGATACCATGTTTCGCGAGGGTGTCGAACATCTGGGACGCCACACCGGAATGCGTCCTCATGCCGACGCCCACAACGGATATTTTCGCTATATCTTCTCTGAGATCAACGCCTTTTGCCTCAAGTTCCCCCGCGATCTTCTCGGTCAGCGCGAGGGTCTTCTTGCTGTCGGTCTTGGGCACGGTAAACGATATATCCGTAGCGTTTCCGCCTATGCTGATATTCTGCACTATCATGTCCACTACGATATTCGCATCGGCGATAGCTTTAAAAAGTCTTGCAGCGATTCCGGGTTTATCCGGCACTGTCTTGACGGTAATCTTCGACTGGTTCTTGTCGTAAGCGACTCCGGACACAACTACCTTTTCCATATCCTTATCCTCCCTGGTGACAAGCGTTCCCGGGTTATCATTGAAGCTTGACCTCACAACCACAGGCACCTCGTATTTCATTGCAAACTCAACTGACCTCGTCTGAAGGACCTTCGCCCCGAGACTCGCGAGCTCCAGCATTTCTTCATAAGAGATCTTTTCCAGTTTCCTGGCCTCGGGCGCGATATTGGGGTCTGTTGTGTAGACCCCGTCAACGTCCGTATAAATTTCGCACAGGTCGGCATTCAGCGCCGACGCTATGGCGACCGCGGAAAGATCGGACCCTCCCCTCCCGAGGGTCGTGACGTCATCAGTCCCGGTTATTCCCTGGAACCCCGCGACAACAATTACGTAGTTTTCGTCCAATGCTTTCCTGGCCCGTTCACCGGTGATCTTCTCTATCCTTGCCTTTGTGTGGACCGCGTCCGTAATGATGCCCATCTGCCGGCCCGTAAATGCTATCGCTTTATACCCAAGGGCTTCCACAGCCATGGCAGTAAGCGCGCTGGTTATGCGCTCGCCTGACGACAGGAGGAGGTCCATCTCCCTCTCTCCGGGATTAGTGGATATCTGATTGGCAAGCCCTATCAACTTGTCCGTCTCACCCGCCATTGCGGAGACAACAACGACTACCTTGTGTCCTTCCTTCGCGGCCTTCGCGACACGCTCCGCCACAGCCTTGATCCTGTCCGCATTCGCGACAGATGTTCCTCCGTATTTCTGGACGATCAGCATGAAACTAAGACCTCCTTGTAAAATAATCCATCAGCTTATATCCCTTTTCAAAAGACAGCGCGTTCCTCATCCTGCAGATACTTTCAGAGAATGATGTGGTCTTTTTATTTTTCGGACTTATGCCTGTCCCGTAAATCGCAAACGGGACCGGCTCAGGCGTATGCGTTCTCGCCCTGACCGGTGTCGCGTGGTCCGGCAAAAGCAGGATACGGTATTCTTTGAAATTCCTGATCCCTTTCAGCACCGCGCCGACAACCTTTGAATCAAAGTCCTCTATCGCCTTTATTTTTATCTTTGCGTCTCCGTTATGTCCCGCTTCGTCGGGCGCTTCAACGTGAACATAGACAATGTCGTACTTCTTCAGCGCCTTCAGCGCGGCATTTGCCTTGCCTGCGTAATTGGTGTCGATATACCCCGTCGCGCCTTTTACGTTGATGATATCAAAGCCCGCGCACAGGCCGAGTCCTTTCGTCAAATCAACTGCCGATATTAGAGCGCCCCTGAGATTATATTTATCTTTAAATCCCGGGACGGATAATTTTCTGCCCTGTCCCCAGAACCAGACGCTGTTGGCCGGGTTTTGCCCTTTTCTGAGTCTTTCTTTATTGACCTGGTTCGACAATAATATTTCCGTCGACTGCTCCATAAGCACGTTAAGGATTTCAGAGCCGTTTCCTGCAGGGAGATGACCGCTTATCTTCTTCCCTGTGATATCATGTGGCGGAGTGCACCTGATTTTCTCCTCCCCGTTTTTCCAGATCATCAAATGGCGGTAACTCACTCCGGGATAAAAAACAATTTCCCTTCCGCCCAATTTTTTATTGATGTCCCTGATAAGTTTTCCCGCTTCCCTGGTCGTGATATGTCCGGCGCTATAATCCTGCATGCGGGCCGATTTCCTTCCGCCGGTACCTGAAAAATCCAAAGTCACGAGGTTACATCTGAATGCTATATCTTCCGGACCCAGGTCAATCCCCCTGAAGACCGCCTCGACCGGGGCCCTGCCGCTGTAGTATTTTGAAGGGTTGTAACCGAGGATGGAAAGGTTCGCGACGTCGGAGCCCGGCTCAAACCCTTTGGGTATTGTCCTCACCCTGCCCGCGTTACCCCCGCGCGCAATCAGGTCCATATTCGGCGTACGCGCTTTTTGCAGGCAGGTCTTGCCTCCAAGCTCTTTCATCGGCCTGTCCGCCATCCCGTCGCCTACCAGTACGATGTATTTCATAATTTTTCCCCTTTTCAAATTATCAGTAACCGCATATTATTTGAGAAAATATATTAACTCTTCCGGTTTATAAAAGTGAAGACCGCGACCACAATGCCTGGAGCATAAGATATTTTTTTAAATATTACGTAATTTTTTTATATAACTTATTGCAGATTTTGCTTGACACGAAAAATATCTTTCTCTATACTGATAACATGTTTTACTCAAATCCGTTAATGGCTAAAAGAGTCCTTAAAGCCGCATGGCATATAAATGCCGTGGCCGGGGAGGTATTCTATTAACTGTTAATCGGATAACAGGGAAACTTCAAAGGCCGCGGAATAAAATCCGCGGCTTTTTTATTTTGGGAGATGCGCCATGAAATGGGATGCAGGGAAAGTAAAGAAAAGGAGATAGCCACGAATGTACACGAATAAGCACGAATAAAAATCTGCTCCTGATTCATTCGAGGCAATTCGTGGAAATTCGTGGCTGAAATTATTTTAAAACATGTTCAAAAAAGCAATTAAAGGAGACGGCAAAGCGAGGATAATGCTGGCCCTGCTTGCCGTTTACATCTCCTGGGGTTCGACATACCTCGCTATAAAAATAGCGCTGGAGGATTTTCCGCCTTTCTTCATGATGGGGATACGCTTTCTCGCAGTGGGAGGCGGCCTGTATCTTTTCCTGAGGATCAGAGGCGCATCCGCCCCTGATTTTTCCCACTGGATAAACGCGACCATGATCGGAGGGCTGCTGCTTTTCGGCGGCAGCGCCGGGGTAGCGTACGCAGAACAGTGGGTGTCGTCAGGACTCGCGTCTCTTATGATAGCTACCACGCCGCTGTGGGCGGTAATATTCGCGGGTATATGGAAGCACCGGGCAAGCCGTTTTGAATGGGCGGGTCTGATGCTTGGATTCGCGGGGGTCGCTGTCCTGAATCTTGAAACAGATTTAAGGACGCATCCGGTTGGTTCAGCCGCTCTGGTCATCGCTGCGATGTCATGGGCCTTCGGCTCTGTATGGAGCAGGAGATTAAAGCTCCCTCCTGGAATAATGGCAAGCGCGATCGAAATGGTTGCCGGAGGCGCGCTGGTCCTGATTGTGAGCTTGCTGAGCGGAGAACGGATGACAGGGACGCCGGGCCTGTATTCCATAGGCGCGATATTGTATCTTGCGGTCTTCGGTTCACTCGTAGGGTTCATTGCCTACATTTACCTTCTTGAAAAGGTGCGCCCTGCCCTTGCGACAAGCTACGCGTACGTCAACCCTGTTATTGCGGTGTTATTGGGCGTATGGTTTGCAGGTGAAGAGATTACAGCGAAGGGGATTTCAGCAATGATGATAATCCTGACCGGCGTGGCGCTGGTTATCATTGGGCAAAGGGATTGATGATATATGGAGAGCGCCCCCTGAAGGCGCAGGACTTATACTATGGAATATCCAGATGAAGTACCTAAAGAAATAGAAGGCCGGCGATGGAGGAAAATAATGAATGAGATAAAAGTATATCACAATGATGATTTATCACTGAAACCGAATGTCCCCGGCGCGAAGATGTGGGCCGTAGGGCTGGACAAAACGATGCTCACGTATTTTGAAATGGGGCCTGATACGAAGTTTCCAGAGCATTCGCACGAGGCAGAGCAGATTACCCTGATACTGGAAGGGGAGCTGACCTTTTCCTATGGAGGTAAGACTGTTGCTCTGAAGTCCGGTGACGTGATAGCCATTCCGTCAAACATTGTTCACGCTGCTTCTACAGGGGAAAAATCCTGTAAAGCCGTGGACGCATGGTCGCCGGTGAGGAAAGAGTTCTTATGATATGAAAGGAGAATTTTATGCACATTGACACAAAATGCATTCATGCAGGCGGTTATCCGGACACGCAGACAAAGGGGATAAATACTCCGATATTTACCTCTTCCGCCTACGGGTATCTCGATACGGATGTCCGGCTTTATCAAAGGTACTTCAACACGCCGAACCAGGAGGCTGTTGTAAAGAAACTCTGCGAGCTTGAAGGCGCCGAAAACGGCGTCATATTTTCTTCCGGCATGGCCGCGATAAGCACGGTCTTGCTCACATTGCTGAATAGCGGTGATCACGCCGTGGTGCAGGATGAGATTTACGGCGGAAGTCATGCCTTTGTGGAAGAGCATTTCAGCAGGCTCGGCATCTCTTTCACCATGGCCGGGAAAGAAGCGCATGCTATTGAAGAGGCGATCAAACCGAACACCCGGATAATCTATATTGAGAGCCCGACCAATCCTTTACTCAATGTGGTGGACCTGCGCGCAGTCGCGGAGATCGGCAGGCGGAGACGCATTCTCACAATTATCGACAATACCTTCGCAACCCCGATCAACCAGAACCCGTTTAAACTCGGCATTGACATCGTGCTTCACAGCGGGACAAAGTATCTCGGCGGACACAGTGACCTTTATTGCGGCGTTGCGCTTGCGAATAAAGAGATTGCCGCGCGTATCAGGAGGACCGCCGCGCATTTCGGAGGCAGTCTAAACGCGCTGAGCTGTTACTTGCTCGAAAGGAGCCTGAAGACCCTTTCAATTAGAGTGGAACGGCAGACACAGAATGCATTTGAGATATCGGGATTCCTTGAGAACCATGCAAAGGTTGCCGGCGTGAATTACCCAGGGCTCGAAAACCACGTCGGGCACAAGATTGCCCGTAATCAAATGTCCGGTTACGGGGCCATGCTCTCTTTTGAAATTAAAGATACGCCGGCCCAGGCCTTCATGAAACGGCTTAAGCTCATTAAGGCAGCCCTGAGCCTCGGAGGAGTAGAGACAACAATATGCGACCCTGCAACCACATCACATCAGAAGGTATCTGAAGAAGTAAAAAAACGCCTGGGCATTTCAGACAACCTTCTCAGATTGTCCGTCGGAATTGAGAACAAAGACGACTTGATTGAGGACATCCGGCAGGCGCTGGAAGCTTAATTGTTTTAGAAAGAAGGGATAATCATGATCACTCAACAGCAGGCTGAACAAACAACTCATAAATGACAACGATCCTTTTGTCATTCAGGAGTTGCTGGAGAGCAAATGGATAAAAGAGTGGGTTGCTGAGGATATAAAATGAAAAACAGCAAACAAACCTGTTCCTGGCCGATTACTGATCCCCTTCTTATGAAATATCATGATGACGAATGGGGAGTTCCGGTCCATGATGACGGAAAGCTGTTTGAGTTTCTCATCCTTGAAGGCTTTCAGGCGGGGTTGAGCTGGCTTACGATTTTGAGGAAAAGAGAGAATTTCAGAAAGGCCTTTGATAATTTTGATTTCAATAAAATAGCGGCATATGACAAACGAAAAATAAATTCCCTTATGAGCGATGCCGGAATTATCCGTAATAAGTTGAAAATTACAGGCGCTGTAGCGAACGCAAAAGCCTTCATTGAAGTCAGGAAGGAATTCAGGACATTCGATAAATATATCTGGAGATTTACCGGCGGTAAACCAGTCCATAACGGGTTTAACTCCTTAAGCGAGCTTCCGGCAAAGACGGAGGTCTCAGACCTCATAAGCAATGATTTAAAAAAGAGGGGATTTAAATTTGTGGGTTCAACAATTATTTATGCTCATATGCAGGCAACCGGAATGGTGAATGACCATATTAAGAGTTGCTTCAGATACAAAGAGCTTGTTCGGAAATATAAATAGCAGAATGCGCCTTTATTCCTGATCGCTCTGCTCCCTGCCGGGCTTCCTCATGATCCATTCAAGCGGCTTCCAGTAGAGCCTTCTGACGCCTTCGACAAAGGAGCCGGTTGTACCGTGTAACGAATCGAAGAGCGAATAAAGCACCGGCACTACAATGAGGGTCAGGAATGTTGCAAGCATTAAACCGTAGATAACAACCACAGCCATTGTGCGCCACCATTGTGTGGATTCGCTCACCCATGAGATGTTCCAGTTCTGAAAATCATAGGACACCCCGGTCACCATGGGGACAAGCCCGAGTATGGTCGTTATCGCTGTAAGGAGGACGGGCCGCAGCCGGGTCGCGCCGCCCGCGACAACCGCGTCGTGTATGTTCATTCCCCTCTCGCGGAGTTTGTTCGTATAATCGACAAGCACTATACCGTTGTTCACTACGACCCCGGCAAGCGATATCACTCCCACACCAGTCATGATGATGCCGAACGGAGAGCTTATCGATATAAGTCCGAGGAATGCACCTCCTAATGACATGAGCACCGAGGTCATAATGATGAATGGCTGTGTGACGGAATTGAACATGGCAACGAGGACAAGGAATATGAGAAAGAGCGCCACCACAAAGGCCCTGGTCAAAAACTCCTCTGACTCCTTCTGGAATTCGAATTCGCCGGTAAACTTTATCTTGTAACCCGGGGGGAGCGGGAAATTCTTCAGCAATTCCTCGGCCTCCTGTCGCGCCGCCGGTCCAGGTATCTTTGTCTCATCGACATTGGCCTTTACGGTCACAACGCGCGCATGGTTGATCCTTATGACATTGCCGAGGCTCCCCGTGAAATCGATCCTCGCGACTGTCGTAAGCGGGACGAGCCTGCCATCCTGCGCAGGCACCATGAGCTCGCGAAGGACGTCGGTCACTCTCCTGTCGGGGTCGGAGAGCTGGACTGTTATGTCAAAGTCCTCATCTCCTTCGCGGTAAGTTGATACATTGAGACCGTTGTACCCGGTCTTGAGGGCAAACCCTATTGAATCGGTCGTGAGCCCGAAGAGCGCGGCCTTCTGGCGGTCTACGGACACCCTCACAGAAGGAGAACCCTCCACGTAATCATCCCTGATGTCTTCGACGTGAGGGACCTGCGCGATAATTTTTCGTATCTCGCCTGCAATCCTGCCTGACACGCTGAAGTCCGCGCCGGATATTTCGATATTGATCGGCGCGCCTGTCGGCGGTCCACCCTCTGCTTCTGCCACGGTTATCTTGGCGCCCGGGATGTCCGTTATTCGCTCACGTATCTTTTCGACCGTTTCAGAGGAAGGTTCACGCCGGTCCTGCAGCTCAAGGAACTGTATCCCCACGTGGTTCGCGGCAGTGGGCTCAAACGCGGAGCCTGCGGAGGGGAAGGCCATTGAGCGAGTGTAAATGTATTCGATGTTTTCAAGATCGCCTGGACCGCCTTTGTTTTCTCTATCCTTCTTCGTAACGTAGGATGCCCTGTAAGCGCCCTCCATCGTGTTTGAATCATGACCGTCCATAGTTCCGTTTATGTGCATTTCGATCTGTTTCAGTATACGGTCGTTGTAATCGATATCGGACCCTTCGGGGACATCGATATTCACATACATGGACCTCGGGTCGATGTGCGGGAAGAATTCTACCGGCTTTTCAAGTCCGACCACGAGAAACCATCCCTGAAAAAGGATGATCATGAAAACAGCGGTTATCAAAACCACCGCGATGCGATGCCTGAGCGCGGACTTAAGCAGAGTGGAATAAAAGGTAAGGATACGCCCCCTGATCGCGACCGGCTTTTCCCCGGCTGCAAAGGCCTCTTCCGGATCGAGTGAGGGGCCGGCGCCCCCCTTTGTCTTCATAAAAAAAGCGGCAAGCGCGGGGTTTATCACTAACGCGACAAAAAGGCTCGCCGAGAGCGTCACTATCAGGGTGATAGGAAGATATTTCATGAATTCTCCCATAATCCCGGGCCAGAAGATCATGGGCAAAAAAGCCACAAGCGTTGTAAGAGTGGAGTTAATCACCGGCCAGGCGACCTCGGAAGTGGCGCGCATGGCGGCCTGTACCCTCGACACGCCCTGCTGCATGTAGCGGTAAATATTTTCAACAATAACAATCGCGTTGTCCACGAGCATGCCGAGCGCAAGCGTAAGGCTGAAGAGCACGACCATGTTGAGCGTAATCCCCATTGCATAAAGCACGATGAACGACAGGAGCATGGAAAAAGGTATGGCAAGTCCCACAAGCACGGCGTTCCTCAGACCCATGGCAAAAAGAAGCACGGCGACTACCAGCACGAGACCGGAGAGGATATTATTATTGAGGTCGTCGACCATGAGCCGGATGTCCCTTGCCTTGTCCATTACCTTGATGATCTCCGTCCCCTTGGGCCAACCGGCGCTCAGCCGCGCTAATATCTCATCGACCCTGTCTGTTATCTCTATGATGTTTTCACCCGCCCGTTTCTTGACCGCAATGTTCACCGCCTCGCGGCCGTTAAGGCGTGAGCGGCTGACCTCGTCCTTGAACCCGTCCTTGACGACGGCAAGGTCCTTCAGGTAGACAGGCTGGCCGTTATGCGTTCCTACGACAAGGCCGTATATCTCACCGGGGGCGCTGAATTCGCCCGGGACCCTGAGCTGGAAACGCCCGTCCCCGAGCCTTATCGCACCGCCCGATATGTTCCGGTTTTCCCTTGAAACAACATTCTGTAAAGCAGTGACAGGGATGTTGTAGTAGGCGAGTTTACCGGGTTCGATCTCTATGCGGATCTCGCGTTCGAGCGCCCCGGCGATATCCACTTCGAGAACGCCCGGTACGGCCTCTATCTCGTCCTCTATCTCATCCGCAATCTTTTTAAGACAGGGATTGCCGCACGTTCCGTTGAGGGAAAATACCACGACCGGCATCTCGGAAAAATTCACTTCAAAGACCGACGGGTCGTCTTCAAGATCGGACGGCAGATCATTCTTCGACTCATCCACCTTGTTTCTGACTTTTTCTATGGCTGTGTCGATATCGGTGCCCGTGACGAATTCGACGCTGATGGAGGACTCGCCTTCGGAGCTTATCGAATGGACCTTCTTAACGCCCTCAAGGCCCTTGAGCTTCTTCTCTATCGGGACCGTGATCGACGTCTCGATATCCGAGGGAGAGACTCCTTTGTAGGGGGTCGATATGAATACATATGGAATGGTAATGTCGGGCTCGCTCTCACGGGGCAGGACTTTGTAGCAGTATGCGCCGAAGACTAATATGATCGCGGCAAGCACCATCACGGTTATTCTTTGTCTTACAGCGCCGTCGGAAAGTTTCAATTGCTCAGCTCCTCCGGCTTTGATATTCTGCGGATTACGTTTACCTTCTGCCCCTCGTCAAGACCCCGGTGGCCCACTACTATTACATGGTCGTTCACGCTGAGGCCTTTTGTGACCTGGACCTTCCAACCGTCGAGGATGCCGGTCTCGACCGGCCGCGCGTGCGCCGCACCAGAGTTTTCCACGAGCACAAACTTCTCGTCGCCGCGGGATATGACGGAGTAAAGGGGTACTGCAATGCCGTCCTTTACTTCCTTCTTTATGATATTCACCCGCGCGAACATGCCGGGTAGTATGTCCCCGCCGGGATTATCAACTACTATCTCGAGTTTGTAAATATGCGCTAAGGATTCGGGACTGCGTGAGAGGAAATATTTCCTGCCCCTAACTGTCTTGTCAAGTGCGGTAAGAGCGATATCGAAATGTTCAAGCCTCCTCACATCATCCACGTCGGACTCGGGTATGCCCGAGCATACCTTGACCCTGCTGATGTCGAGAATGACTGCTACCGGGTCCTGGACATTCAGATGCATTCCCACCTTGGCGTCAAGACGGTTAATTATCCCGGTTATGGGCGCCCTGATATGACATCTTTCGAGCCGAAGCTCGGCGTTCCTGAGCGAAGCCTTAAGGTTTTCAAACCTGGACAGGTCGCTGTCATACTGCGCCTTTGTCACAAGTTTTTCTTCAAAGAGGTCCTTTGTACGAGTGTGGTTTTTCTCCGCTAACAGATATTCCGCACGGGCCGACGCGAGTTCATTCTCATAATCACGCGTGTCGATGACAGCAATAAGGTCGCCTTTTTTGATATGCTGCCCTTCTGTTACAAGCATTTCGCGCACCTTGCCCTGGACCTCGGCGGATACCTTAAGATCGACCCATGCCTCGACCTGCGCCGGAAGGTCCAGACTGTCCCGCACCGGCAGATGATTAATATCGAGGGTCACAACGTTTACAGACGGGCGCTCCTTATGCATCGAGGCCAGTTTTTCAGCCTTTATCCTTTCACTTTCAGTTTTAATACGCGAGGCGTTTACCAGGACAATGACGATCAGAAACGCCAGAAACAGCGAAGGGAGCATGCCCCATATCCGCCTCAGGATTTTCTCCTTTTTTGTATATGAATTAGTGTTCATAATAATTCATACCTCCGGAAGATCGTTATAAAATATTCGTTATTTGTTACACGTAAGAGACAATCTTTTCAGCTTAAAGCTAACGACTTACAGCTTATGGCTTGTACATATAAGGTTTTAAAAACCTTCTCAGCATTCCGATGCCGTCCTCCACCCTCGCCTTCGTGATCTTCCTGCCGTTGGCCTCAAGGTAAGAGTGCCAGTATGTGCCGATGATCCACAGCGTCGTCTTCACAAATTCGATCTCGGCATCATCCATTTTCCTGAAAATCCCCGCATTGATGAACTCCCGGATGCTCTCCCTGACTTCCATGAGCCGGTCTTTCTGATACTTAATGATCCTGTATTTCAGCTCCTCGTCCCTGTTGAGCAGGGCGTTGAATTCACGGTACAGGAACCTGTATTCCCAATGCAAGGTCAGGACGCGCTTGAAGACCTCCTCGAGGTTCTCAATCGACGGCTTCACGCGAAAACCGGCGCCGTATGTCGATTCGGAATTCGTGAATTCAACGAGCCTGGAAAATATCTCCCTGATTATCTCTTCCTTGTTCCTGAAGTGATAATACAGGTTGCCCGGGCTTATGCCGGCGGCCGCTGCCACGTGGTTCGTGGTCACCGCCTTCGTCCCTTCTTCATTGAAGAGCCTTAACGCGGCATCGACGATCCTGTCTTTTGTGGTCAATTTTTTCATCTGCTCGACGGTAATTCGTCGCTCAATGACATCCAAACAATAATTAGAGCAATTACTCTAATAAAATAAACGAAGCGTCCGATTAAGTCAAGAAAGAAGATAAGTTGTGGAACAACTGTGAAGGCCTGCTCTCACTTGTTGCAGTTGAAGATAACAAGATGTGCAGGCCTGACCACACGGAGTCAGCTTGACTACCCGGCTCAATATATGGTAAAAATAAACCAACATGAGGGGAGAGCTTGTTTTTCATGAGAAAAGATATTTCAATGAGACATCTTTTCAGGAAATTAAAATATGGAAGGTGCCTCAGAGCAAAGAGAGGCCGCATGGATTTAAATATTCTTTTGCATTCATAGTCAATAACGAACGTATCGTTTGCTATGACAATGCAGAGTGTAAAGGAGACCATAAACATTTTAAAGAAACTGAGCATCCCTACAAATTCGAGAGCATTGAACAACTCTGGAAGGATTTCATGAAAGATGTCAGAAAATTCAAGGAGACGACTGGTGAGGGTTAGAAACATAAAAATATCTATAAAGTCCGATGAAGAGCTTTTTAATGAAGTCAAGGATGTCATGGGAAAACTTCATAAGGGCCGCAAGGTGACAAAACATGAAGGCGTCTCGTTTGCAAGTTTTGAGGCCATGAGAAAGGTCCTGACGGAGGAGCGGTTAAGGATACTGAAAACTATCAGGAAAAACCATCCTCAATCGATATACGAACTTGCGAAGCTTCTGCACAGGGACATCAAAAATACTTTTAACGACGTTAAATTCCTTGCCGACGCCGGGCTGATCGAACTGAAGAAGACAAAAGACGGCAGGGAGAAGACGACTCCGATGGTTAACTACGAGAAGATCCTGCTGGAGATACCTGTGTAGCCGGCGGCATCAAAGACTTTCTTCCCCGAAATGAGCGATCCCTTTCTTTCTCAGGGTTTGATTGAGAGCAAATGGATAAAAGAGCGGGTTGCTGAATAAAAATTAAAAGGAGGAGGATATTATGAAAA